>NZ_JADCNN020000001.1:0-540347 GCF_014947195.2 Paenibacillus rhizolycopersici | reverse complement strand
GCGGTAGTTCAAAAATCAGCCTTGGATCACGAAGCGGTTCGAGGAGGCGGTGGCGGCGGCGAATCATTAATTCAGCCGAGACCTCCGTCCACTCACGTAGCCTCATGCTACTTAGTCTCGGGAAACGCTGGCTTCCGCCCCGCCTTCTCGCGGCTAACGGACCCCAGAGACGTTATTTGAGGCTCCAAGGGCATTTTCCGATTCTAACGGACTGAGGAGACCTTATTTCAAAGAAACGCAGCAAATCGGCTGCGATTATGACCCAACAAGGTCGCTGGAGTCCGTTACAGCGGGAAATGACCGGGAAATAGGCAAATAAGGGCTGTACGGTCCGTTAGAACCCTTCGTTCGTCGAGCAAGCCGCCTTCTCACGGCTAACGGACCCCAGAGACGTTATTTGAGGCTCCAAGGGCATTTTCAGATTCTAACGGACTGAGGAGACCTTATTTCGAAGAAACGCAACAAATCGGCTGCGATTATGACCCAATAAGGTCGCTGGAGTCCGTTACAGCGGGAAACGACCGGGAAATAGGCAAATAAGGGCTGTACGGTCCGTTAGAACCAGCCATCAAACGTTTTGCGCACTAAACACAGAACGGAAGCGCAAATTGCAAAGCACACGAAGCGACGCTAGAAACACGAAATGAATATATTAAAAGGAGGGCCTCCCATGGCCGGAAGAAACCGCGAAGAAATGCAGGACGTCACGCTGCTGGGCAACCAGGGTGTGAAATATCCTTTTGACTATGCGCCTGAGGTACTGGAGAGCTTTGATAATAAGCACCCGTACCGCGATTATTTTGTAAAGTTCAACTGTCCGGAATTCACCAGCCTATGCCCGATCACCGGGCAGCCTGACTTCGCCACCATCTATATCAGCTACATTCCCGACATCAAAATGGTGGAAAGCAAGTCGCTCAAGCTGTATTTGTTCAGTTTCCGCAATCATGGTGATTTCCACGAGGACTGCGTCAACATCATCATGAACGATCTGATCAAACTCATGGAGCCTAAGTATATCGAGGTTTGGGGCAAATTCACACCGCGCGGCGGCATTTCCATCGATCCCTACTGCAACTACGGCCGTCCCGGCACCAAATATGAAGCGATGGCTGAACATCGCCTGATGAATCACGACATGTATCCGGAGAAGATCGATAACCGCTAATCAATCCCTTGACTTGAATCATTCAGACCTTCCCATTCGAGAGAGGAGTACATCATGAAACCGAAAGTGTTTATCTCCCGGCCGATTCCCCCGGAAGTCGAAAGTTACCTTGCCGAGCATTGCGAAGTCCTCAAATGGCAGGGAGACGGGCCGATGAGCCGGGCCGATCTGCTAGCCAGTTTGAGCGACGCCGAAGGCCTGTTAACCGCAGATCGCAGTATCAATCAGGAACTGCTGGACCATGCACCTAAATTGAAAGTCGTCAGCAATATCAGCGTGGGCTACAACAACTTTGATCTGGATGCGATGAAGGCCCGCGGCGTGATGGGTACCAACACGTCAGCCGTCCTGAACGACACGGTCGCCGATCTCATCTTTGCCTTAATGCTGGACGTTGCCCGCCGAATATCCGAGTTGGACAAATACGTCAAGGCCGGGCTATGGAAACGCGGCGATGGCCAAAACCTGTTTGGCCTGGACGTCCACCATAAGAAGCTGGGTATCATCGGGATGGGTGAAATCGGCGAAGCCGTTGCCCACCGGGGGCAATTTGGCTTCGGTATGGATGTGTTGTACCACAACCGCAGCCGCAAGCCTGAGGCTGAAGCCAAGCTGGGCGCCGTTTATCGCTCCTTGGACGAATTGCTGCAGGAAGCGGACTTCATCGTGCTGATCACGCCGCTCACGCCGGAAACGCGAAAGCTGATCGGTGCGCGTGAATTTGCCTTAATGAAGCCGACGGCCGTATTCGTTAACGCCTCGAGAGGGGCTACCGTTGATGAACAGGCGATGACCGCCGCTTTACAGAACGGACAAATTTACGGTGCGGGACTTGATGTGTTTGAGAAAGAGCCCATCGATCCGGACCATCCGTTGCTGAAGTTGCCCAACGTCGTGACCTTGCCGCATATCGGTTCAGCGACGGACCAAACCCGCCGGCAGATGGCGATGCGAGCTGCTGAGAACCTGGTTGCCGCACTTGAAGGACGGACACCGCCAAGTCTGGTCAAGGAACTGCGGCCTGACTGACCAAGCCTAAGGCAGTCCATCGCAGGCTCAAGGCCTAACCCAGCAGGACACTTCCTGATGAATCCCGATGAACCCTCTCCTCCTCGAACAAACTAAAGAAACTCCCCGAATCCCGTAAGCGAAAATCGCCTGTGGGATTCGGGGAGTTTCTTATTCTTCATCGTTCAACAAATCGGCCGGGTCTCTGTCACCCAACCGCCCAGCCTCGGCATCCGCATATAGCCGGCGCAGCCAGGAAAGCTCCGTTTGGGCGTGCTCGTAACGGCCGGCCATCAGATGCAGCACGCTTCGCGGCACGATCCCGCGATGCTCTTCGTAGACCTGGTAGCTTAAATTTACCTGATGTTCCGCTTCCCGAATGCGAGCCTGCAGCAAGGCAACGATCTTGTCGCGATCCCCGTGTCTAGCGAATACCAAGGCGACATGCAGCGGATGATAACCGGACACTTCCTCTTTAAAACGGTCGACCAGCAGCTTGTGAAAATACCCCCGGCCTTCGTCCGTAATCCGGTACACCTTCTTGTCCGGACGTCCATCGGTCTGGATCGTCTCCACCGCTTCGATATATGCTTCTTTGGCTAACTGGTCGACCGCGTAATACAGCGATCCAATTTTAAAGTTGCCGTGATGGTCGAGGAATCGATCCCGGATGCGAATCAGCATTTCGTAAGGATGTTGGTCTTCCTCGAGCAGCAGACCCAGAATGCAGAGGCGGATAGCCAAACCCTTCATGCTCGCTTACCCCTGCTGGTTCGAAGGCTTGACTGCCGCACGCTCAATCCGGTCCTTTGGCATCGCGATCACGACCAAGACCGCGCAGACAGTCGGAACCAGTGCCCACATAAAAGTGTGGGCGATCGAAGAGGACAACGCCTCGGTGATTTTATCCAAAATCTCTGGGGGAATCAGCGCCCTTTTCTCCGGACTTAGCGCCTCTCGGGTATCCCCGAAATTCGCCCCGCCTTGTCCCATCCCGGCAAACGCGTCCGTCATCGCCCCCGACATCAAGTTGCGCTGCACGATGCCAAAGATCGTAATCCCCAGCGTCATCCCCAGGGAACGGAGGAACGAGTTCGTTGACGTCGCCGCTCCACGCTGCCGCATGTCGAAATGATGTACGGACGCCATGCTAAGCACCGAGAAGGAGAATCCTACGCCAAAGCCCGTTAGAATACTGTATACCGTAAGCAGTAAACGAGACGTATCGTTTGTCAGCGTGCTTAACGCAAAGATCCCGCCGACGAAGCAAACGACCGACAAGGCCATCACCGTGCGGTAAGGAATGCGCGAAGCCATCATCCCGCCCAGCATGCTTCCGATCACCGAGCCGATCATCATCGGCATCAGAATAATGCCGGAGTTGGTCGCCGAACCGCCGTATACCCCTTGCACGAAGATCGGGATGTACACCGTAGCGACGATAAATACACTCCCGTAAAATAAAGCCAGCAAACAGCTAGTCGCATAAAGCCGGTTTTTGAACATATCAAATGAAATAATCGGCTCCTGCGCTTTCGTTTCGAGCCGCAAGAACGCAACGAAGAGCACGGCAAATCCCGCGAACAAGCCCAGGATAACGCCAGAATTCCACGCGAATTTCTCACCGCCCAGCTCCAACGCAAACATCAGGCACACCACTGCTCCGACCAAGGTAAACGCCCCGCCCCAGTCGATCTGCTGCTTCGCGTGTGTGAGCGACTCCTTATAGTAGATGATAATCATCACCAGAGATACGATCCCAATCGGCACGTTGATGTAAAATACCCAATGCCAGCTCAGCGCATCCGTGATGAAGGCACCCAGCAGCGGGCCGAAAATACTGGACGTACCAAATACAGCGCCCATCAGTCCGGTCATTTTCCCACGCTTCTCCACTGGGAAGATGTCATAAATGATCGTAAACGCAATCGGCATCAGCGCGCCCCCGCCGATCCCTTGGATCGCCCGGAAGATGCTGAGTTGCACAATACTGCCGGCAAGTCCGCATAGTATAGATCCAAGCAGGAACATCACGATGCCAAACAGGAAGAAGCGCTTCCGACCGTACATATCCGACAGCTTGCCGAAAATCGGCGTCCCCGCCATGACCGTGACCATGTAGGCTGAAGTCACCCAAACGAACTGCTCCATCCCGCCGAGATCGGCAACAATTGTCCCCATCGCCGTCGTGACAATCGTGTTGTCCATCGCCGACATTAAAATCGCGAGCATCAATCCGACTAGGATGAGGCGCGTATGATCTTTCTTTTCTGCAACCAATATTTTCTCTCCTTCGTTCTTATTCAAATTTGAATACATGACCTCTTTCTATTTTATTGAAAATATCTAAAAAGTAAACATTTTGATAAAATTTCGCTTTGTCCTATAATGAAACAAGAGATCGAACGAAAGGAAGTTTTTTCAAAATGAATGAAAAATGGACCGAATTAGAACGCAAAATGCGCGAATCCGGCGTTAGCACGCTGCTAATTACAGATCCGAAGCATGTGTATTACCTAACGGGCTTCTTGAGCAATCCGCATGAACGCTTTCTCGGCGCCGTCCTCCAAGCTGGAGGCGAGCCCTTCCTAGTTGTCCCGGCACTCGATGAGGAAGCGGCCCGCAAAGCGGCTGACCTTACGGAAATTCTCACTCACGGCGATACGGATGATCCTTATGCTCTCCTTAGCCAGCGGCTGACTGGCGCGCTTGGAACGATCGGCTTCGAGAAAGAGCAGGTATCCGTGGCTAACTTTGAGCGCATGCAGGAGAAGCTTACGTTCTCCAGATATATGGATGTAGGACCTTGGCTCCGAGATATGCGGGTACGCAAAAGCTCGGGAGAGGTCGGCAAAATCAAGCATGCCGTACATTTGATCGAACAGGTGCTCAGCGAATCGCTCCGGAAAGTGAAGGAAGGCGTGAGCGAAAGCGAACTCGTCGCCGAAGTGGAGTATCAAATCCGCAAGCTTGGCGCGGACGGCCCTTCCTTTGACTCGATGGTGTTGTCCGGTGAAAAGACGGCCCTACCGCACGGGGTTCCCGGCGATCGGTTGATCCGACGCGGCGATTTGCTTATGTTTGACATCGGCGTTTATGCGGACGGCTACGCTTCGGATATCACCCGTACCTTCGGAGTCGGCGAGCTCTCCGGCGAACTGGTACGTATTTATGAGACCGTGCTTGCCGCCAACGAAGCGGCGATCGCCGCCATCAAGCCAGGCGTCACCTTCGCCTCCATCGATCGCGCCGCCCGCGAAGTCATCGAAGCCGCCGGCTATGGTCCTTATTTTATCCACCGGCTTGGGCATGGGCTCGGGATCGACGTTCACGAGTTCCCTTCCGTTCATGGGGAGAATGAATTTTTGCTGGCGGAGGGCCACGTCTTTACCGTTGAACCGGGGGTTTATGTGCCAGGACTCGGAGGAGTTCGCATCGAAGATGATGTTCTGGTTACCGCAATTGGCGTGGAAGTGCTAACGGCATATCCCAAGCAGTTAACTTATATCTAACACGTCATGTCATCTTATTTTATTGAGAAACCTTGCGGTCGCGAATGTGCCGCAAGGTTCTTTTTTTCTTTTTTTCCGATAGATTTAGTACATTATTCATGAAAATTATTGCGAAAACCAAAAAAAGTACGACTTTTTCGTTTTCAAAGGACATTTTTTCCTATAAAATGATTCTTATGAACCATTGGTTAAAAAAAAGAGAAACCCCAGGTTCGGTCACATGCATCGATAAAATCCATTATTTAAGGGGAACGGAGAGGATTTTCGTGTTCAAGGTCATTAATCGCTCCATTAGCCGCAGACTTATGAGTACCTATGCGGTGATCATTGTCGTATCATCTCTTTTGTTTAGCGTCAGCTTTTATAACATTTCAATGGGGATCATTAATCAAAATGTGCTGCCGCAGTTCGACAAGGTGCTGCAGACCAGTACACAGGATATCTTCAAGCGGCTGGATACGACCCAAGCCCTGCAATTACTTAGTGGGAAAGATAATTCACGTTTTACGGTGGAGACGTATTTGACGAAAAGTGCCAAGGACTTCAATTTGAGCACTGCTTATCTGCTCCAGATTCAAGAGGATGGCGCTGCCGTTTTGGCCGCGAACGAAAATTCCGGCATGAAACCGGGTGACAAGTTGGATCTCCAACCGGCCATGTCCGAGGCATCTAAAGGCGGGGTACAAATCAGCGAGTTATATTCCGACCAATTCGGCTCGCACAAAACAGCCTTTATCGCGATCCCCGGCAGCAAAGCGATGTTGGCCGTAGGCCTTGACGCCACCTTCATCGATCAGAAGAAGGACCAGATTTTATACATATGTATCGGTATCACCCTGCTCGTCATTATCGCGGGAATGGCGGCGGCATACTTTGTCAGCGCGCGAATCACAAAACCGATCAAGAAACTGGTGGCGATTACGGAAAAAATGGCCGGCGGCGATTTCCGCCAAACGGTCGAGGTGAAGGGAAATGACGAAGTTGCCCAACTAGCCGGCAGTTTCCGGACAATGACCAATCAGCTTAAGGACATGTTCGCCGCTGTCATGGAAACGTCTCACGCGGTCGTAGGCGGCTCGGAAGACTTGTCCCGATCGGTTATAACGTTTGAGGATTTGATCTCGCGTTCGGGTGCGGCCACTCGGGAAATCGAGACTGGCAGCATCACGATTGCCTCCGCCGCAGCTGAAAACGCCCGGGCGATGGAAGAAATTTCGCAAGGCGTGCAGCATATCGCCGCTTCGTCCGGCGAAGTCACCGAACGGATCGGACAAGCTGCCGATGAAGCTGGCACCGGCAATACGTTGGCGCAGACGGCCGTGATGCAAATGCAGAACGTTGAAGATGCAGCCAATCGGACACTCGAGCATATTCGCACGTTAAACGATCGCTCCGAATCGATTTCGAACGTTGTAGGAACGATTACCGAAATCACGAAGCAAATCAATATTTTGGCCCTCAACGCAGCGATCGAAGCCGCACGGGCCGGCGAGCACGGGAAAGGATTTGCTGTCGTAGCGGAGGAAGTTCGCAAGCTGGCCGAGCAATCCCGCCTGGCGATGGAGGAAATCGGGGAGAATCTGCTCAGCATTCGAGAAGAATCGGAAAATTCCGTCAGCGCGATGCAGCGCGCTAGCGAGGAAATCGTCTCCGGGACCGAGCGCGTGAAGCAAGCCGGACAAGCCTTCGAACAATTGACGGAACTCATTCAGAACGTCAACTTGACGATCCAATCCGTTTCGGCATCCACGCAGGAGGTGTCCGCCGGAACCGAGGAAGTGACCGCTTCCGTTGAAGAGTCGGCGAATATTACCGCTAAATCGTTGGCCAATATGGAGCAAATCGCCGAATATTCGCAGCAGCAGCTCAGTGAAATGGAAAGCCACGCCCGAACAGTTCGTTCGCTGCATGAACAGGCGTTGTCGCTGCAAGAATCGATTGCGAAATTCCGGATTTAACCGGAGTTTAGAGAAAAAAAACGTACCCTTACTGCCTCCCTTTTACGGAGCCGGCGGTCAGGGTACGTTTTGTTTTACCCGGTAACGGACATTTCGTTGAAGGAGACGGCTTCGTCTTGCCTCCGCTCCGGTTTCCTCCAGTAGGCTTCGTTGCCCGGCAGGTCATCGAACCAAGCAGCCTCGTCCGGACAAGGCAAAATCATGAACTTGCCGTAATCATGGTCTCGCGACTGATGATATTTGAGATAAGCCTGGCCGTCTTCGATTGCGAGGATTTCGATTTTTCCCGAAGAGTGACTCATCGACAAGCGCACGCGCTTGCCCAGGCCCGAAGTGCGGGCCTTCGCTTCCTCAACCAGCTGGTACGCCCGTTTCAGCGGAATGACAAAATCGGCATTTCCGGCAACTGGCCGGTTGATGAAGAAATAATAGGGTGTGACGCCTGCCCAGGACAACCGATCCAGCAATTCGCCAAGCACGGCCGCATCGTCGTTAATGCCTTTGAGGATCGGCGTTTGATTGACCACAATAGCCCCGGCGTCGTGCAACGCCTGAAAGCCTCGTTTGGCCTCAGGGGTCATTTCGCGCGGATGATTGATATGCGCCATGACATAAATACGTTGGTCTACGGTGGAGAATTCCCTGATCAGATCCAGCAGCTCCGGATCTTCATAAATGCGCATGGGATTAAAAACGGGGATTTTCGAGCCGAGGCGGATGATTTTCACATGTTCAATGGCTCGCAGCTGTTCGAGTATAGTACGCAGCTTCCTCGTAGCCAGGATCAGGCTGTCACCGCCGGTCAATAAGACGTTGTTGATCTCGGGATGCTGAGCGATGTACTCGATGCCGGGCGTCACATCAGACATCGCCTCCTTCACATCGTTGCGGAACAAGCGTTTGCGGAAGCAATAGCGGCAGTAGGAGCCGCAAACCTCGGAGACGATCAACAGCGCGGTCGTCCGGTATTTGTGCTGACAGCCGGGAACCGCATAGTTCGTCGCCTCGTCGGAAGCGTCCCAACGCCCGTATTCCTTAAGCTCTCCCGTATTCGGGATCACCAGCTTGCGGATTGGGTCTTCCGGATCGTTCCAGTCGATCAGATTCAAATAGTAATCATTTACCCGAAAGACGAATTTGTCCGTAATCGGTTTCAATTCCTGACGCTCCTGTTCGGACAATTCGCTCACCTTGGCGATGTCGGTGATGTACTTCGGATTTGCCATAATCATCTCCTCCTTTAATGGGATCGATGCGTAAAGAAGTAGCGGGAAACCTTGCAGTGAATGCGAGTACTCCGCCGAATGCTCGGGTCATATCCCTTGAGAAGCACAAAAAGACCCCGCTCAAATAAACAGGGTCATTAGTTGATGACTGAACATATTTAAGATGACCCATCCACTGCAAACGAGGTTAGCTGACGGGCTCGGGAAAGATGGTCCCCTACGTTAAAACTAGCAACGATTCGCCCCAAAAAATGGTTCCCCCGCTTTTCGACTTTACTCATCGAAAATTAAGCGTACTATCATGCTACCTTAGAATCGCCTGATTTGTCAAAGCTTACCTTCTTCCGCGCTCGGCCGAATTCCGGAAATTTCGTAGACCAGGTCCATCCGCAAATGGCTGCGGACTACATCAGCCAGCCGGTTGAAGGCTTCCTCCTTCCGCGAGAAGGACGCAAAAGTGGTGCCCAAAGGTTCCAGTCCTTTGCTTGTACGAAGCCCATCCAGCCAGGCGCGCCGCCAGGTATCATTGTGGAACAAACCGTGTAGATACGTTCCGAACACTCTCCCGTCGGCTCGAACTGCGCCTTCCGGATGCGGGGCGTCCTCCGCTCCCCCCTGCCTTGGCTCCATCCCTTCGGCTTGTAACATAAACAAAGGACTGATGTCCCGAAGGAATTGGGTCTCGCCAGCATGGATCTCATAGCCTTCTATCAGCAATCGACGATCCGAAAGATGCAGCGGAACTGGCAGGTTATCTATCGTTTGGCCATAAACGCGAACGGTCCTTTTGCCCGGAATGAAGGTTGTTGTTAAAGGTAGCAAACCAATTCCTATCGCCGATCTCACTTGGCCGGATTCTACCGCGTCTGGATCATGCAATTGCTCTCCCAGCATTTGATACCCACCACAAATGCCGACAAGCTGGGCTTGGGTATTCCCTTCGATCAAACTGCAAATTGCTCCCTCCAGCCCTTGCTCCCGCAGGAATGTTAAATCCCCGATCGTATCCTTGGTTCCCGGTAAAATCACGGCATCCGGATGTCCAAGTTCCGAAGGTTTACTTACGTAACGCAGTGACACATCCGGTTCGGCAGCCAAAGGTGCGAAATCGGTAAAATTAGAAATTCGCGGGTAACGAATGACCGCGATATCCAGCACCTTACCGGCAGCCTTCTCTGAGCGGGAAACATAAGTATCCAGAACAACAGAATCCTCCGCTTCAATATCCAGATCAGGCAGAAACGGGAGCACGCCTAACACAGGAATCCCGGTCCGCTGCTCCAGCCAATCCAGCCCGGGCTGCAGCAGGGACAAATCGCCGCGGAACTTGTTGATCAAGAACCCTTTGACTCGAGCTCGTTCGTGCGGCTCCAGCAGCTCCAACGTGCCGACGAGAAAGGCAAATACGCCGCCACGGTCGATATCGCCGACCAAAATGACCGGAGCATCCGCCCACTCAGCCAAATTCATATTGACGATATCCCGCTGCTTCAGGTTGATTTCCGCCGGGCTGCCAGCCCCCTCCATGACGACGATGCCGTGCTTCTCGCGCAGCCTTCCAAGCGCTTCCACCACCAGCGATTTGGCATGGGGCAGGAACTCCTCGCGATAGTCTGATGCGCTGAGATGCCGGTAAGGACGCCCGTGAACGACGATTTGCGAATGCATCTCACCCGTTGGCTTGATCAACACCGGATTCATGTCCGTGGTGGCGTCGATCCCGCAAGCCTCCGCCTGGATTCCTTGCGCCCGACCGATTTCGAATCCGTCTGGTGTAACATAGGAGTTCAGAGCCATATTCTGCGACTTAAACGGAACTGGATGAAGCCCGTCCTGCGCGAAAATACGGCATAATGCCGTCACGATGACGCTTTTACCCACGTCCGATGCCGTGCCTTGGATCATCAGCACCGCGCTGGCCGGAGCCGGGGCATCAGAATCTGCGCCAGTAACTTCAAACTCGTCAAGCCTTTTGTTCACTTTAGCCTCCACCCCTTTCCGAATCGTGAGATTTGTTCCTCTGCAGGCTGCTTTGCCCGATTATCCCTTTCATTAAGGGTGGGGGCCCTTGTATTGTTATCGTTATTAGCACCCTGAGCCTAAGGGATAATGGTGCAAAACCTCGGTTGGGACACGGACTTGCTATGACATTAACATCCAGGCCTTACCGCAAAATCAACACGGCGAGCAGAAGCAGGACAGCCTCCAGCCCTTCACCAAGCGCACCGTATGTATCCCCAGTCAAACCGCCCAGTTTGGCACTGATCCGACGGGCCGCCCAGGTGCCCGCTGCCCAGGCAATCAAAGGCGCCGTAACGATATATAATAGCGAGCGAAGCAATGCGGTTTCGTCAGCTCCGCTCAGCGACAGGAGCAGGGTTAGCAGCAGCACCATGACCGTAAGCGTGACCGCCATCATAGTGCCTCCCCAGGCATCCCGCTCACCAAAGCCGTGAAACTGCGCGGCTAATCCCTCACCTTGCCGAGCCTTCGGCCATCGAAACATCGCCCGGCTCATAAACCAGCGGCTCCATAAAGGGGCCATCAGCAACGCGAGCCCCGTTGTCAGCCTATCTCCTTGGAGGAGGGGTGCCAACAACGAGGCCTTAAATAAGAGCAAGAGAACACACGCCAACACGCCCATTGCGCCAACCCGGCTGTCTTTCATAATCTCTAGCATCTTCTCGCGTGGCCGGTAGCTCAGCAATCCGTCGGCCGTATCCATCCAACCGTCCAGATGCAGCCCTCCGGTTAACCAGACCCAAAGGATTAAGGCGAGTATGGCTGCCGGAAGCGGCGGAAGCAGCCAGGCGGCGAGCCAGCCCCCTACCCAGACGGCGACGCCGATCGCCGCTCCCACAAGCGGATAATAAGTGGTGCTGCGTCGCAACAGGTCCGGCGTAAATTCCAGTTCGGCCCGAACCGGGAAGCGGGACAGGAATTGGAATGCGGCCAGCAACGGTTGCAGGACGCCGGACTTGGCACTCCGGGGATTAATTTCGCGTTTCGATTCGGTCATAAGCGATACTCCCGGCTTTTCAATTCGATGGGGATTCCGGCAGTGACCAGAAAGACCTGATCCGAAATTGACGCTATTGTCCGGTTCAGCAGCCCTGCCCAATCCCGGTATTGCCGACCTAACGGATACTCGGGTACGATGCCGCTGCCCACCTCGTTGGTCACCATCACCAGCGTACCGGGGAAGTCTTCGATTGCGGCGATCAGCTGCTCGATTTCTCGCGCCAGCACGCTGTCGGAGGTATCCTGTCCATCGCCTGCGCCCAGGAGCACGTTCGACAGCCACAGGGTCAGACAGTCGACCAGCACGATCGGGCTAGCGACCTCCGATGCCGATTTCTCTCCTGTTATAACGGGCTGCTCACTCAGCTCGTACAGCAGATTGGCCAGACCAAGCGGCGCTTCATGTGTTGTCCAGGCAAACCCGCTTTGCTCCCGCTGGAGACGGTGCAGGTTGATCCGGGCTTTCATCTCATCGTCAAACGCTTGCGCCGTCGCAACATACCCGGCCGATTTTGCCTGTTTCATCACCCAGCGTTCGGCGAACGTGCTTTTGCCGCTGCGGGCGCCGCCGGTCACCAGGATCTTCATCGTGCGATCTCCCCGTTATCCCCGCCATGCCCGCCATCTGCGACGCCTGCGCTCTCAAACGTCGCCATCTCGGCCACGATGCGGCAAGCCGCGTCGATGAGATGCAGCGCAAGCACGCCGCCCGTGCCTTCACCCAGCCGCATGTCCAACTCCAGCATCGGGTTCAGCCCGAGCTCCTGCAGGAGCGCGCGGTGTCCCTGCTCGTGAGAGACGTGCGAAGCGATCAGAAACCCGGCTGACTCCGGCTTCATGCGCACCGCGAGCAACGCAGCGACGGTCGAAATAAATCCGTCGATCACAACCGGGCAGCGCTGGGCGGCGGCCCCCAGGATAACGCCGGTTAATCCCGCGATTTCAAGTCCGCCCACCTTAGCCAGCACATCCAGCGGATCGTCCGCATTGGGGCGATTTGCTTCCAGCGCCCGCTCCACGACGGCGATCTTATGCCGCAGCCGTTCATCGTTGACTCCGGTCCCGCGTCCAACGCTTTGCTGCGGCACAACTCCAGTCAGACTGCTCATGATCGCGGCGCTAGCTGTGGTGTTGCCGATGCCCATCTCCCCGGTAACGAACAGTCGAACGCCTTGGGACACCGCGTCATCGACGACTTGAGCCCCCACTCGGATAGCGGCTTCGGCTTCTTCTCGGCTCATCGCCGGTCCAATGGCCATGTTCCCGGTTCCGTAACGCAGCTTCCGCTGAACAAGAGACGGATGCGACAACTCTGCATTAACCCCGATATCCACGCAAACGACGTCAGCCGAAGCTTGACGCGCCAGCACATTCACCGCCGCACCTCCAGCCAAAAAGTTGTGTACCATCTGCGGAGTCACTTCGGCCGGAAATGCGCTGACCCCTTCCTCACAGACGCCGTGATCCGCCGCCATGACGATCACTGAACGTTTCCGGAACGCGGGTTGGACCTCTCCCGTGATGCCCGCCAGCTTCACGGCCAATCCTTCCAGCTTCCCGAGACTCCCCGGAGGTTTCGTCAAACGGTCCACATGGGCGCGGGCCGCCGCCATCGCGACTTCGTCCAGCGGGGTTATCGCTTGTGTCAGTTGTCCTATTGAATCGTATCCCATCATGCATTCCCCTTTCATTATTACGCATCTTACGCATCAGCGTTCTTGCACTTCTCACGCCGCCATAGCAGCCGGTACTCACGACCGTTCCCGACGCAGCAGCAGCAGCTGCGGAACGTTTGAGTCCGGATGAGGCACTTGATGTGCCTGAACCCCAAACACCTCGGCGACCAGCTCCGGCGACAAAATATTCTCCGGCGCCCCCTGATCCACGATCCGACCTCCGCTCATGACAAGAAGATGGCTGCAAAACAACGCAGCCAAATTCAGATCATGCATGACCGAAACGACAGTTAGCCCCGCTTCTCGCTGCCAATCGGCGACCATCTCCATAAACTGCATCTGGTAGCGCAAGTCCAAATAGGTCGTTGGTTCATCAAGCAGCACCAGCTCGGGCTGCTGGGCCATCACTTTCCCGAGCGCTACCCGCTGCCGCTGCCCCCCACTCAGCACGCCCAGCGGACGATGCTCGAGCTCCTTCAAGTCAAGGCGCTCCATAATGCCGTCGATGAGGCGGCGGCCGGCCACCGCCCCTCCTATCTCCCTGCCGCGCCAGTCCTGATGGGCGAATCGGCCCATCTCTACGACCTCGCGAACCGTGAACGCGACGGACGGAAGCCCGTCCTGTTGGAGAACGGCGACTTTACGCGACAGTTCCTTGCGGGAGTAGGCCGTCAACGGACGCCCCTCCAGCGCAATCGCGCCGGAATCCGGTTGTTCCACACCTGAGATTAGGTTCAGGAGGGTCGTTTTGCCGCTGCCGTTTGGACCGATCAATCCCCAAAACTCGCAGCGGCCGACCCGCCAATCCACTTCGTTCAGCACTTCGAGGCGACCAAACGCCTTCGCAACTCCCCGCACCTCGATCAACGCAGCTCCTCCTCTCTCTGCTTTTTCTTCCGGTACAGCAGATACCCAAAGAAAGGCGCTCCCACAAACGCGGTGACGATGCCCAGCGGAATTTCTGTAGGGGCCAGCAGAGAGCGGGCGGCCAGGTCGCTCCACATCATGAATATCCCCCCACCTAGCGCGGACAGCGGGATGATTAGGCGGTAATTCGGTCCGGTGATCAGTCGGATCATATGCGGAACGACCAGACCTACGAATCCGATCACCCCGGACACCGACACCGCAGCTGCCGTCATCAGCGTGGCGACGAGCAACACGGCCAGTTTGGTCCGTTCCACAGCCATCCCGGAGTGGGAAGCCTGACGTTCACCAAGAGCCAGCAGGTTCAAATGCTTGGCCCGGCTCCACAGGAACAGGGCCCCCACCAGCAAATACGGCAAAAGGATGGCCGTATACGACCATCCGCGCAAGCTCAAACTGCCCATCGTCCAATAATAAATCTCATTGATTGTTTTTTTCGACATCGCCGTTAAAAAGGACACGACCGCCCCTAGAAAAGACTGCATCACGACGCCGGACAAGACCAGGCTTTCGATGGGCAGCTTCCCGTTCTCCCGGGCCAGCCAGATCACGATCCATAACGTAACCGCCCCGGTCACGAAGGCGATCATCGGCAACGTAAAGATGCCAAGCAACGAAAACTGCCATCCGAAAAAAATCAGCACAGCCGCACCGATCGCCGAACCTGACGATACCCCTAACGTAAAGGGATCCGCCAGCGGGTTGCGCAGCACGCCTTGAAAGCCTGCGCCCGCCACGGCGAGCGAAGCGCCAACCAACATCCCGAGCAGCACGCGAGGCAAGCGAACCTGCACGACGATTTGCTCTGCCGCAGCGCCCCAGTCCGGCGTAATCAAGCGGCCAAGACCCGGGAGCCGATGCAGCAGGATGGCCGCAATATCCCCTGCCGGAACATAGACAGAGCCAATGCCGATGCAGAACAGCAACGTCACCGCTAGCAGAACGAGTCCCGCCGCCCCATATCCGGCTAATCTGCCGCGCGTCATGGCTGGATCAAATCCGGATGAATCGCTTTGGCGACTTCGATTAGCCCTTGTGTCACGCGAGGACCTGTACGACTAAGCAGATTATCGTCCATAGCAATGATCCGATTCTCCTTCACAGCCGATATTTGGTCCCAGCCGGAACGGCCTTTGATGATGTCAGCCAACGTCTTGTTGTTCTCGTCAATTACGCTTTTTGCATACAAAATGACATCCGGGTTCGCTTGAATAATCTGCTCTTCATTAATCTCGGACCATCCCTCAACCTCGGAAGCAACGTTGATGCCGCCCGATAACGTGATCATTTCATCCATAAATTCACCTTTACCGACTGTCCAGCCTGGGGAAAACTCGATGTACACCTTTTTCTTCTGATCCTCGCTCAGCGAACCCACCGCATCAGTAACGGTTTGGACCTCCTGCTTCATCTTCCCGACCACTTCGTCCGCTTCGGCCTGGTGATTCGTGATTTTGCCAATCGTTTGAATATGCTCCATAACCGCATCGATCGTTTTCGGATTGGATTGGAACACTTGAAGTCCCATATCCGTCAGGCTTTTGACCGTCGCCTCATCAATGAGACTAGCTGCCAAAATGAGATCCGGCTGCGCCGCCACGATCGCTTCAACGTTCACCTGGAATCCGCCCATCCGCGGTTTGTCCTTCACCGCTTCCGGATAGTCGTCCAAATCGGATACGCCGGCGACTTGTTCATTAAGCCCAAGAGCAAACAGCACTTCCGTCTCTGACGGCGCCAGCGAAACCATTCGTTCCGGCGCTGCGTCAAACGTGAACTCCTTGCCGGTGGAATCCGTTACGGTATAGGGATAAGTCGTCTCCTGTGCGGCTGGTTGATTCGCTTCAGCATTTGTTCCCGCGTTTTGCGTCTGCTGTGTCGCCTCCGCAGCGTTCCCCGTTCCTTGATTCACTGCGTTGTTACCGCAGGCAGCCAGCACCAGCAGCAAGGCCAACAAGCCCAAGCTTGCGATTCGTTTCCAGTTCTTCATCTCCAAATCTCCCCTTTTTGTTCATTCCAGTTGGTAAAGAATCGCCTCGTGCTTCAGCGGTACGTTGTGCAGCCGGATTTCAAGTCCAGCCGAACACCATCCCGGCAACAAAGAAAAACCCCTATCCTAGCGGATGGGGTTACGTCTACAAAGTCATGCCGCGCGCCGACGAAGTGGAGAGCTCCACAGTCTGGCGCCAAGCCATGATACTCTTGGCAGAACGTTATCCTTTCCTCGAAGGACCGTCTTGATTTCCCGTGGCAGGTCTCCTGACTTCCAGGTATCGACGAAAGCTCGCCTTCCCATCTCCCTCGCGGGCGACAGTGGCATCGTGAGCTCGTCCCTGTTTACAGTGGCGGGACCGTGCCGGATTTGCACCGGCTTCCCTTTTAACCCGAAGCGGCACGGCGTTCTTCACCGCTGCTTCAGGACCTACGGGCACAATTTGTACGCTTGTCTTAAGGCTTTCTTCTCTATTGGATTATAGGGGAAAAGCGGGAAACTGACAATATCTAATCCGCTTCGTCATGTCTTCGACTTCACTCCAGAGACAAATCCGCTCCCAGGACGCCAATCGCTTCGCCGCCCCGACGGATGGGCACGGCAAGCGTCATGCACCGTCGTTTCGTAATCGCTGAGATATACGCCTCGGAGACGACCGTTTCCCCGGCAAAAGCACGGCGGAACCATTCCCGACCTTTGGCGTTCAGCAAACCAGCCTCCGGGATGGACACGACAAAGGATCCGTCCTCACGGTTTGACCAAGCTGCTTCAAGTCCCGGTTCCGCGGCCAATAGCTCCTCCAGAGCGGCTCGGTGTCCAGCCGGTTCCATCGCCAGGAACCGCGGCTGATCGGCTGCCTTAAGCAGCTTCCGGGCATAGGCCTGTCCCAACGCCACCGCTTCCTCGCCTCCGGCGGCCAAATCCGTCCCCGAATGCACGGAGTTAAGCGAAACCATCAGTTCGCCTTGCGCCCGGTCGAGCCCCACGACTACGGTCTGCAGCTTGGAAATATGCTCCCGTTCGGACTCCATTCGAGACAGCGCCCCCTCCACATGGATGATGCTTCGATTCAGTGCTTCATGCACCTCACCCAGCATGGCTTCCATGTTACGCGTCAGCTCGGCTTGCTCCCGGCTTCGCTGCCCTGTCTCGGCAACCAGTCCATTCACTCCGGCCACTTCCTCCGCGATGAAACGAATATCCTCACCCATTCGCTTCATCAGGGAAATGCCCTCCAGCGCCGAGTCCCGGCCGCCTTTCAGCGTGGACTTCACGCGGTCCACATCCGCGGCAATCTGCCGGAACAACGGAGCAGAGCGGCTGATCGCTTCGGTGCTTTGGTCCGCCAGCTGACGCATACGTACGGCTACCACGTCGAAACCTTTGCCTTGAGCCCCCAAACGGGCCGCTTCAATGGATGCGTTCAGCGCCAGCAAAGCCACCTCCCCGGCGATCTCTTCCAAACTCCGGTACAGCGCGCCCAACTTCCGCGTATTCCCCTCCAATTCCTCCATCGGCCCGGCAATCGATTCCTGGGAATCGGCCAACGAACGGATCGTGCCATCCGCCGCTTCAAGCGCCCCAGCCATGCGCACCGCTTCGGCCCGGGTGTGCTCGCTGCGGCTTAGGAGATGCTCTGCGGCGTCATGGATTTGGGAAGCCGATGCGGCAACCTCCTCCATCGCAGCGAGGCTCTCCTGCACCTGTTCCAGTGAGCGCTCGCTGCTGTGCTTTAGCTTCAAATCCTCCTCCGCCGCCGTGTCGGCCAACCTGTGCAGTTGCTCAAGGCTCCCGCCTACTTCGCCGACCGCCGCCTGCAACCGATCCGCCGCCACCAGCGACTCATTGAAGACCGTTGTCCAATCGGTCTCCTTCCGCACGGGTTCATCCGCACTCGCCGCAACGGACTTGCCTCCCAGCAGTCCCCCCCACGGCGCAGTCCCCCGGCTGGTTCCCGACGGCAGCAGGGAATAACCCAAGCAGAGGAGCGTCAATAGCGCAAGAGCCGTGATATACCATGGCGTCTTCGCTACTACCACACAAACTGCGAGAAGAACTGCCAATCCCACGCCAAGCCAAACGGCGTTTCTTCCTAACCAACGAAGTTGATTCATGTCCCCACCCCTATGTGTAAACTTTGCTAACATTATAAAATAGGACTGGAGTCATAAAAAGGAAAAAGTTAGGAGTTTCGAGACAGGGTGCAAATAATCGACGGATTTCTATAAATAGAACGTTCATTTTAAGAACGTTGTGTCTGGCGTACCCGATTTATTTCTGGTAAATTGATCAATGATTTGCGGCATACTCAATATATATGATATTTTATAATAATACCCTTTTGATGGGTCACAATCTAAGGAGTGCTTATCATGAAGTTACCTTTACACAATCAATTCATACAGGAAGCCATTGAGTATGTGAGTCAAGATCAACGAATAATAGGTCTTCTCGCAGGTGGATCCATGATGTACGGGGAAATGGATGAGTATAGTGATCTGGACTTAATCATTGTGTACAATTCTGCTTTTCGAAGCGAGATCATGGAACAACGCCACTTAATTGCCGAAAGACTGGGTAACTTACTTTCAGCATTTACAGGCGAACACGTCGGGGAGCCTAGATTGCTTATATGTTTATATGGCCCACCTCTTCTTCATGTCGACCTGAAATTTGTCCAACTGGATGAGCTTGAATCCCGAATTGAGAATCCTTTGATTCTTTGGGAGAGAGGTGCTGCTATAACATCTATCATTAGTAAAACAAGTCCGTCTTTCCCAATCCCTCATCCTCAATGGATTGAAGACCGTTTCTGGGTATGGGTGCATTACTGCGCTACAAAATTAGGAAGAGGCGAATTGTTCGAATTAATCGATACTATAACATTTATGCGGAATGCAGTGTTGGGGCCGCTGGTACTCATTAGCAACGGCCATCTCCCGAGAGGAGTTCGAAAGCTAGAAAAACACGCGCTCGAGGAAGTAGAAGAATTAAAAGGAACCATTCCCATCCACAGCTTTGAGAGTTGCTACCTCGCTCTAAAAAATACAATCAAAATGTATCAACGGCTACGTCAAGTTTCGGAAATTTCACCGAGGAGCGAAGCGGAACGCATCACAATTGAGTTTCTTGAAGGAATATATTCAGAACGATCCCAATGATAGAGCCCCCCACTATGGGTAGTGGGGGGCTTTACAGTGCAAATCGGAGGCAACAATACTATCAAACGGAATCTAAAAAATATAACGCATTACGTTACTTTTCTCTTGTAACCCCCCAAACCTGCCGAACGAAGTGGCCTTTGCTAACGGTACAGTGATCCGTAACAATCAATCTCGCTTCAGCAATATCTTGCTCCAGCGGCTCGGTGGAGACGATCACCGCTCTTGTCGAGATTCGCTTTACGCTTTCCAGCATCCGCCGTCGCTCCGTGGCGGTTAGTACCGAACACAAATTGTAAGGAAGGTCGACGATCGCGGCATCGTACGCCCCGTCCAGCTCATTTAAATCTCCGATCTCCACGATTCCTGTATCGTCATAGCCAAAGTGACGTAGATTGCTTCTTGCTCCGCGAATCGCCACAGGATTGATGTCCCTGCCAACAATGTCAATCCCCATCGACATCGCTTCGATCAGCACATTGCCCATCCCGCAGCACGGGTCGATAGCTAGCTTGCCTTTCGGGGCTGGCACGGCGATATTGACCAGCGCCCGGGCCACCACCGTCGTTAACCCGGTGGAGTAGTTATGCGGCTTCTCCTTGTGCGCAAGCCAGACCGGGTCCGAGATGCGGCATATCCCCAGCACCCAGTCGTCCTGCCGCGCCAGCACACCCAAGGTTACCTCTGGATCACGCATCTCCGCGATGCCGCGAACTTGGGCACCGATCCGGCGCTCCGCCTCGCGCTCCCCTTCATACGTTTGCCGCCGTCCGTTTTTGAGATATCGGACCTTGAAGGTGCATCCCTCCAAATCCAGCAACGATGCCAGCTCGCCAAGCTCATCCAGTGTAGGCGCAGCAAACAAAACATCTAACCGCAGCTGCACGAACGGGCTACGATTGGGCGGCAGCCGGAGCGGGCTTTCCAAATAAGCGTCTCCCTCTGAAGCCTGCCCGAACAGGGCGCGCTGCTCCATCAGACAGAGCTCCCGCTCGCTCTCATGGCTGGCAAAAGGATAAATATATGTGATGGGGGATGATTTCAAATTGTAGCTTGGATTCAATCTAGCGACATCCTCTCTTGTCCTTATCTCCCCATTGTACCAGAATGTTCAATCATCCCGCATTTCGGTCAACTGCGCCCAGTATCGCTTGGGCATATGCGACATTTGTGCCCGAGGATTCAGCCGTTCCCGGATCGCCACGGTGTCGTAAAATTGCTTCCACAACCGGCGGTATACCCGTTCCTGCTCCCCCACCTCCGGCAAGACGAGCTCATCGAGATCCACGATCTCCGTCCGCTCCGGAGTCGCCTCCTTCGGGCGATGGATCAGCGCCTGGCGATGAGTTTGATCGTAGATCAGAAACGCCTCATGACGATAACGGTTGCTAAAGTGCGGGGCTAAGATCGGCAACACGCGGTTCTTGGGTTCAATCACCGAAACGAGCACATCGCCGTATACCGAGAAGCGGACAAACCCCATCAAAGCGTGACTTTCCGTATTCAAATGTCTTACCGCTTTGCGAAGCCGATGCACCGTAGTCTCGGTCAGCATATCTATAGCTGCACGCCCATGCCAGAATCCGAGCCGCAGGAAGCGATAGATTAACAAATCCTTCTGCGGCTCGCAAGTCAAGAACCCGCGGCGGACGAGCTCCTGAGCCTCCGGCGAGATGCTCCGCCCGATGGCGCTGTAAACCCGGGACGCTTTCTCAGGTGAGGTCTCCACCCACCTCGACTCAAATAACGTCACCTGCGGGTCGTCGTCAGCGCGGAGATCAACCAGTTCTTCCTTGCGTTCATAGCTTTCGAACACACAGGTTAGCAGACCGTCGAAGCTCCCATCATAAGCGTAAGCCGCTTCCTTTATCCAAGCAGCCATGCTCCGAGCTCCCTTCCTGCCGTCCCCGCCAACTCCTCGTCGGAGAACAACGACAGCTGCTCCACCTTCGGCTGCGGCAGGAACATGTCGATTTCCTTGCGAGACAACAAGGATCTTAGAATCGTGCTTTCGTTCACCTTCAGTCCTTCCAGCCGACGTCCAGAACATGTGAGGAAGTATTGCGCCCGCTTCAACACGACCCCTAGCTTCTTCAAGCCATGAAAATCAAGCCGCCCTGTTCGCCGCGCAGCCACGATCCGTTTAGCGCTTCGTATTCCGATCCCCGGGACGCGCAGCAGCGTTTCATAAGGAGCCGTATTGACTTCCACCGGAAAACGATCGATATGCTGGACTGCCCAATGGCATTTCGGATCCATGAACAAATTAAAATTTGGCGTGCGTTCCTCGAGCAGCTCCTTGGCTTCAAAGCCGTAGAACCGCAGCAGCCAGTCCGCCTGGTACAAGCGGTGTTCCCGCAGCAGAGGCGGCTTGGTATCCAGCGACGGCAGCAGTATATGCTCCGCCACCGGTGTGTAGGCGGAATAATACACCCGCTTCAGCTCATATTTGCGATACAGCGCCTCCGTCAGGTTGAGGATGCTGAGATCGCTGTCCGGCGTAGCCCCGATGATAAGCTGTGTACTTTGCCCGCCGGGCACAAACCGGGGGGCGTGACGGTATTTCACGAGATCGGTACCGTTTTCGCGGATGCCCTGACGGATGGCGCGCATCGGCTTCAGGATCGCCTCCTTGCTCTTATCGGGCGCAAGCTGAAGCAAGCTGTGCTGCGACGGCAGCTCGATGTTTACGCTCATCCGGTCCGCTAGCAGCCCAAGCCGGGCTATCAGCGCCGGATCGGCACCGGGTATCGCCTTCACGTGAATATAGCCGCCGAACCCGTAGTGGTTCCGCAGCAGCTCCAACGTCCGAATCAGTTGCTCTGTCGTATAATCCGGGCTGCGCATGATCCCGGAGCTGAGGAACAAGCCCTCGATGTAGTTGCGGCGGTAGAAATGCATCGTCAGCTCCGCCAGCTCCTCCGGCGTGAATGCAGCGCGGCGCGTGTCGTTAGATCGGCGGTTAACGCAATATTTGCAATCATAAATGCAGGCGTTTGTCATCAGCAGCTTGAGCAACGAGATGCAACGTCCGTCGGCGGCAAAGCTGTGACAAATGCCGCAAGCGACGGTGTTTCCTACCGTCCGGCTGTCGCCGTTCGCTCCGCTTCCCCGTTCAACCCCGCTGGAAGAACAAGATACATCATATTTGGCCGAATCCGTCAAGATGGTCAGCTTGTCAACTACGTTCATCCTTGCAGCCTCCCTTTTGACTGCATTATATGACGAACATATGTTCCTGTCAATGAACCAACAACACCGCTACTCCTTCATCCCGCCGCTGGCCAGCAAAATATTAATGTTCTGCTGCTGCCGGTACTCATTGGGCGTCACGTTATATTTCTTGCGGAACATCTGCGTAAAATGCCGCATGTCCTGATAGCCGATGTATTCGGCGATTTCCGCGACCTTCAGCTTCGGGTTCAGCAGGAGTTGCTTCGCTTGCTCCAGCCGGAGCGAGGTCACGTACTCCTTGTAGCCAAGCCCGACCTTCTGCTTGAACAGCTGACTGAAATAGGCCGAGTTCAGGTAGACGATGGAGGCGACCTTTTCCAGGGAGAGATCCTCGTTGTAGTGCTCCTTGATGTACTGCAAGGCAACATCGATTGCCTTCTCCCCGCTGCCTTTCGCTGGATCCAGCAAGGTGACCGGCGAATCGGAGGCCTGCTTCATGCGCATGACCACCTGCGGCACCATCTTGAAATCGTTGTTCAGACCTGAATGGACGATCTGAAAAGGCACCTTCAAATAGTGCTTCATATGTGCCTTCACTTCGTCTTGAAACTGTCCGATTCGTTCCGGATCCCGCGGCGTAATCAGTCCCAGCAGACTTTGCCGGTCGTAGCTGACAACAAACCCCCGTCCATGGCGTTCAATCAACTCGGAGAGCACATTTTCCACGATGAAATGCTCAAGCCGCACGCTTTTGTCCCCGGCATCCATCTGGACCATCATCAAATAAAAGCTGAGATAGTCCTCCATAAACGGTGTCAGATCCAGATTGCCAATATCCAGGCCTGAGGCCAGCCGCTGGAACATGCCTTCGCGCAAATATTTCAAATTCGCCTTCAAGAGCTCCTCTTCCTTGATCAGCTCGCTTTCCTCGCGGATTTCCGCCGCCAGGGTACTGATGATTTCCTGCAGCCGGGTTTTCCCGATCGGCTTGAGCAGATAATCGCGGGCCCCCAACCGCACCGCTTCCTGGGCGTAGGCAAACTCGCTGTGGGCCGAGATAACCACCCACTTCACGTAGGGATACTTGCGTTTGGAAATCCGCATGAATTCCAGCCCGTTCATCCCCGGCATCAAAATATCCGTTAGGACGATGTCGAAACGCTGCTCTCCCATCAGTTTAACCGCCTCTTCTGCTCCTTCCGCCAAATCCACCGCATATTCCGGGGAGATCCGCTTAATCGTCCGTTTGATCCCTTCGCGAATCGCCCGTTCGTCGTCGGCTATCAGAATATTCACTATGAAACGTCTCCTTCCATTGGAAGCGGCAGCACGACGGCCACCTTGGTTCCTTCATCGGGAATGCTCTCGATCTCCAGACCGTAACGTTCACCAAACATATGCTGGATGCGGCGATGCAGGTTTTGCAGCCCGATGCCGCTGCTGCCCGTGCCGGACTCCCTCGGGATTTGCCGGTTCAACGACTGCTTCAGCCAAGCCAGCCGCTCACCATTCATCCCATTCCCGTTGTCCTCCACGACGATCTTTAATACGTCCCCGACCTCCTGCGTATATAGCTTAAGCACGCCTTGGCGTTTCAAGGACTCGAGCCCGTATTTTACGGCGTTTTCGATGATCGGCTGAACGGTCATTTTCGGCAGGCGGATCCCCATCCAACGCTCGTCAACCGACGTTTCCACCCGCAGCCGGCCCTCCAGCCGGATCAGGATGATCGTCAAATAATGGTGGATCTGCTCCAGCTCTTCGCGCAGCGTAACCTTGGCTCCATCTTTCCACTCGCTGCTGTAGCGGAACATCGAAGACAGCGATAAGACGAGCTCGCCTAACCGATCGTTCTCCTTCTCATCCAGCAGCCAGTAAATCATATCCAGTGTGTTATACAAAAAATGCGGGTTCACCTGAGACTGCAGCGCATGCAGCTCGGCATTCTTCTCGCTGACCGAAGAGACCTTGACTCTTTCGATCAGCTCCTCGATCCGGCTAACCATCCGGTTAAAGGAGGCGACAAGAATGTTGATCTCCTGGTAAGAGGACACGTTCACCATCCCGCGGAAATTCCCGATCTCTACCTGTTTCATCTCACGAATCAGCTTCTTCAGCGGATTGGCGATCGTCCGCGATACGAGGCTGGCGACGACGGCGGAGACGATGATCAGGATCGAGATAACGATCAGTAAATACCGTTTGGTCTCCACCAGCTCCACGTTCAAATCCTGGCGCGGCGTCACGCTGACGACCGACCAGTCGGAGAAAGGCAGCCGGGAGGCCACGGTAATGCCGGAATCTTTCTGCTCCACCACCATATTACGGGATCCCTCCAGCTTGGGGAGGTTCGGCAACACCGGTGCCGGCTCGGTCAGCGACGAGACGACCTGACCCTGCTGATTCATCAGATAGACCTCGCTATGCTCGCCCAGCTTCAAATTATCTAGGGCATCCAGCACAGGCCCGGGGTTCACCTCAAAGAGAGCAATCCCGATCGGCTTGTGTTCATTCAAATCGTAAATTTGCCGGCCAAAAGCGAACACCGGACTGTCTTCGTTCATATCAATCAGCGAATGGGCATAAACGCCTAGCCACACCAATTTCCCCGACGAATCGCGGAGTTGGTGATACCATTCTTCCTTCGGATAGTCCGAATCGAGCACATTCATCGAGTTGCCGTAATTATAGATTTTCCCCCGGTTGGTGATGACATGGATGCCCACCAGATCGTCGCGCGAATAAAAAATCGCCCCGATAATATTTGTAATCGATTGCTCATTGATATAGGCTATCGCCGGTTCGTCGGTTTTCTCGTTCAACAGGCGGATCATTTCGAAATTGTTCGTGATCGACTTGGACAAGCTGTCGTACCCTTCGTAAAGCAGGCTGAACAACCCGGCGGTCTGGGCCACGTTTTTTTGCGACAGGTCGCTGATTTTCTCGTGATATTGCTCGGTGGTCCGGTTATAGTAAAGCAGGCTGACGATCAGCAAAATGCCCGACATGCAAAAAAGAAACAGCAAAAACAACCGATGGTTGATGGAATGAAAGCCGTTTCGCAACTGTTTTCCCCCTCCCATCCTCGTGTCCTGCTGCTCCTCCATTATAAGTCCGCTTCCCTATTTTGCAAGATAATCCCTTTAACCTTTGACGGCCCCTGCAACCATCCCTTTCGTAATCTGGTTCGACAGGAAGAAATAGATCAGAATGACCGGCAGTGCGCCCATAACGAGGAAAGCGCCGATCGCCCCGTAGTTGACGGAATATTGGCTGACGAACGTATATACCCCAAAGGGTAAGGTCTTTAGCTTCTCTGAAGAGATAAACGTCGCGGCCAAAATATATTCGTTCCAGATCGTGATAAAGGTAAGGATACACACCGTCATCATCGGCGGCACGGACACGGGAATAATGATGCTGCGGAAGATCCGGTAAATGCTCGCCCCGTCGATAAAAGCCGACTCCTCGATTTCCGCCGGGATGCTCTTCATGAACCCGCTGAGAATAAAGACGGCGATCGGGGTGGAGAAAGCGATATACGGCAATATGAGCGACAGATGGGTATTCAGAATATCAACGTTTTTGAAAATCACCATCAGCGGCAACAGCGTGGCCTGCATCGGGATCATCATCCCCATCAGAAAGACGGTCATGACCAAGCCGCCGTACTTCCAGCGGAAACGTGAAATCGCGTACGCCACCATCGAGCTCAGGAGGATGACGCAGATCATGGTGATCGCGGTGACCATCACGCTGTTCGATAAATATTTCAAATAGCTGCCGGACTCGTAAGCATCTTTGTAATTATGCCACTGCAGCGCCTTAGGCAAGGCGAAGAAGCTCCCGCTCATGATCTCCTCATTCGTCTTCAAGGAATACAGCAGCAGCCACAACAGCGGGTACAGCTGAGTAACAACCGGAATCGCAAAGAGCAGATACACGATTCCCTTTTTGATTTTGCGCATGGACCTCGCCTCCTTGGCTAGCTGTATTTTTTCTCGAGCTTGTTGAAGATGGAATTGATGATCGCCGTGCATACAAGGCACAACAGAACCAGGAACGTGGCAATCGCGCTGCCGTACCCGTACTTTAAGGACAGGAACGAGCTGTTGTACATATGCGTGGAGATGACGTCGGTAGCATGCGCCGGACCGCCGGCCGTCATGACCATCACGAGGTCAAACGCCTGCAGGGAGCCGATAAACGCCAAGACGATCGATATTTTAAAAATCGGGACGATTAGCGGCATCGTGATGTAACGATCTGCTTTGAAGCCTTCCGCCCCGTCGATTTTCGCGGCTTCATAAATTTCGTCCGGAATGTTCTGCACCCCGGTGTATTGGATCAACAGGTGGTAGCCGAAATACTGCCACAACGACACGAAGTACAAGCTGAACATGGCGATCTTCGGCTCGGTCAGCCAGTTATGCGTCCAACTGTCCAATCCGAGGGCAATAAGCACGCCGTTCAACATCCCGCCCATCGAGGTCGGGTTATAGATGGTTTTCCAGAGTTGTCCGATAATAACGACCGATAAAATCACCGGCGTAAAATAAATCGACGCCAGCGTATTTCCCTTCTTCAAATAACGGCTGAGCAAAATGGCGAAAAACAAGCAAAGCGGAATTTCCAACATGGAAGCTACCGCATAAAGCAACGTTCTCCTGACCGACGGCCAGAAGACTGGATCGTTCCAGAACATGTCGCGGAAGTTGGATAACCCCGTAAATTTCGCAGTGGTGATCCCGTCCCAATTCAATAAACTGGTCCCAAACGATACGACAATGGGAACAAACACCAGGCACACATACAACAACAGACAAGGCAATACGAAGACGGCTATTGTGCGTGCAGGCACCTTCAGTACTTTCATCTCTCCGCCCCCCAATAGAAATGCGATGCGAAGAAGCGCTCTGGCACGAATGCTCATAAGGCTGCTTCGCATCGATGGAAAGGTAACTTTTTAGTTTTTATACGGTAGGGTTAGTTCATTATTGCTTATTGGCTTCGAAGGCGGTTTGATGTTCTTTGGCTACTTGAGCGGATTCCACTTTCTGTACAAACAGGTTTTGGATGCTGCTCAGGTGGACTTGCGCGGTTGCCGGATTCATCGTGTTGTCAAACGCCAGGTCGCCGCCCTTCACTTGGTTGAACAATTCAGCCACGTTGATGGCGAGGTCGGAGTAACCGGCTGCTTTCAGGTCGCCGTCGACTTTTTGGCCGAGACCTACGGCGTTTTTGTTCTCAAATTGCTTCTTCGGGAAGTTCAGCGTAAAGAAGTTCAAGAAGTCCTTTGTTTCCTGCAAATGCTCGCTGTTCGCCGATACCGCAAACGCGCTGCCCGGTGCGAGCATGAACTCGTTTGGATCGCCCTTGCCGTTCACAGTCGGGAATTGGAATGCGCCGACCTTGCCAGCTACAGACGAAGCATCGATGGCGCCGGTTTCCCAGGATCCGATCACCCACATCGCCGCTTGACCGGATTTGAAGATGTTGCCGCCCGCCGTTGCGTCAATGGAGGTTGCGCCGTCCGGGAACGCGCCGGCTTGCACCAGCTCTTGGAACTTGTCGACGGCTTCGATGAAGGCCGGATCTTCAAACGTCTTCTTGCCGTCCATCACGTCTTGCAGGAACCCAGGGCCGCCGTTCGTACGAAGCAGGATGTTCATGAACAGGAACGAACCGGTCCAGGAATCCTTCTCGCCGATCGCCAGCGGCGTGATGCCTTTTTCTTTGAAGATCTTCACGTCAGCCAGGAACTCATCGAACGTTTCCGGTGTTTTGGTGATGCCGGCTTGCTCGAACAGTTCCTTATTGTAATAAACCACTTCGATATTGTTGCCGTCCGGCAGGGCATACACGTTGCCGTCAAAGCTGTAGTAATCAAGCAATCCCGCTTGGTACGTGTCCTTCAGGCCGTTTTGGTCCAGCATGTCGTTGAGCGGCGCCAGCAGGCCGGCGTCCACGAACGGTTTCATTTGCGCCGCCGGGTTCACGATCGTAATGTCCGGAACTTCTTTGGATGCGGCTTGCGTTTTGAGCTTGATTTTTTGCTGGTCGGTATTCAGCGTGTCGAGTTCGATATGGATGTTGGGATGCGCCGTTTCGTACTCTTCAACCAGCGCATGGATCGTTTTATAGGACGGAGTAGCCGGGTCTGGATAAATGTTCTGGAACGTGATAGTGATCTTCTCGCCGCCGCTCCCGCTCTTCGCCCCGTTTCCGGCCGGCTCGTTCGCCGCTGCATTGTTCTTCGCCGCGTTGCCTCCGCATGCCGACAAGCTCAGCGCCAGCACGGCGGTTAAAGCGATTGCCGAAGTTCTCTTCCATAGCTTCTTATTGACCATTGAATCATGCCCCCTGTGTTTAGGATAAAACCATTATTTCGCCTTTAAGCGCTTTCAACAAGGCGCGAACTTTGGATATCCGGTTGATTTTTTTTAGGAATGTAGAATTTCCCCTGTTTCCTTGGAATTGGGAATAGGGGTGGAGCGGAATGCACAGCGCAGGGCGAGGGCGTGGATGCAGCAGGACGTGGTAGGGCGAGGGGGTGCGGGGGGCGCGGGGGGTGCGGGGGGATCGGTAGATGCGGTGGGCGTGGGGGGCATGGGGGGGCGCGGTGGGCGTGGTAGGTGCGGTAGGTGCGGTAGGTGCGGTGGTGGGCCCGGTGGGTGCGGTAGGATCGGGAGCCCCGGGGGAAGTGCGACTAATGTTGCATGTTGTACAACACCCACAGCAATTAGGTGTTCTGCTGCAAAAATGTTGCATTTTCTGCAACATTATTAGCCGGCATGGGACTGCCGCCCTCAAAATGTTGCATTTTGTACAACATTTCACAGCAAATCGGGCGCTCTGTCGCAAAAATGCTGCACTTTCTGCAACATTATAGCTAGAACCCCGGTGGATCAGGGTAAAATGTTGTACATTCTGCAACATTTCAACATCAGCACGGATCGGCAAGAAGCCGATAGGAACGCAACCGCTCCTCGTAATCGGGGATCGGCGAGACGATCAAAAACTCGTCGTTAAGACACTCGCGTTGCATGTTCTGCAGCTGTTCGCGGACCTGATGCCCTGTCCCGACAAGCCCTTGGAAAGGCGAACCTCCGCGGGCGAGGAATCCTTCGGCCGCCTTCGCCGCTAGGGTCTCCGCCTGCTCTTTCGTCTCTGCACAAATGACACTAACGGCAAGTATCGTCGTTGGCTGGGCTTGGTGCAAGGAAGGGCGGAAGGTTTCACGATAGGTCCGCAGGATCTCTCCCCCATCGCTTTCACTCATAAATTGACCGAAGACGTAACCCGTTCCGAGTTCGGCCGCATAACATGCACTTTTGACATTAGTGCCAAGCATCCATAGATCGAGCGGAAGATGGGGAATTGGCCGAGCAGTAACGGGATGATCGTCGTAGCGATAACGATCCGCAAGCAAGTCAGAGAGATCCTTCGCTAGCTGCGGATAACGAGCTACCCGTTCCAGAAAATTACCGCTTAACGCCATCGCCGCATGCGCCTCCCCGCCGGGAGCTCTCCCGATCCCAAGATCGATACGCCCCGGATAGAGGGCCGCAAGGAGCCGGAAGTTTTCCGCTACCTTCAGCGGGCTATAATGCGGCAGCAATACGGCTCCTGATCCAAGACGGATCCGGCGGGTAGCCGCTCCGATCGCTGACAGCAGCACCTCTGGCGCCGCACTGGCCAGACCCTCCATATCGTGATGTTCCGCCGTCCAGTACCGCAGATATCCCAGTTCTTCCGCTTGCCGGGCCAACCGGATGGCTTGTTCAAGTGCCGCTTCCGCCTTAGTCCCCGGGAGCTTCGGAACCAAATCCAGCACGCTAAGCTTTAGCCTTAGCTTCAGCTTCATCTCAGAATCATTCATCGTACGCCTCCTTCTCCACCTCAGGTTCCCCTTCCTCTCGAAAGTACAAACGTTTCACGCCGCCCGGCCCAACCCGGGTGTCCCAGAAACTCAAATTCGGTTGAAGCAGTGAACAGATCAATGAGATAACCCCGCCATGGGTGACGATGAGCAAACGGGTGGGTTCAAGCGGCTGTGATGCGGTTAGCGGCAAAGACGGATATAATCGAACCGCTGACGGCGGGAATGTCTCCCGCAATCGGACGTTTGCCAAACTGCCAAAGCTGGAGTTGGAGTTGGAGATAGAGTCGGATCCCGCTAACGCTTCCGTCCTCGTTAAGAATTCCCCGCACACCCCCGACACACGTGCCTCAAAAGCCTGCCATGATTCGCCGTCAGGTGGCGTTGCGGCTTGCGGATCGTCGATCCAAGTACGGTAACGCTCGTTGTCCTTGAGCATCTCATACGTCTGGCCCTCCCACCGGCCGAAATTCATTTCCCGCAGGCGGGGGTCCTGCTGCGCGCCGTCCAGTAAGTCTGGACGGGCCCAGGCTAACGTTTCGCGGCAGCGCCTTAAATCACTGACATACACCGCCGCGAAATCGACCCCCGCCAGTTCCCGGCGCAGCTCGGCCAAGCCCGATGCTTCACCCGGCAGCAGGGGGAGATCACTATGCCCTTGATACCGGCGTTCGGCGTTCCAGGCCGTGAGGCCATGACGAACCAGCCACCATTCCACGTTCATTCACGTTCACCTCCCAGGCCATTCCCCTCCAAAGTTAAGTTCAAGCTCAAGGCCCGCCGCTAATTCACGAATCGAGTCTCCCATTCCGATTAAATCCATGTCCAATTGCCGGTGATCGCAATCCATATCCCCGTTCCTACGATTACCATCGCATTCGCCGCCCAGAACATCAGTTTCGCCGTCTTCGCTACGTCCTCGGGAACCAGCTCTCGGGTCTTGTCGCCCATATAGGCGCGGAACGAGACGACGCTGTGGTAGGAGTTCTCCCCGCCAAGGCGTACGCCTAGAGCCCCGGCCACCGCCGCTTCCGGGTAGCCGCTGTTCGGGCTCGGATGCTTGGCGGCATCGCGGCGTACCATTCGCCAGACGCCGCGGGCATCCAACCGCAAGGCCCATGCTGCGACGTAGAGCAGCAGCGCCGTCAACCGGGCGGGGATGTAATTGGCGATATCGTCCAACCGGGCGGAAGCCCAGCCGAGATCGATGTATTTGTCGTTCTTATAGCCGACCATCGAATCGAGGGTGTTCACCGCCCGGTATGCCATCGCCAGCGGGGCACCGCCCAGCAGGCCATAAACAAGCGGCGACACGACGGCGTCGACGATGTTCTCGGCGACGGTTTCGACGGCGCCGCGCGTGATCTCCGGCGCATCCAAGTGCGCCGTGTCGCGCCCGACGATCATGCCGAGCGCGCGGCGGGCGGTAGGCAGGTCACCGCGCAGCAGGTGCCCGGCCACGTCCATCCCAGCCATGCGCAAGCCTTTGGCGGCGATCGTCGTCCAGATGAGGGCGGCCTCCACTGCGGCCGCCAGCCACGGGCTGACCTGGGCCAGCAAGCGCAGCAGCGCCCAGGTCAAGACAAAGCTGCCGCCGGCGACGACCAGCGGCAGCAGCACCCCCGCCGCCCGATAGCGGCGGGGCGGAACGAGGCGGCGGATGGCCGCCTCGAGCGCGGCGATCGCCTTGCCCATCCCCACCACCGGGTGGGGAAGCCAGCGCGGATCGCCGAGCAGCCGGTCGAGCGCATACGCGACCGGCAACACCCACCACGCCGCCATCATCGGCGTGCTCCCGCGCCTGCGGCCGCTGCGCGCAGCGACGCGCCTACGGCGGCGTACACCAGGCGGCCCACCGTGCCGCCCAGGTCCGTCGCGGTGCCCGCGTAAGCGTGCAGCAGCGGCCAGTCGGCCCGCTGACTCACGCCAAGCGCGACCGCGTCGGTCGTGGTGCCGGTGGCCGCAAGCCCGTTCTCGGCGTCCAGCACGCCGAGTTCGCCCAGCGCGGCCGTCTTGGCCTCCGTCGCCGTCATCACGGCGTTGACCATCGCCGCCGGCGTCAGCCGTCCGTCCACGGCCAGCAGCACATTAATCGTTCCCGGTGTCCACGAGGCCGGGAACGTCGTCCGCCGAACGCCGGCCCGCGCGGCATTCGAAGCTCCCGCCGTCGCGCAGCAGAAGACGGCGAAATCGCCTCCCCGCTCCTCCGCCACCGCCGCGTAGCGCATCGGCACCGCCGTCAGCAGCCCGGCCGTTCCTTCAGCCGGATAACCCCACTGCCCCAGCAGATCCGCGATATCCCGCGCTGGGTCATCGCAGCGGTAATGCCGGTCTACGTAGATGTTGACCATTCGGCTAAGCTTGCCGAAGCCGCCGCCATACACCGCGCTGCTCAGCCCGTCCATCTCCTGCGGGGCTTCCAGCAACAAATGGCGCTCCCCGTATTCCAGCTTCAAGCCAGGCCAGGCTTCAGATGCATAAACCTTGCCCGGGTTCGCCTCCATAAAAGGCATCTCGATCGTCATTCTTCCCTTCCTCCCAAATCCACGTCTTGCGCAATCGCAAACGATACTCGTTCAATTCATCCCTACCGTCAGGAATTCACAGGAATCCCAATCATCCCGTTCCTCTTGAATTCTCCTCACCGCTTCTCCCCTACAACGCTTCCCCCATCACCGCTTCCAGCTCCCGCAGCAGTTTGCCGCAGGCCGGTTCGTCCTTCACCGCCAGCCGAATGTCCCGCTCCGTCAGCCCCGGGTACATCGCGCAGCTGCGCACCAGCACGCCGCGCCGTCCGAGCGCGGTCTGTATCGATTCGGCCGTCCACGGCTCCGGTACCCGGACAAGCAGGAAGTTCGCTTCGCCTGGCCAAGTTTGGCAGCCCAGCCGCATCAGCTCACCCATCAGCCGATCGCGCTGCTGCTTCACCAATTCCATAGTCGTTCGTTCGTACGAAACGTCCGCCCCCAAGCAAAACTCCCCCGCCAGCAGTGCCAACGAATTGACGCTCCAGGTCACCTGCTTGTCCCGCATGCGCCGGGCCGTCTCCGGATGCGCGATCGCAAACCCGAGCCGGAGGCCCGGGATCGCGTAAAACTTCGTCATCGACCGGATCAGGATGAGATGCGGATATTCCCCCAGTTCCGGCAGCAACGTTCGGCGCTCCGGTTCCGGGATAAAGTCGATAAACGCTTCATCTATCACCACGTACGTGCCGTATCTCTCTCCTGCCGCGGCGAACCGCCGCAGCTCGTCCATCCCATATTGCACCCCGTTCGGGTTGTTGGGTTGCCCGATGAACGTCAAATTCGTTTCACGAATCAGCCCTTCAATCTCCTCCGGCGCCGCCTTAAACGCCCGCTCCTCTGTCCCGAACACCGACATCACCTCGGCGCCAAACTGTTCCGAAAGGGTGCGGTATTCGGAGAAGCAAGGCTCTACTATCCCGACCTTCTCCGGGGCGAGTCCAAGCAGCGCCAACGCCATATTTTCCGCCGCCCCGTTGCCGACGACTAATGCATCCCCCTCCACTTGAAGGCGGGCTGCCAACTGCATCACCAGCTTGCGATGTCCGGGATCCGGATAACGCACAATACCCGGCAGCGCCTCCCGAAGGGCATCCAGCAACCCCGGCGGCGGCCCCAGCGGATTAATGTTCGCGCTAAAATCCGTCCATTCTCCCGCCGCCACGCCGTACCGGGCCGAAGCCGTCACCAGGTCGCCGCCGTGGCCGTAAACTTCCAACTCCATGACTGATCCCTCTTTCCTTATGCTCCTTGCATCAATGCACGTTATTCTTTTCTCTCCAAAAAAGTTCAGGTGTCCCCATTATCTGTTCCCGGTCACCTCCCGTCAATAAGGAAGCTATTCGGTTCTTTTTCACCAAATATCCCTGCTCCCTCTTTGGTTTCGACATCAATTGGTTTACAATAAATTCATATGCGTGTAAGACTACATACCGGGGCCTGAGATTCAGGCGTCCGGCCGCAAATAGGAGGATGGAGAACCATGCTGTTTATTGATAACGAAGGCATTACCGATGCATCCGTCAATTTGGCCATCGAAGAATATGCCCTGAGACATTTGCCGCTGGAGGACGACAGCTATTTGCTGTTCTATATCAACGCCCCTTCCATCATTATCGGCAAGCACCAGAACACCATCGAGGAGATCAATCAGGAATACGTCAAGGAGAACGGCGTGCAAGTCGTGCGACGGCTTTCCGGAGGCGGCGCGGTATACCACGACCTCGGGAATTTGAACTTCAGCTTCATTACCAAGGACGACGGTGAGTCTTTCCACAACTTCCGCAAGTTTACCGAGCCGGTGGTGCAGGCATTGAAATCGCTGGGTGTGAATGCGGAGATGACCGGACGCAACGACCTTCAGGTCGGGGAGCAAAAGATTTCCGGCAATGCCCAATTCGCCACGCGAGGCCGCATGTTCAGCCACGGCACGTTGATGTTTAACCTAAACCTGGACAACGTACAGGCTTCGCTGCATGCCAATCCGGAGAAGTTCAAATCGAAAAGTACCAAATCCGTACGCAGCCGGGTCGCCAACATCATCGACTTTCTGGACCGCAAAATGACAATTGAGGAATTCCGCGCCGAGTTGCTGCGGCATATTTTTGGCATGGAACCGAACGCCGTGCCTCAATATAAATTGACGGAAGCAGACTGGGCGAAGATCCGTGAGATTTCCGCTCAGCGCTATAAAAACTGGGATTGGAATTACGGTTTGTCGCCGGAGAGCAACGTGAAGCATGCCAAGAAATTTCCGGTCGGCATCATCGATCTGCGCATGAACATCAAAGACGGACACATTCAAGACATCAAGATTTACGGGGACTTCTTTGGCGTCGGCGACGTGGCGGATATCGAGGACAAGCTGAGAGGCGTGAAATACGAGGATTCGGCTGTGCGAGAAGCTTTAGCTGGCATTGAGGTGAAGCACTACTTCGGCAATCTGGAGCTGGACGACTTTATCGGACTGGTATTCCTTGAAGAATAACGAACCTGCCCTATCTTTGAAAAAGCCCGCCATAAACCGGACCCGACTGGCCGATATGGGCCTGTTGTTCGTCGCGTTCATGTGGGGCTGTACCTTCCTGATCGTTCAACATGCGGTGCAGGTGCTCCCGCCCCTGGCCTTTAACGCCATCCGCTTTATCGGGGCGGCGCTGCTGCTCGCTTTGATCATCGCCGTGTTTTATCGGCAGGAATGGAAGCAATTATCCTGGAGTATGGCGGGACATGCGGCGCTGCTTGGTTTGTTCCTGTTCCTCGGCTATTCGTTTCAAACGGTCGGCTTGCTGTATACCTCCACCTCGAACGCAGGGTTCATTACAGGATTGTCCGTCGTCATCGTGCCTTTTTTGTCATTTTGGCTGCTGAAGCATCGCATCTCCCGGTTCACCTGGATAAGCGCGTTGCTGGCCGCCGCCGGACTCTATCTGCTAGCGTTCGCCGGTACCCAGGGTCTGGCTTTGAATCGCGGCGATGCCCTCGTGTTCTTATGCGCCATTGCCTTTGGGCTGCATGTCGCCTACACCGGCGTGTTTGCTCCCCGTTATCCGGCGCTTCCTTTAGCATCGCTGCAAATGTTGGTCGTCGGCGTTCTCAGCGCGGCTGGATCGCTGCTGTTTGAACGTTCGGCTTCTTGGACCGAAACGGCCGGTCAACTGATGCAGCCGGAGGTATGGCTTGCGCTACTCGTATCGATCGGGCCGACCAGTGCGTTCGCGTTTTGGATTCAGACGGTAGCTCAGAAGTTTACCAGCCCTTCCCGGGTCGCCGTCATTTTCGCCATGGAGCCGGTGTTCGCCGCGGCGACCGGCGTGCTTTTCGGAGGCGAACGGCTTGGTTTGGCGGCAGGGATCGGCTGTATGTGCATTTTAGGCGGTATGTTGCTCGCGGAATTGAAATCCGCCGGTTAGAGAGAGATCATTCCAAAAGGAGAGAAACCATGTATAAACTGATTGCCATCGATATCGATGATACCTTAATTAATGACGACAAAGAGGTTACTCCTGCAACGCAGCAGGCGTTGGAGCAAGCGGTGTCCAAGGGGGTAGTCGTTACCCTGGCAACTGGCCGCGCCTACGCTTCGGCCCAAGCGATCGCCCGTCAGACCGGGCTGAACGTGCCGATTATTACGTACCAGGGAGCGCTGGTCAAAAATCTGATGGACGAAAAAGTGCTCTACGAGCGTTACGTCCCGATGGAAGCGGCGCGCCAACTGTTTGAATACTGCATCGAGCGCAACCTGCACCTGCAAACGTACATCGACGACAAGTTGTACGCCCGCGAGGAGAACCAGAAGCTTATCGACTATACCACGCTAAACCGGACGCGGTATTACGTGGAGCCGGATTTCGCCAAGCTGGTGGCCCAGCCAACGCCGAAAATGCTGATCATCGACGAGCCTGATTACCTGGACCAAATCGCGCCGGAGCTGCGCGAATTGCTGGGGGACGGCGTTCATATCACCAAGTCCAAGCCGAATTTCCTGGAAATCATGCATGCGGAAGGCACGAAAGGCCATGCCCTGCGTTTCCTGGCGGCCCATTTTGGCTGCGACTTGTCGCAAACGATTGCCATCGGCGATTCGTGGAACGACCATGAGATGCTGGAGGCTGCTGGCCTGGGCGTAGCGATGGGCAATGCCATCCCCGCATTGAAGGACATCGCCGACTTCGTCACCCTGAGCAACAACGAGGACGGCGTGAAGCACGTGATCGATCAGTTTGTGTTAAATGCAAAAAACTAACTGGATTCCTCCAGTTAGTTTTTTTTTAGCTGAAATTTCGTTTATCATTTGCTGCAAAACGCCCAAAACTCGAAATCTATTCGGTTTTTCATATAGATTCAGGGCTTTTGCACCCGATTGGGACGAATAAGCATGAAATTTCATATACATTGGGTCCAAGTGACCTGACGTGGGTGAAATGTATTCGAATTTTCGCATACATTCGGCAGAAAGTATCGGTAGCGGGTAAATTGTATTCGATTTTTCGCATACATTAACCTCATGCCTACAGGGAACGGAGCTCGGAAGACATCCCCTCGGCCCCCGCTTCGGAACGGCTCGGATATCCGCTTGAACAACCATTCGGAAATCTCCCTAAACATCTGCTCGAACATCCGTTTGAACATCTGCTCGGACATTCACCCGGACGCCCAATCCGCCATCACTCCCCCGTCTGCAGCAGTACCCTCATCCCCGTCGCAGCAAACGCCACGCCCTCCGGCAATCCATAATCGCGCCGAAGGTCGAGGTCGTGCGACAGGTGCGTAAACACCGTTCGTGTCGGTCGAACTTCGTTCAAGAGCTCGAGCGCTTCCTTTACATCATACACCGACCGGGTCGCGAACTCCGCCAACTCATGATAAAAGCTCGTGCCCAGTACCAACAGATCTAGACCATGCAACGGCTCCTTTTGCTCCTCCGGTAAAGCGATCGAATCGGAGCAATAGGCCCAGGCGAAGCAGCCTTTCTCCAATCGGTACGCATACGAAAATCCGTTCTTGCCGTGGAACACCTTCCACGCGCGGATCTGCCACCCGGCCAGCCGGGTCCCTTCGCTGCCAACGGCATGCAGATCTAAATGACCGCCTAGCCACGGATATTGCCGAAGGATCGTGTCCAGCACCTCCTGCGGCGCGTGCAGCTGTCCCCGTCTCCCCAGCCAACGGCAAGCATCCGCCCATTCGGGCAGTCCGCCAATATGGTCGAAATGGGCGTGCGTAACCAGAATTTGCTCGGTAAAACGTTGTCCTCTACGTTCCATGCCGGTCCGCCAATCCGGGCCGCAGTCAATCAGGAAGCTGCCTTCATCACCTTCTACCGCGACTAAAGCGCGATATCTCCGATTCACGCCGCTGGTGCTTCGCGCTTCCGCGCAAACCTCACAATCACAATACACCCTTGGAACCCCCATCGCATCCCCGGTGCCGATAAACTCGAGCTGATCCATATTGAAACGTCTCCCTCCTGACGAGCCACTTGTCTATTTTTTACGAAATCTCCCGCCATCGAGACCAGTCTGTCTTGAGGGTTGACTACGTCTTATGCGCACAGTAATTATCGTCCAAGCAAATCCAGCGAGATGGAATTCGAGTCCTTATACATGTCCGGCGAACCAGATATCGGCTCGATCGTCAGCTCCAAATCGTCATTGACATTCAGCGTCTTGTCCTTGACGTAAAGATGTGCCCGATTCGCATGATATTGCAGCAATCCCAGGCTGTCGCGCGCGCCTTCCTTCACGATCCAGACGCGAATGGTTTGACCTTTGTCCGGGACCAACCCGCCAACCAGCATGAGCATTTCCCGGGTGGCGGCGTTGTACCACACCCTCCCGTTTTCCGGCTCCAAACGGCCCATGGCGATCGGATAAGAGATCGTATCCGGCTTGGACAGGACCGATAGGGCTTCCGGCTCGTACGTTTGCACATAACGGTCCCAACCTGCTTCGGGTTGGTTCAGATGATCCAAAGCGTATCCCAAGCCCATCAGCACCATCAGGGCTGCAGCCAGTGACACCGTCCACTTCCAGCGTACCGATAGCAAGCGTAACGCCCGACGTCGCCACCCGACTCCTCTCACCCGGCGACGCAGGCTGCGCCGAATTCGTTCAGAAGGAAGGGCATCTGCCCACGGGTCAATACGCTGAGTGGAAGAAGTGACAGCCTGCTCCTGGAGGTGCGGTTGCACTCGCACTGGTTGCACCGGCATGACTAGCGCCGGCTTCGGGTCTCCGCTAACGGGTATCCCTGGCATGTCCGTCTGTGATGCGTCAACGCCTGCAATCCCCAGGACGTCCTCCCAATACGTTTTCTGCCCCAGACAGATCGCACAGGTGTCCAAATGCTTCGCCATTTCAGAGCGCTTCGTCTCCGCCATTGTCCCCAGCAGCCAATCGATCCACTCCTGCTCGGTATACATCCGAACACATACGCCGTCGTGCTCCGCCCCGTTGATTTTGCGAGCATTATCGCCGGTTTGCCCGTTCATGCTCGTTCCCTCCTTCCAGCGATTCTCCCCAACCCTGCTTCTCCAACTGCTTGCGCAAATGATTCAGGCCATATCGCACCCAGGACTTCACGGTACCGATTGGCACGCTCCAGGCCTCCGCCATCTCGCGCTGGGTCTGCAGGGCGAAATAGGAACCCACGATCGCCCTCTTCTGCGGTTCCGGCAGGGTGTAAATCGCCGTGCGGAGCGCCTCCCGCTCCAGTCGCGACAAGGCTTCGCTCTCGCCGGAGCCGTCTTCGTCCACCGCATCCCGGAGCAGGGCCTCGTCGCCTGGATACTCCAGCCGCGCTTTACGCCGCAAGCGGTCCAGGCTGCGGCTCCGGGTCATGACCGCCAGCCAGGCCTTGATCGAACCGCGTGACGGATCATAGTCCTGTCCGCGTCGCAGCACCTCCAGAAACACCTCATGGCAAATATCTTCGGCCTCCATCCGCTCCCCAACCAGACGGCCGGCCACCTGCATGACAAAAGGAGAATAACAGGCGTAAAACGCATCAAATGCCGACACCGAACCTTCGCACATTTCGCGCAGACGCCAGGTCATCTCTTCATTTTGCAGGTCCATGTTTGTCCCTCCCGCAAAATTTCTCCTCTTCTTACCTCCCGTTTTACCAAAAATGGTTTCGCTTGAAAACCCCAATTTTTTTTGCTCGGAATAAATCCAAGGCGTCGTTTCGTGCGTACCCTTGATGAACATCAATATTTCATAGGGGGTATAAAAGATGCATCAAACCTTTCGAAAAGCAGCGTTCCTGCTGCTCATTGTGATCACGGCCGTAGGCGGTGCTCTATCCGGGGTTGGCAGAGCCTCGGCGGCCGGTTCGTTGGAACTTTACTCACCTTACTTAGAGTGGTCCGCAGCGCCGGGCGAATCCGTATCGTATACGATCGATCTCGTCAATCATGGCGGAAGCACGGCATCAGCCAACCTCTCTTTAGATTCGCAAAGCAAGGACTGGAAATACGAATTGACCGCGGGCGGCCGCGAGGTCTCGCGCCTGGCGGTAAAGGCCGGAGAGACCCAAACCTTCAACCTCGACCTCGACGTACCGCTGCAAGTCAACAAAGGCCGGTACGTATTCAATCTCAAAGCGGACGATGTCACATTGCCGCTCGTCGTCAACGTCTCGGAGCAGGGCACCTTCAAAACCGAGTTAACCTTGGACCAGGCTAATATGGAAGGCCATTCCGACTCCACTTTCACGTACAGCGCGGTGCTGCGCAACCGGACGACGCAAAAACAGACCTATGCCTTCAGCGCACAAGCCGAGCAAGGCTGGGACGTCCGCTTTAAAGCCGACGGCAACAGCGTAACTTCGGTCGAAGTCGAACCCAATGCCGAGAAGACGATTACGATTGAGGTGAAGCCGCCTGAACAAATCAAAGCCGGCAAGTACGAAATCCCGATTGCAGCTACAAGCGGCGATTCAACCGCCAACGCCAAGATTGAAGCCGTCGTGACGGGAACGTACGATATGAAATTTTCCACGACGGATGATCGGCTTAGCACTGACGTGGGGGCGGGTTCCGAACGCAAGCTGACCTTTGTCGTTCAAAATACCGGTTCCGCCGAGCTGCAAGACCTCTCCTTCTCTTCGTCCGCGCCAACGGATTGGGAAGTGTCGTTCGAACCTTCGTCGATCACATCGATCGCGCCGGGCGAGAGCAAGCAGGTCCAAGCCACGATCAAGTCGAGCAAGAAATCGCTCCCCGGGGATTACGTGGTCAGTCTGACCGCCTCCTCCGCAAACAAAAGCGCGAACGCCGATCTGCGGGTGACCGTGAAATCGTCCGTATTATGGGGATGGGTGGGGGTTCTCATCATACTGGCGGTTTGTGGCGGCATCTATTACCTGTTCCGGAAATACGGGAGAAGATAATCCATGGTTACTGAGACCGGTATGCGTATGACACCCACCCCATCGGCCAACGGCGAACGTCCGGTCGTCGAGCTGGTGCAGTTGACCAAGAAATACGGCGAGGCCACAGCTGTCGATCATCTGAATTTGAGCATCGCCCGCGGGGAGATTTTCGGATTGCTTGGTCCCAATGGCGCAGGGAAAACCACAACGATCCTGATGATGCTCGGGCTGACCGATCCGACCTCGGGGCATGCACGAATCTGCGGATTCGATCCGACGCGCGAGGCGCTTAAGGTCAAGCGGAAGGTTGGTTATCTGCCTGATGACGTCGGGTTCTATGAGGACCGGACGGCACTGGATAATCTCATGTACACGGCACGGCTCAACGGCGTATCGGAGCAAGAGGCCCTCCAGCGCGCCAAAGCCCTTCTGGAGAAAACCGGACTTGCGGACAACGCCGGTAAAAAGGTCGGGGCGTTCTCCCGCGGGATGCGGCAGCGTCTGGGTCTGGCCGACGTGCTCATCAAAAACCCGGAGGTCATCATTCTCGACGAGCCTACGCTCGGGATCGACCCCGAAGGGGTACGGGAGCTGCTCGCCCTCATCTCCTCGCTGAGCCGCGACGAGAAATTGACGGTACTGCTATCCTCGCACCACCTGCATCAGGTCCAGCAAATTTGCGACCGCGTCGGTTTGTTCGTCGAAGGCCGTCTGATCGCCGCCGGCGACATCCGCTCCTTATCCAAGCAGTTGGACGCGGACGGCAACGTCTACGTCGAGGTTGGCGCCAAAGGCTGGACGGAGGAGTTGGCCCTGCACATCGCCGGTTTGGAAGGCGTCCGCGGCATCCGCTACCCGGTTCAAGGCGACGACGAGCTTGAGCGGGGCGTGACCGCAACCGTGGTATGCGAGCGCGACCTGACCGCCCAAATTGCCGATGCCGTCATTCACGGGGACGCGGAGCTTGTGTACATCCGCCGGAAGGAGTACGGGCTTGACGATATCTATCATCGTTATTTCGAAAGAAGGGGTGAGCAATGATGCAGCCAAACAAAGCGGCCGACGGCCGTTCGCCGAAGGAACTGCTGCGCCTGAACGAATGGCGGGAGCGCGCAAGAAGACAGTGGGCGGAACTGCGTCCCGCCGGCGAAGCTGATCCGCCCCGGGAACGCTCGTTTTCCTCCTTTTGGGTCATGGTGCAGAAGGAAATCGGCGATCATCTGAGCAGTTGGCGGTTCGGGATCCTGATGGGCATTATCGTGCTGGCTTGTATTGGCTCGATTTATTCGGCCGTCACGGCCATTCGATCGGGCGGCAGCGCGGCTGACGGAGGGGCGGGAGATACGTTCCTGTTCCTGAAAATGTATACTCTAACCAGTTCGGCGCTGGCGGTACCCTCCTTCTCTACATTCCTGTCCTGGCTAGGACCGCTGATCGGCATCACGCTCGGCTTCGACGCCGTCAACTCCGAACGGAACAAAGGGACGTTAGGCCGCCTTCTGTCGCAGCCGATTTACCGCGACGATTTTCTGAAAGCCAAGTTCGTCTCGGCATTGGCGATGATCGCCGTCGTCGTGTTTTCACTGGGCCTGCTCGTGATGGGGCTTGGCTTGTTTACGATCGGCTACCCGCCAACGCCGGAGGAGTTTGCCCGCATCTTCATCTTTTTGCTGATAGCGGTGGTATACATCGGCTTCTGGTTATGCCTGTCGATCCTGTTCTCGATCCGCTTCCGGCAGGCAGCGACGTCGGCGCTGTCGTCCATTGCCATTTGGCTGTTCTTTACGATCTTCTACAGCATGATCATCAACATGATCGACAGCGCGACGGCCGTCTCCCAGATGGCGACGCCGGATGCGCAGCTGCGGCAAATGAACCTCGTGCTGACGCTGAACCGCCTGTCTCCGACGGAGCTGTTCTCGGAGACGATCTCGACGATGCTTTCCCCCGGAGTCCGCGCATTGGGGCCGTTGACAATGGACCAGCTCGTGGGTGCAATCGCCAGCCCTTTGTCGCTGGGCCAAAGCCTGCTGCTGATCTGGCCGCAGCTGACCGGACTGCTCGCCGCCACGATGATCTGCTTCGGCCTGTCCTACGTCCTGTTCATGCGCCAGGAAGTGCGGTCGAGAGGCTAACCGAAATCGTACGCAAAGAAGCCGCTGAATATTTCAGCGGCTTCTTTATTCTCACCCAAATAGTGGTGCTTTGGGGTCTTATTTTAAACCGCTATTTCATTCCCATCGACAACTCAGATCAAATAATCACGCTAAGCGGATTACCCTTCAGCGGATTCTCGAGGATCCAGCTCCGCTTTTGGTCGAAGAGATAAGCGCGGTGGACGAGCACGCGAACCTCCTGACCCGCCTTCAACGTTTCTTTCTCCAGGGAGCGGAACGTCGTTAGGGTATGCCCCCCGACCTCCACCTCCACCAGCCATTCGCTGCCGCGGAAATGCAGGTGCTTCACGACGCCTGGGGCAGTCGCGGATAACAATGTAAATTCGTGATCGGTACCTACTTCGATGTATTCCGGACGGATCAAGGCTTTCGTCTCCGGCCCTCCGCTTTCCTCCTCGAAGCCTTTCAGGTCGGCGGCACGTTCCACCAGCGTCGATTGCCCGATAAACGAAGCCACGAACGGGGTTTCCGGCTCCTTGTAGATATCCCAAGGCGTCCCTTTTTGCTCCAGCCGTCCCTGATTAATAATCATGATTTCGTCAGCCACCTCAATCGCTTCATCCTGGTCATGAGTGACGAAAATCGAGGTGATCCCTACTCGCTCGATCAACTCGCGTAGCCACGAACGCAGCTCCTGGCGGATCTTGGCATCGATCGCGGCAAAAGGCTCATCCAGCAGCAACAACTGCGGCTGCGGAGCCAAAGCGCGGGCAAAGGCAACCCGTTGGCGCTGCCCCCCCGACAGTTGATGCGGATAGCGGTTCTCGAATCCCCGCAGCCCGGTCAGCTCGACCAGCTCCATGACCCGCGCTCGCGTGTCCGCCTTTGACACCTTCTTCACTTGCAGGCCGAAGGCAATATTATCGAATACCGTCATATGCTTAAAGAGAGCGTAACTTTGGAAAACAAAGCCGATTCCGCGATCCTGCGGTGCCAGCTCGTTAACCCGCTGCCCATGGAATAGAATCTCCCCGCCATCCGGCTGCTCCAGGCCCGCTAGCATGCGAAGTATCGACGTTTTGCCGCCCCCGCTAGGCCCCAGCAAACCGATCAATTGACCCTTTTCGATGCCAAAACTGACATTTTGGACGGCATGGAAGCTGCCAAAATGCTTATCCAAATTCCGCACTTCTACATGCATGCAAAACCACACATCCCTTCCGGTTTCCAAAGAACTGAATTATTAAATATTCAGATGAATTTACTTGGATTTGTTTATTAAGAATAGATTACCAAACCGCAAGCATTCCGTCAATCTGAAAAAAAGCAGTAGCCAAGCGGTTTGAGCGGTTTTTTTGCTATACCCTGAACAAAAACCGGCCTTCCCCGAATCTGTTTTCTACAGGGGATGGACCGGTTTTGTCAATTAGTGTTATAAAGTGTTGATGCTATGATGGTGTAATTGGATAAAGCGAGAAGTGAAAACAAAAACGCCCTATGACGTTATGCGGTAAATGCTGTGGCTTAACATTTTGACGTGCGCGACAGCGGCCGGCTTAATCTCTTCAAAGGTCAGCCGATCCTGGATGTAGTAAGAGATAAATCCATGCATACCCAAAAACATGCTGAGCGGAAGAGACGGATTGTTCTCCAGCGGATGCCTCTCCTCCTGCAAAAAACTGCGGATGATGGACTCGAACATATTGAAGCATTTGGCCTGTTCGCTGCGACAGTACGCCAATATTTCCTCATCCCTGAGCATAAACATGATTTCGTATTGGTGCGGATGCTCCAAGCCGAATTTGATGAATTCCAGCATGAGTTGCTCTGCTTTGGTCAGCCCGTCGGTAGGCGGCCGTTTGGTCACCTGCTCGCACAGATGGGTCAGCGACTCGAAATCTTTCACCACGATGGCATAAAACAACTCGGCTTTTTCCTTGAAGTGATAATAAAGCGAGCCGTGACTGTATCCCAAATGCTGACCGATGCTCCTCATGGAAATCCCGCGGTACCCTTTGGTAATGAACAAGTGCCGGGCCGCTTCCATAATTCTTTCTCTCGACAACTCCTGATCAACTGCTCTTCTTGCCATAGGCATTATTCCCCTTCAATAAAATAAACCTTTTCACCTTCCGTCATCACGGCCTGCCCTCCCGTCAAATCGGTCATCCAATCCATAAAGGCTTGCGCCTCCGGATGATGCGGCAGACAGCATAGTGTCACCTTATCCGCAAACCCCGTATCTCCCGTACGGATGCCGCGGTTACGCAATTCATTCTCCACTTTACCTAGCCAAGTGTAATCCAGCTCCACGAATACTTGCTGATGAAGCACACGGGAAATGGCTTCCCCTGCTTCAATCGCTGCGACGGCTCCGTCAGTATATGCCCGGATGAGACCGCCCGCCCCCAGCATGATCCCTCCGAAATACCGGGTTACGACGATGGCGACGTTCTTGAGGCCCTGATTTTTGATCACCTCCAAAATCGGCTTACCGGCTGTTCCGCTCGGCTCCCCGTCGTCCGATTGCTTTTGGATTTCATCCCGTTCCCCGATCATGTACGCGGAACAGTTGTGCGTGGCGTTCCAGTGCTTCTTCTTGATCTCCTCAATAAACTGAAGCGCATCGGCTTCGGTTTCCACCGGTTTCACGTGCCCGATAAACCGTGATTTCTTGATGACGATTTCTTGTTCTCCGGCTTGCCTAACCGTCTTGTACTTTTCCAGCATATGAGACCATCCTTATGAATGTGCCAAGAAGCAGCTCCTCCGGCATCTTCCGGCGAACTGCTTCCTGACATTCTAACTTCAACGCATTTACTACTACCTGGCCTTACTTATTCGGAAAGACGGGCTTCCAGTTCGGCCTTTTCCTTCTCGTAACCCGGCTTGCCAAGCAGTGCGAACATGTTCTTCTTGTACGCTTCGACACCCGGTTGGTCAAATGGATTGACGCCCAGCAGGTAACCACTGATACCGCAGGCTTTTTCAAAGAAATAAACCAGGTAACCAAACGAATATGGCGTCATGTCCGGCACATTCACGACCAGGTTAGGTACATGGCCATCGGTATGTGCCAGCAGCGTGCCTTGGAACGCTTTCTTGTTGACGAAATCAAGCGTTTTGCCGGACAGGAAGTTCAAACCATCCAGATCGGCCGGATCGGATTCAATCGTGATGTGGCTAGGCACCTCAGTCACTTGAATCACCGTTTCGAAGATGTTCCGGTTGCCCTCTTGGATGAATTGACCCATGGAGTGCAGATCGGTGGAGAAATCAACCGAAGCCGGATAGATCCCTTTGTAATCCTTGCCTTCGCTTTCGCCGTACAGCTGTTTCCACCATTCCGATACGTAGTGCAGGGAAGGCTCGTAGTTGACGAGGATTTCCGTCACTTTGCCTTTGCGGTACAACGCGTTACGTACGGCTGCATATTGGTAGCTGGCGTTCTCGGCGAGGTTCGGGTTGCTGAATTCCTTCGACGCATCGGCTGCGCCTTGCATCATTTCTTCAATATTAATACCGGCAGTCGCAATCGGCAACAGGCCAACTGCGGTCAGAACGGAATAACGTCCGCCAACGTCGTCCGGAATGACGAACGTTTCGTAACCTTCTTCGGTGGACAGCTTCTTGAGCGCCCCTTTTGCTTTGTCAGTCGTTGCGTAAATGCGCTTACGCGCTTCTTCCTTGCCGTATTTCTTCTCCAGCGCAGCGCGGAAAATGCGGAAAGCGATCGCCGGTTCTGTTGTCGTCCCCGATTTGGAGATGACGTTCACCGAAAAATCCTTGCCTTCAATCAGTTCAAGCAGGTGATTCACGTAAGTCGAGCTGATGTTGTTACCGGCAAAATAAATTTCCGGCGTCTTGCGCTTGTCCTTCGGCAACAGGTTATAGAACGAATGGGACAGCGATTCGATCGCCGCGCGCGCGCCCAGGTAGGATCCGCCGATGCCGATGACGATCAGAACATCGGAATCGTTTTGGATTTTGGCTGCCGCATTCTGGATGCGGGCAAACTCTTCTTTATCATAGTCGGTCGGCAAGTTGATCCAACCCAAGAAGTCGGAACCTGCCCCGGTACCTTTATGTAGCTGCTCATGAGCCGTGCGAATCGGCTCCGCAAAATAATCGACCTCATGCTGCCCAACGAATTGCAGGGCTTTGCTGTAGTCAAACGTCACTTTTTTGGACATTGCTGAAACTCTCCTCCGTCTAATATTTATCACACTGACCTATCCAAGAGGAAACGTTCAAAAGCTGCTGTCTGGTAAAAAAAGCCGGTCTGAACGCCGCCTCAAACAACTTAAAACTAGGATACTGTAAATTCCCGGCAATGACAAGGGCACAATATACAGGTTTCCACGCGCCGTGCTAAAATAATTAAATGATGTTCAATTCTTTTGGAAGATGGTGACGAACTTGAAAAAAATCGGATTTATCGGCCTCGGGACGATGGGTGCGCCTATGGCATCCAACCTGCTGAAAGCAGGTTATCCTGTGACCGTGTTTAACCGGACCGCATCCAAAGCAGCGCCCCTTGCCGAGCAGGGAGCTTCCGTGGCACCTTCGCCGAAGGAAACCGCCGTGTGGGCGGACGTCGTAATCACGATGGTCAGCAACGATGAGTCCATCGCCGAAGTATACGAAGGCGAGAATGGCGTATTGGCCGGAATCCGGCCCGGGACCACCGTCATCGACTGTTCGACGATCTCGCCGGCACTCGTCAAACGCCTAGCCGCACAGATTGCTGAGCTTAGAGGCACGTTCCTCGACGCCCCAGTGACCGGCAGCTCGCCGGCCGCAATCGACGGCACCCTCGTATTTATGGTCGGCGGTTCTGCAGAGACTTTAGCGCAAGTGATGGATTTGTTTGACACGATGGGCAAAAAAGTGCTGCACATGGGCGACAACGGCAGCGGTGCCGTCGCTAAGCTGGCCCATAACACGATTGTCGGCATCAACAACCTGGCGCTGGCCGAAGGGTTTGCCATCGCCGCCAAATCGGGTCTGCCAGCAGACCGCTTCCTAGAACTCGTGCAGCTGGGTTCCGCCGGCAGCAAAGCCGCGGAGCTGAAGGGACGCAAAATCATCGAGCACGATTTCACGAATCAGTTCTCGCTTGCCTTAATGCTGAAGGATCTGAAGCTCGCGTCTGCGCTGACCGACGGCTCGGGCATTCCGGCGCCGATGCTGAGTCTGGCTAAGAGCCTGTTCCAATCTGGCCAAACCCAAGGCTTCGGCGAGGAGGACCTCTCCTCCGTCGTCAAGCTGTATGAAGCTTGGATTGGCAAACAAATCGGCGAATGAGCCTTCAGATTATGAAATAAAGGCAGGTACAGCGACATGGAATCGCTGATACCTGCCTTTTTGATTAGCTATGAGGCTTAAGCTCCTGCCCCATAAGAGCAGCAGTAGTCGGTGACGCTGCGCACCTCCAGCTTGAAGGAAGACTTGGCAGGAACGGTGAACGTTCCGCGCCCGCTGATTTCCCGCCACAGCGTTTCGCCGGGAAGCAGCACTTTTAGGTCTCCGGACAAAATGTCCATCACTTCCAGCGAGTCCGTGCCGAACTCATATTCCCCCGGGAGCATGATTCCCAGTGTCAGTTTGCTTCTGTCCGGAAGCCAAACGGTCCGGCTCGTAACTTTGCCGTCAAAATAGATGTTGGCTTGCTTCTCTACGGTTACATTTTGCAGTTTCTCTGTCACGTTCCCCTCTCCCTTCTTCCCCTCTAAGCGGTTGTTCAAAAAGTCGTCTTTTAATCACCTTCCCGGTGCTGAAAATCCGACTTTTTGAACTCCTATTCTTATTTATTTCAATTGGGCTTTCACGTGGTTAACCACGTTTTCTACCGTGAAGCCATACTCTTCGATGACCTTGTCGCCAGGTGCGGAAGCCCCGAATTTATCGATGCCGATGACCGAGCCTTTCTCGCCGACAAAACGATCCCATCCGAACGGATGCGCCATTTCTACAGCAACGCGGGCTTTAACGTCCGGCAGGATAACGGAGTCCTTGTAAGCCTGATCCTGTTTATCAAACAGATCCACGCTCGGCAAGCTGATGACGCGAACCTGGATGCCTTCTTCGGCCAAAGCGGCTTGCGCTTTTACCGCGAGTTGGACTTCCGAACCCGTAGCGATGATTTGCGCAACCGGTTTGCCGTCCTTCGCGTCGGATACGACGTAACCGCCGCGTTTGATCCCTTCGCGAGCCGCTTCCGCCGTTTTCTCCAGGATCGGCAGGTTTTGACGAGTCAGCACCAGGACGACCGGATTCGATTTGTTCTCTACCGCATAAGCCCATGCCGCCGACGTTTCATTGCCGTCCGCCGGACGGATGACCGTCAAGCCTGGGATGATCCGCAGGGAAGCGAGCTGTTCGATAGGTTCGTGAGTAGGGCCGTCTTCGCCGACCGCGATGCTGTCATGCGTCAGCACGTAAGTCACCGGCAACTTCATCAGTGCGGACAAACGCACTGCCGGACGCAAGTAGTCAGTGAACACGAAGAACGTGCCGCCGAACACTTTCAGACCGCCATGCAACATGATGCCGTTCATGGCAGCAGCCATACCGAACTCGCGAACGCCGAAGTACAGGTTGCGGCCATCGCGGGTTTCCGGTGTATACATCGCCAGATCGTTCAAATGTGTCATTGTCGAGCTTTCCAGGTCGGCGGAGCCGCCCAGCAGTTGCGGTACGTTTGGAGCAAGTCCGTTGAGCGCGTTACCAGAAGCTACGCGCGTGGAGACCGCTTTGTCTGTTGCGCTGTACTTAGGCAGCTTCGCATCCCAACCGGATGGCAGATCGCCGGCAATCGCTTGCTCGAATTGAGCGGCCAACTCCGGATATTGTGATTGATATTGCTTAAACGTTTCTTGCCAAGCTTGATAAGTGGCAATTCCACGTTCTTTAACTTTGGCAAAATGCTCGCGTACTTCTTGCGGAACATAGAAATCTTCTTCATATACCCATTTGTAATTCTCTTTGGTCAGCTTCGCTTCTTCAGCGCCCAACGGGGAGCCGTGGGTACCGCCATGGCCGCCTTTGCCTTGCTTGTTCGGGCTTCCGTAACCGATCACTGTCTTCACTTCGATCAGCGTTGGACGTTCAGTGTCGCCTTTCGCTTCTTCGAGCGCCGCTTCGATGGCCGCCAGATCGTTCCCGTCTTCTACGCGCAGCGTTTGCCAGCCGTAAGCTTCGAATCGTTGACGCACGTTCTCCGAGAAGCTAAGATTCAGCTTGCCGTCCAGCGAGATATCGTTAGAGTCATAGAGGAAAATCAATTTGCCAAGCTTCAGGTGACCGGCGAGCGATGCCGCTTCACTGGCCACGCCCTCCATCAGGTCGCCGTCGCCGCAGATGCCGTACGTATAGTGATCGATCACTTTCAGATTGCCTTTATTGTAAGTCGCAGCCAGTTGGGTTTCTGCAAGCGCCATCCCTACTGCCATCGCCAAACCTTGACCAAGCGGGCCGGTTGTCGCATCCACACCAGCGGTATGACCAAACTCCGGATGACCCGGCGTTTTACTGCCCCATTGGCGGAATTGTTTAATTTCTTCCATCGGGAGGTCGTACCCGGACAAGTGCAGTAAGCTGTACAGCAGCATGGAGCCATGGCCGGCGGACAAGACGAAACGGTCGCGGTTGATCCAGGTTGGTTCGTCCGGATTATGGTTCATCGTTTTGGCAAATAGTTGATATCCCATTGGGGCGGAACCCATCGGCATGCCAGGATGGCCGGATTTCGCTTTCTCGATCGCGTCGATCGCCAGCGTACGAATGGTAGTGATCGAGAGTTTGTCGATCGTGTTGTTTTCTGAAAGTGACATTCGTGTTTCCTCCTTCATTATGAAAAGATCGTTGAAAACCATGAAACATTTAACGCTCCGATTACAAAACAATCATTTTGAAAAAATCATTTTGACTTTATCTATTGTAGCACTTCCTACTCCCCTTTTCCATACCATTATTCCCAACCATTCCCCTGTAAATGAGCTTTTTTCGTGTTGCTCCTGCCCCGTTAATAATTCCCTTGCTTTTTAGGAACATATGTTCTATACTATGTGAAAACATTCACCTCTGGATCCGGCAAAAATCCTTATCTATTAGGAGGCTAAAGATCATGATTACCCGTATTCCAACTCCGTTTAGCTATTCTTCCGCCGTTACGGCCGGCGACTATGTCTTTCTCGGTCTGCACCGAGGTTTTGGCGACGACTTCACCGTGCAAATCCACGATGTCTTCACCCAACTGAAATCCACCTTATCCGCGTGCGGATGCCCGCTGGAACGGTTGGTGAAAGTGAATGTGTATCTCAAGCATATTCAGGATCTGCCTGAGATGGAGAAGGTATTTTTCGAGTACTTTGAGCAAAACCATTGTCCGGCGCGCATGACCTCCACCACTGAATTCATCGATACCGATTGTCTTCTGATGATTGACGGGATCGCCTACCGGGGAGAGGAATAACGTAAAAACCGGCATCATGACGAGCTGACACGCTGCCCATGATGCCGGTTTTGTTATCCAAATCTCATGAATGAGGCCGTTAGTTGAAAACGACCGTCTTGTTCTGGTGGACCAAAATCCGGTCCTCGATATGCCATTTTACAGCCCGGGCTAGCACAACCCGCTCGATGGTCCGACCGATTCGTTTCAGTTCGTTCACGTCGTCACGGTGGCTTACACGCTGCACGTCCTGCTCGATGATCGGTCCGCCGTCCAGTTCCTCAGTCACGTAATGCGCGGTGGCGCCGATGATCTTGACCCCGCGGTCATAAGCTTGAGCATACGGCTTACCTCCCACAAACGCCGGCAGGAACGAGTGGTGAATGTTGATTAGGCGATTGCGGTACGGCTCGATCAGCGCCGGGGAGACAATTTGCATGTATCTCGCCAATACGATTAAATCGACGTTGCCTCCGACGATCTCCAACTGCTTTTGCTCGGCTTCGCGTTTCGTCTCTGGCGTCACCGGAATGTGGTGGTACGGAATCCCAAACGATTCGACGTATTCCTTCATATCCGGATGATTGCTAACGACCATGGAGATTTCCGCATCCAGGTCTCCGGCTTGCCATTGCCAAAGCAGCTCGACCAGGCAATGATCCTCCTTGGATACGAAAATCGCCAGCTTCTTCTTGCGGCTCAGCTGATAGATGTTCCACTGCATCCGGAACTGCGAGGCGATCGCTTCAAAATCGCTCCTCAGCGCCGCAATCCGCCCGTCCAATCCATCCAAATCGAATTCGACCCGCATAAAAAACATGCCGCCCTCCGGATCCATCGTATACTGGTCCGACTGCACGATATTCGCCCCATGCTCGTGCAGGAAGCGGGATACCGCGGCAACGATCCCCGGCCCGTCCGGGCAGGAGATCAACATGCGCGCACGGTTGCTCTCATAAGGTTTGACGGGTTGTCCGCCCGTTTTGATATGCGTATCCATTGTTCTTCCATTCCCCTTGCCACAAATGATGTCTTCGTTATTTACCCGCGCCGGCAAACCAGGCCACCAGGCGTTGGTTCACCTGCTCTTCCGTCAGCTCTGGGAACAGGCTGGCTTCCATCGCGAGGTCGTACAGCCGCTCCATCGGCTCGCGCGGATCGGCCTTCTTCGCTTTGGCATCGTTCTTGAGCAGATTCCACGTATCCAGCACGAAGGAACGGGCCCCGATGTCCTGCTTGGCAAAAAAGTCGGCCAAACGCTCCACATCGCTCAGGAACGATTCACCAAACCGTTCGCGGACGTTCCCGCGCAGCAGCGCGATCTCAACTTCGTACATCGGGCGTTGAGTTTTCGCTTCCTTCCCGACCCAAGGCGTCTCCAGAATGAACGGTCGGCCTTGCAGCGCCTCATGATGGACGACGCGGTGGATCGCATCGAAGCCAATCCAGCCGGAGCCGATCGGCGTATGGCGGTCTTTTGCCGCGCCAACCGGGTTTTTGCTGTCATTGATGTGAACGACTTCAATCCGCTTTAATCCAATTGTATCGTCGAATTTCTTCAGGACGCCGTCCAGATCATTTACGATATCATAGCCGGCGTCATGGATGTGACAGGTATCAAGGCAGATAGTTAAGCGCTCGTTGTGTTGGACTTTCTCGATAATCTGCGCGATTTCCTCGAAGCTGCGACCGATCTCCGTCCCTTTGCCGGCCATGGTTTCCAGCGCGATGCAAACGTCGGTTTCACTCGTTCCGTTCAGCACTTCGTTAAGGCCTTCCGCAATGCGATTCACCCCGTACTCCGCATCCTTGTCCGTAAAAGCGCCGGGATGAAGCACGATGTTACGTACGCCAAGCGCATGGGTACGACGGATTTCCTCCTGCAGGAAATCCACGGCAAGCTGGTACGTGTTCGATTTGTAAGAACCTAGATTGATAATGTAAGGCGCATGGACGACGATTTCGTCGATACTGGCTTGTTTCATCGCCGCTTGGCCTTCTTCAATATTCATCGATTCGATCGGTTTACGCCGCGTATTTTGCGGTGCCCCGGTGTATATCATGAAGGAGCTGGAGCCGTAGGTTACCGCCTCGGCCGTTGCGCTAAGCAGGCCCTTGTCCGAGAACGATACATGGGAACCAATTTTCAGCAAGGTATTTTCCCCCTTTTGGACATTAAATCGCTAAACAAACCTATTTTAGCTTGAATGCTGAAATAAATAAAGAAATAAGGTATAATTTTAGCAGATTATCTCAGTTTTGAAAGATTCAATTTCTACTATCATAATATCCGAATTGTTAGCGAAAAGCGAAATCCGTTCCGAGGTGATGAATCGTGCTGCAATCTACCGTTTACATACTAACCGCCCAAGGCCCGAATCGCTGGTTTATGAACAGCATCGCGTTTTGGGGTTTCGTGCTGCTTGGCATGATGGCGATCGGCGGCTTCTTTATGTTCCGCAAATTTTTGAAGGTACTTCCGAAGGCTGACGGCATGTCGAAGCTGGACTGGCAGAACCATTGGGTCGAGCAGAGCCGCCACCTATGGACGGACGAAGCCAAAGCGTTCCTCGACCGGTTGGTCGAGCCTGTACCGGGACCGTTCCGGGACATCGCCAAGCATTCGATCGCCGCGGAGATCGGCAAAATTGCGCTGCAGGAGGAAGCCTCCGAGGTCACGCAGGAGCACTGTATCCGCGGTTACATCGTAGCCACGCCAAAACGCGACAACAAGTTCCTTGTTAAGTTTCTGGAAAATAATCAGATCGATTATCAACCCTATCGGCATTTAATGAACAAATAAGCGCATATGCACAAATTCACATCCGGCTCCTTGTCTTGCACTAGGCAGCCGGATTTTTACGTAGAGGAGGATTCAGGAAAACATGAAAACGGTGATCTTCGGGGGCTCGGGGTTTATCGGCCGGGCGCTGGCCAAGTTTTGGCTGAGCCAAGGACACGAGGTAATGATTGTCACGCGTGGAGGTACCGGGGGAAAGCGCTGGCTGCAGGAGGCTGCTGCTTCCGACGCTTTGCTGACCTCCACAACGTGGTTGGAGTTGGAGAGAAATCCTGTGCTACTGGAAGGCGTTTCAACCATCGTGAATCTGGCCGGAGCTACACTGAATCAGCGTTGGTCGAAACCGACCAAGCAGCGGATTCTAGAGTCCCGCCTGGAGTCCACCCGAGCGGTTGCCCGCGCCGTTGAGCGAATGAAACTAAAACCCGAGGTTGTTGTACAAGGTTCCGCAGTTGGCATTTATGGCACTTCGCTCTCAGAATCGTTTGACGAGAGCTCGTCCATACCATCACCTCCCCCCGATTTTCTCGCCGAAGTGACAACGGCTTGGGAGGAGACGGCAGACCGGGAATTCCGCGGAATTCGCGTAGTCAAGCTGCGCACCGGGGTCGTACTGGGGCAAGGCGGCGGCGCGTATCCGTTGATGCGCCTCCCCTATCAGCTTGGCATCGGAGGAAGTATCGGCAGCGGCAAGCAATGGGTCCCTTGGATTCATATTCAGGATATGGTGAGGCTGATTGATTACTGTGCCACTCATCCGGAAGTTCGCGGCCCGGTGAACGCAGTGAGCCCGCATCCGGTGACGAACCTTGATTTCGGGCGCACCGTATGCCGCGTGCATCGCCGTCCCTTCTGGCTTCCGCTGCCGGCGGCGGTGCTCCGAGCCGCGTTAGGCGAGATGTCGCTCCTGCTGCTCGAGGGGCAGCAGGTCATTCCCCGCGCGTTGCTAGAGGCTGGATTCACCTTCACTTATCCTGATTTAGAATCGGCGGTCGCCGATCTGAAGTCCTAAAATGATCAACGGCCCGGAGACTGGAATTCCAGTCTCCGGGCCGTTGTCATTATCAACATTCAGGCATTTACATCCGCGACTTCGTGAGCAAATACAAGAAATAAGGCGCACCGATAATAGCTACTACAATCCCGGTTGGGATCTCAGCCGGCTGAAGCACCCAGCGGCCTAGTGTATCGCCTAGGATAACAAGCAAACCACCAGCCAGCGCGGAGGCAGGGAGTAAATACTCATGCTTGGGTCCAACCAGCCGGCGGGCCAAGTGCGGCGCGATCAGCCCCACGAAGGAGATGCCTCCGCCCACGGCGACGCAGGCGCCGGTCAAACCAACCGCGGCAGCCAAGAGCCCCAGACGGGATCGCTCCAATGGAGTGCCGAGACCCGTCGCGGTTTGATCTCCCAGATTGAGCACATTCAGCGCGCGCGACTTCAAGAACACGTAAGGAAGCAGTACGATCAGCCAAGGCAGAAGCGCCAGCACGTACTTCCACGACGTTCCCCAAATACTGCCGACCAGCCAGATTTGCAGCATCTGAAAATTTTCCGGACGCAAGCGCAACTGCAGAACGATCATCGCGGCATTGATACCGGCAGCAACCGCAATCCCAACCAACACCATTCGGACGGGGAGCAAACCGTAATTTTTTTTGAAGGAGAGTACGTAAAGCAAGGTCGCTGCCCCGGCCGCTCCAAGAAAAGCCAGGACCGGCATCATATAGACGGGGGCGCTCGTCGTCGTCGGATAAAACGAAATAAACAGCGTTACCGCAAGGCCAGCTCCGGCATTGATTCCAAGCACCCCGGGATCGGCCAGCGGGTTACGGGAGATGCCTTGGAAGATACAGCCGGCAACCGCCATCCCCATTCCGATCAGCACGGAAATCACGATGCGCGGCAACCGGAATTCGAATAAAATCAGCTCTTGTTTATCTGTCCCAATGCCAACCAGGGTCCTAAACACATCGAGCGGCGACAGACGGATGTATCCGGTATTCATACTAAAGATGAATACGGCAAGGATCAATAGCGCAAAGACGGTCATAACGATATAAGCTTTACGGGCTTTCTGCCGCAAATGCATAGGGGCTTCGATTCGGTTCATTCCAATCCCCCCTTCTGCTTCATGGCGAGATACAGGAAGAACGGCACCCCGATGACGGCAATCAAAGCGCCAATCGGCGTTTCATGCGGTGGATGAACCATCCGCGCCAAAATATCTGCAAATACCATCAACAAACTGCCAAGCAGGGCCGAGGACGGGATCACCCAGCGATAATCAACGCCAACTAAAAAGCGAGCCACGTGCGGAACCAACAAGCCAACGAACCCAATCGCACCGACAATCGAAACCGCACTGCCGGCTAGAACCAACACGATGAGCATGCCAAGCGCCTTAATCAAGCGTGTTCTTTGGCCCAAGCCGGTCGCCACCTCTTCGCCGAGGCTGAGCAGAGTAATCGATTTCGACAGCAGCAAAACGCAGAACAACCCGGCGAACACCCAAGGTGAGACCAGTTTGATTTGCAGCCAATTCGCACCTGCAATCGCGCCAGCGTACCAGAATGCAAGATCCTGTCCAATATTGAAGTAAATCGCAATCCCCTCGCTGATTGCGGTCAGCAGCATACTGACGGCCGCCCCTGCCAACGTCAGTCGAACCGGAGACATGCCTCCCTTGGACATGGAGCCGATGCCGAATACGAGTCCGGCACCCAGCCCGGCTCCGATAAACGAATAAAACATCGTTAGCAGGAATGAGGTGCCTGGCATCAACGCAAAGCTAATGGCCAGGGCCAGCCCTGCGCCGGAGTTAAGTCCCAATAAGCCGGAATCAGCCATCGGGTTGCGTGTCATCCCCTGCATAATGGACCCGGCTACCGCAAGCGCCGCGCCGATTAATGCAGCCGCCAAAGCCCGCGGGAGCCGCAGCTCCATAATAATTTGATGCTGAGTTTGCTCCGCCTGAAAGTGGAACAGCGCATCCCAGACGGTAGTGAGGTGAATATCTGCCGCCCCAACGGAAATCGAAAGGCAAATGGCAAACAGCAGCAGCACGGCACCGCCGAATAAAATCAAAGTTGCCGCAAGCGGGCGGGAACGGTAGCGTGGTTTGGTAGATTGGGTTATTGCCGACATGTCGAGAACCATCCTTTAATCAATTTTGCCGAAAAATAAGAGCATGAAATATGTAATTGAGAATCATTCTCGTTCATTATACCCGCTTTTCCGGTGAGAATCTACGGCCATTTCAAATTTGGTCCATGACTTTCCGGTCAAGCGTGGGCGATAATCCCCTAAACCTCCTTGCTCAAGAAACCTCCGCACCGAATTTAAAGCTCGTCTCCGCTAAATAAAACGTGTCGTCCGCCTGCAAAGGATATTCTTTATATGGAGCCACACTCTCCCCGTTTAACCGAGTCCCATTCTTCGATCCTAGATCCTTGAGTAAACAGCCGCGCGAAGTGACCAAAATCTCCACATGGGCACGGGAAACGCCTGCGGTATTCTCCACATATTGAACGATCTCTTCGGAGCGCCCGATTACGAAGCTTCCTGGGGTCAACGGAATCCGCTCTGACACGCCACCGCCCTCCTCGAAACGATCTAAATAATAGTGCGGGCTGCGACCGTTCAAAGATCGATCTTGTCCCTGCAGCATGGACCGGCTCAGCAGCACTGTAGGGGGAGATCCCCCCACTTCGGGTTCAGATTCACTCGCTGCTTCCGCGGATTCCGGCATCTCATACGAAAGCTCAGTCCGCGGCACGAACGACTCCACCGAGGACCTGGCTGGAAAAACGCCAGAAGACTCTAAAGCTTCAATATTTCTATTGTAGAATGAAGAGCCCGATGGTCGTTCTGCGGATAATCCCAGAAGTCCCGATACTCCTAGCGCCTCAGGGGCTTCCTCCAACACTGTTCCTTCCGCTTCTTCTTCCACTGCCGCGTAACTGCGCAGCTTTCGCCATAGAACAAATCCGGCAGCCCCTAAAAGTACGGTAACCGCTATGCTTAGCGATAACCCGAAGGCTCCGGGTCGATCAAAATAGAGAAGCTTCCAACACAACGCATCCACAAGCAGCACCCCGAGCACAAGGTAAGTCGGTTTGATCTGCATTTCACTCGGCGATGCCTTCTCGTCGAGTCCCGCCCATTCTTCCCGTTTAACGTTTACATCGTTAACGGCACTGCCTGCCCAAGTTCCCGATTCCGCAGGCTCCCGTAACGGTAGATATTCCCTAACTACGGCAGAACGAGGAAATGACGGAGAAGGCTCCGAAAGCCTTGGCAACGGCTCCTTTACTGTCGTTGATGTTCTCCTTGCCTCCGCATTGCTTTCCGGCTTGATATCCGGTTCGTCCGACAACAAACGCAACAGCATTTTTTTAAGTTCTCCCAAAGAAAAAAGCTCATCCCCACATAACCGAATCAACTGCGGGATTCCATCCCCTTCGACATGTGTGACGCAAGTGAGCAGTCGGGTCATCAATGATAACAGCATCTGGGACAGCGGGAGAGCGGCCGGCATCTCCTTCCAAGGAACATAAGTAAAATACAGCGACCCGCTGGATAGCGGCTCCTCCACAAAAATATGCGTCTCATCGAGCAAAAAACCGGATGGGGACAACATATACCTCTTGCTATCTTCCAGCACAGCAACCACTTGGAGCAGCAAACCGTAAAACTCCGGCATGCCGATTTTGTCGCTGCGTAAGCACTGAGACAGCATTCTTTTTCCCGTAATGTCATAGTGCAAACTGATTTGATAATCAACCTCGCGAATGTCGAGCCGCAGCAGGTTCGGCACGGTCACCGATGCCAGCATGGCGCGCTGGACGCGATTCAATTGTTCAGGCTTCAGCCCTTCTTTAGCCTCAAGAATCATGTAGGTTCCGCCGTCCCTAACAAAATCGGCAACTAACTCTGGCATGGCACGCCCCTCCTCGCACGTCACATATAGTAGATCGCCAGTATCGCCCCCGGCAGCACGGCTAACATAAACGGAAACTGCAATTGGCCTTTGGCGGCAATCTGAATGGGGAGCGTACTTCGCAGGGCGGCTGCTCCAAGGACGCTACCGGTGATGCGACGCAGACGAACCCCAGTCTCACGACGCCAAATCAAGATGATTAAGCCGATGCACCCTGCAGCCAAAATCGAATACATCATCGTCGATAGAGCGAAAGCGATTCCCATCCAGGCCCCAATTCCTGCAAACAGCTTGACATCGCCTCCTCCAACCGCACGCAGTAAATACAGTGCAAACATCAGACCAAATCCAGATGCAGCCCCGGCAACAGCGAACCAAGCACCAATCCAGCCCTCCATCAAAAGGTGATAGGACAGTCCGGACCAGATTCCCGTTATCGTGATGATATTAGGAATTTTCATCGTTCTCAAATCCGTGACGAAAGCCGCAAGTAACATCAATAAACAACTCCCTAACTCAACCATCAGCCCTTGCACTTCCTTCCTATTCCGAATGCGGACTTGCCACCTCGAACCCGGCTGTCGTGCGCAAGCCCTCTCCCGTTTCAATCACGAAACTCCACGTCCCCGGCGTAGTGTTTCCCCCAACCAACCAGGTCCAAGCAATCCTGCCTTGATCATCCGCAGTCGCTTCCCCTAAATATTTCGCCTGGCTAACCCCGCTTTTATAATAGATGGTCAGCTTGGCGCTAGTCCCGGGAGCAACCTGGGCAACGATCGTCGCCCGATGTCCGGCATACGCCGGGTCTGGCTTGGAGACCACAACCGCCGCTTCCCCGGTTTGGCTGTCTCCGCTTCCAGCCCCCGAATCCAGTTCGCCGGTATCGCCGATCCAAAGACGCTCTTCCGCCCTCGTTTGCAGTACCATCCGCCGCCCGGAAAACGGGACCTTCAGCGGAAGCTCGTAACTCACCTCTAGTCCGAAATAAGGCTGCTTGCCCGTCTTCAAGTCTGGAACCGTGACACGATTGACATGCAAGCGTTCTTCCTCCAGCAAGGTCCCTTGCAGGAACGGGCGTAACATCGGTTTAACCAACGGGTCCAAAACAGCTTCCACCGCATTCGTCTTTAACTCTTGCAGCGGTTCGTCGCCTTTACGCGCAGCATCGGTTATCCATGTCGATAGAGGGGCCGGCAGTTTTGCCGCATATTGTCCCGCCCATTCCTCAAGCGACAGGGACGGCATTCGCCAAGAGAACGGGCTGTTTCCCGAAACCATTCCCTTATTGCGGGAACCCCCCGCTCCATTCAAAGGAGCGGTTCCCTGACCCGTCTCCCCGACCGGTGTCTGCGTTTCTTGCTGCCCGCTGCTCTGCGCCTCGACCGCAATCGCCACCGGATAGATATGTGCGGAGATTTGTTTGACAGCATTCGCTGCCGCCGCATGCAATTGTCCGAATAGCAGCGTCATATGGACAAGGAAAATGAACCAGAATACGACCAACACGAAGACGGGAGCGATCAAAGCAGCCTCCAACGTGATACTTCCTAATGACCCCTTTTCCCGGAAGCGTTGTGCCTTCGATCCTTCAATATGAGAAGTCCGCTTGTTTGGCAACATAGTACCGGCTTCCTTCCACGTTTCCTTTCAATACGCCGACCTTACCCAACGTTTTACATACCCCGGGCAAAAACCATAAAGGCATTGCCACCGTCACTTTCCCTTTGACATAGGTGGCTCGCTCCGCCGGATCGATCCCGGTATTCAATGATATAACGGCAAGCATTCGCGACAACCGCTGTTCGCTGCGGCCATGCAGCAGCAGAAACAACCGGAGATGATCCCGATAGGTCAGATCAACCTTAAGGTAGTCGCTTAACTGGATTTTCCCGTCCCGGGTTAATGCGATCATATCCTGCAAGGCATGCTGCGCTCCGTACAGCAGGGCTGCGGCAAACACCAGTAAAGGATTCCCTTTGGCCGCGTTCTTGCTGAAGCCCTCCATTGTCCGAATGGCCAGACGCATTGCAAAAATCTCTCCAAACGCGGCTGCGACATTCCCTCCCGGATTATGCATACCGTACAAAATATACTCGACCTCTTGGCTCTCCGGCGCGAATTGCTCGCGGATCACTTCAAGCTTGTCCGCTTGGCCTTTGCCCTCTAGCAAACCGTTCAAGGCGCTGACATCCAGGAAGTGAAAATAACTCGCAACGTACTCCATTTGAAATACGGAGTCCGACATCCCTCCCATCAGTCCTGCCAAACCGCCGTACAATCCGTCCATCCTTCCCATGGAGGCTTGTCCCGCCTCACTTGGATCATCGTTCAAGGCGGCCGAGGCAGACCCGTCTCCAGAGGTGGAACGGTTTAACGATCGATTGGCTTCCATCTTCACCTCTAGTTGATCGAATTTGGCCTGGTGCTCTTTCAATCCGTTTTTGAGCTGTTCGATTTCACGGATCCAGCCGGCTGCCTCCTTCAGCTTGGCGCTTGCTGCCTTCTCTGTCGCCTTCCGCTCCTTATCGGAGGACCGGTGACTGTCCAGCCGACGAGCGCTCGCATCCAGCACATTGGCTGAACCCGGAGTGACGAATTGCCGGAGATAGGCATCGCATGCCTCAGCCGTGCTATTCACGCCCGAAGCGAAAGATGTAGACGAAGCCGTCGCCGATAATACAGATTCGCTTTGCGCTAGGAGCGAGGTTCCGGTGTTCCGGAGTCCGGCGAACGCCGCCGACTGCCGATCGATATCCGCGGTCAGGCCGGCAAACGTCTCCTCGGATAGCAGCAGGGATCCGGCTTGGCTCCGGATATTGGCGATGACGTCGCCGTCGCCGACCGGACCGGAACTGCCACCGCGGGTGCTCGTCCCGGCTGACACTTCGTTATAACCCGTTTGCTCCGGGCGCTTTTCCGCCTCTTCAATCGTTTGCCGCATCTGATCATTGATCCGCCGCGCTTCCTCCAGCAGGGCCCTAGCCTCTGGCAGGCGTGAGGCATGGTTCTGCTCTGCAAGCCGTTGATCGCGGTCCAGTTTAGCAAACATCCCGCTGGTTGTTGAACGGTAGCGGCTGATTTCCGCCGTATACATCCGATCCTCGGGTTCCTTACCCGCATCCGCCTCGACTTGGCTCACATAAGCGGGATAATTCGCCGCAGCGTCGGGCAGCGTGGAGATATCGCCGTTCCAGGCTTCCCCGTGGGTCCCGCCGCTTCCCACTGACAGTACTTCCGCATAAGGCCCTACTGCATTGGCCGCTTGCCGCTGCTTCTCCAGAAGTTCATCCAGCTTGGCTTCCCTCTGGTCGTAAAGCTTCTGTAATTTTCCCAGCAAATCCACCGTATTCGAAGCTTCCTTCATCACTCCGGCCATCGGTTTAAAGCGATTCAACAGATCTATAGTTACGTCGATCGGTGCCCGGTATTTCATTTGTTCGCGGATTTGTTGCTCGAACACGGGATAGGTTCCGATGGGACGCAAAAATTCGACAGAAGAAGAATCTAATTGGGCTCCCAGCAAAGGTAACCCCTCGCTACGTCCGACCAGTTCGAGCTGGTCCTGAAGCACCTTTGCCATAATGTAGTTCCCGTCGGTTTGCCCATATGCAAATAGGCCGTACCGTTCGGCCAGTTCCCGGTCGTAAGCGGACAGGACGGACCTCGAAGCCGCATGCGTCAAAGCTTCTGCTTTGGCCTGCAGGGCGAACATTCTGGCAAAATCGATAAACAGGGCGACAAATGCGAATACCGCGGCAAATATCACGATAAAAAATACCGTAACCGCTCCTTGCTCCGAGCGTTTCCGTTGGAACACCGCCATCCTCCTTTCCCATCATCGCGATGATTTACCAAACAGCTTCAGCGCCTCCTGCGCCTCCTGCTTATCCATCCCCCCTTGCCCCCTACCGCTTCGGAATTTCTCGCCGTAATAGCTCGCAAGCTCCACCGTCCGAATCCATTCCACCGGTTCGACGACATAGGCCTCCGCACGCCCGCTCTGGTTGACATCGCCAATCCAGCCCTCCAATGGAGCCAGCGGAACCAGCCGTTCTAAAGCTACGCTTACTTTACGCATGAGCAGCCGGTTGTCGTAGCGCACCTCCCCGCTAAGGCCCTTAGGCACTTCAGCTCCTGTCCGACTTAGCTTCCGAACCGGGAGCGACTGCCCTGCCTCTCGATCTTCCGCCGGCAAATTCAGCTTGGCGGTCCCGCCTTCGCCGTTCCAGTCAAATACAGCCTGCAGCATACCGTCATCCCCTAGGCGCCAATAGAGGGGATCGTACTCCCCTTCGTCAAAGGCGCCAGTCAAACTGTCCTGATGGCTATTCTCCCAGTTGTAAGCCGTTCGCTCCGCTGCAACGGTGGCAGCCTGACCCACAAGCACATGTTGATACAGGTAGAGGCAGAAGAACAGGAGAATGAGCACCGTGTAAAAAACCATCGGAAGCACCAATGAGGCTTCGATCGTAAAGCCCCCGCGTTGATCCCGCCATAGGCCCATAATTACTCTCCGTCCATGAAGTCTTCGGTCTTTGACTTGGCTTTCCCAAGCAAGCTCTCGACGATGTCTCTCAACTGATCTCGGAAAATCACTGCAATTATGACGATCACCGCGATAATTAAGATCATTTCTAGCATTCCCAGCCCTTCTTCATTGCGCCATGCCCCTTTGATTTCCTTGCGAAATGCAGTCAACATGTTGATTCCTCCTCTGCTCGAATTTACAAATTCATAATCATAAACGCCGGTGCGCCCACCAGAATCAGTACCGCCATAAACAGCAGCACCATGGGGAAAACCAGCTTGGACGATGCCTGCTCGCCCAGCGTTTTGCCGACGGCTTTGCGTTTCTCCCAGAGCGAATGGGACAAATCTCGCAACGCCAGTGCAAAATCTTCTCCGCCGCGGCGGTAGTTTAAGAGAACCGCCGTAGCAAACGCGGAGACCTCCTGAATACCGCAACGTTTGCTGAAACCTTCCAACGCTTGCTGAAACGAATCGCCCCCTTCCCATTCCTTTTGCATTTGTAGTAGCTCCCTGTATAAAGGATGGTTGGCTTGCTCCCGCTTGCGCTCCAGACATAGCTTAATCGCTTGCTGAACCGTTGAGCCTGCGCCAACCAGCAACACGATCTTGTTCAGCAACTCGGGCAGTTCAAGCAGAACGAGCTGCTCTCGTCGTTGTACCTTGCGATGGAGGTCGTTAATCAGCGCCATCGGCATCAACACGGCTAACAGACCCCCGATCAGCAAACCGCTGGCACCGCCGCTCAGCAAGGTCATCAAGCACCCGAAGATGAGAAATAGATAACCGTACGTGAGCGCTTCTGCCAACAACAACAAGGTCATTTCACCGCTGCGCCGATTCCCGCAGATTTTCTGCACGGCACGCTGAACCTTAAAAAAAAAGCGTGGAAGTCGCTGGGACACTTTGATCCGCTCCAAGAGCAGCAGCATCGGCGGCGATAGGCGCACGAGCCTTAACCCTTCCATGGTTAATCCCTCATAACTGCGGTAAAGTAACCGGGACTTCCAATAGGCATATAGCCAGCTTCCGCCTATGGCGGCCAGCAGCAATCCCGCGACCAGCAGGTACATTGGCAAAGGCCCCTCCTCTATAGCCGAATATCGATGATCTTTAACATCAGCCAAGCACAAACTGCATACAACAACAAAGCCAGTCCCGAGATCAACAATCCGACTCCCTGATGCAGCGGAAGCATATAGTCCGGGGAGGTCATCTGCATAAACAATAAGAACAAAATGGGGGCCGCCAGCATTGCCTTGGCTTCGAACCGTTTTTGGGCAATCATCACGCCAATTTCCTGACTGATTTCCAGCTTCTCGCCGATGAGGTTCGAGGTGCGTCGGACAACTTCAACCAAATCTCCGCCTGAACGCTTGCAGGTCGTAAATACATCCGCAAAGTTGTCGATATCCTCCAGTGCGGCCCGACGGCTGAAATCGAGTAGCGCTTCCTCGACCGGCTGTCCGTAATCCATACGTGCGCAGATGATCGCAAGCTCTCGCATGACATCGTTGTCCCCATCGGGATATAGAAGCTTTAAATCGTCGATCGCTTCGCGAAAGCCGTTCTCTACCGAACGACCAGAGGCCAAAGACGAAGATAACGAATATAATGCCTGCTTAAAATGCAGGCTCAGGTTCTCCCTTCTCCGGCGCAGTAAGTAGCTGCTCCAATATTTCGGCGCATACACGCCGCAAAGCGATAAGAGAAACGCCAGCGAGACCACCCGGAAGAAGACATAACCCAAGGCATAGAACGCAGCTCCTCCAACCAACATGCAAATGCCCCTTTGCTGTGCAGACAATGGATATACTCGATAATCCGCTAGTTTCGCCGGATTATCGGCAGCAATGAATCCAACCCTCCATTTCTGCAGATTTGCCCGCCTTTTTAGCAACGAAAACCCTCCCATCCTAACTCTGCATTAATTGAAAGGCATACCCGCCATGCGCAGCTTGTCCGTATGTATTAACCCTGTATCGCTGCTTTGCAGCTTGCCAACGATTCGACCGTTTTGTTCCCCTTCTTCCCAAAAAGTAAATAAGGGCTGAAGTACCACCTCCCCTTCCTGCAGACCAACGACCTCGGAAATTGCCGTTACTCGGCGCGAGCGATCGCGTAGACGCGACAAATGCACGAAAACGTCGATGGACGAGGCGATTTGCTGCCGAACGACCGGAAGCGGTAATTCGGCTCCGCTCAGCACCATCGTTTCCAGCCGACTGATCATATCCGCAGTGCTGTTGGCATGCCCGGTAGAAAGACTGCCGTCATGGCCGGTATTCATCGCCTGCAGCATGTCCAGTGCCTCAGCTCCACGCACCTCACCGACGACAATTCGGTTGGGCCGCATCCGCAGCGAGGATCGAATCAAATCGCGGACGGTAATTTCACCCTTCCCTTCCGTATTCGCATTCCGGGTTTCGAGCGATACTAGATTCGGTACCGTGACGATCTGCAACTCGGCCGAATCCTCAATCGTGATCACCCTCTCATCGGACGGAATAAACTGGGACAAAGCGTTCAAAAATGTCGTCTTTCCTGAGCCCGTTCCACCGCTGATAAAGATGTTATATTTGCTTCGAACAAGCCGTTGCAGCAGCTCCGCCGCTTCCTCGCTAAGCGAACCGATCGAGACTAATTGCTCCATCGTTAGCGGTCGTTCCGGAAATTTGCGAATCGTCATCGTCGGTCCCTTTAAGGCGACAGGCGGCAGTACGATATTGACCCGCGACCCATCCCGAAGCCGGGCATCCACGATCGGCGACGATTCGTTCACCATCCGATTAACGCCAGATACGATCGTTTGGATGATGTCCTCCAAGCGTTCCCGGGATTCGAAGCGGACAGGAATCCGCCTAACCTGCCCCTCCCGTTCAACGAATATCTCCTCATGGCTGTTAATCATAATTTCCGTGACACCGCGATCCTCAACGAGCGGTTGAAGGACGTCGAGTCCTCGAAACGAATCGTACAGCCTGCGCACCCATTTCCGCTTCTCAGCCGCGGTCGCTCCGCTCAAACGCCGGTCATCAAGCACGCGCCGCTCGATAAAATCGAGCAGCTGGTCGTCGTTCAAGACGGAGGTGACGTCCAGTCCCTGGCGGATTTCACTGCGCAGCGCCGCAAAGTCCGCTTCCTCCATCACTTATCCCTCCAGCGCCAGCGTGATTGGCCCCTCGCCATGGAGTTCGCTACATAGCCGAATCATATCGCGTTGATAAAGAGGGGAGTACAGCAAATCTCCTTGGCGGTTGCCTTGACTCCAGGCGGGAATGTGGGATAACGTTGCCTGAATTTTCAAATCCGGCCTTGGCAAATCCACCGACCGCTTCCCCGTATAACGATTTAGTACAAACCGGGCTTTCCCCAGCAGCGACCGGTAAAAATCTGGACGGGTGCGTTCAAGATGAGCCAGCCAGCCCCCGGTTTTGCGCATCACTCCCCAGTCGTCCGTGACGATCCATACAACACGATCAGCCCGCTCCAGGACCGCTTCCGTACGGCCGTCCGGAAAGGAATCCATATCCACGATCACCGAGTCGTACAAACCGCTGCCTGCGATGTACTCGAGTAACTCCGACGTATCCTTGCGTTCCATTTCCAGCAGCTCGTTGAGATTGTCCGGGGGAGCAAGCGTGTCCCCTTGCAGGACGGGATGCCTGTAGGCGTAAGCAGATATCGGAAACCGCGGCGGCTCCCGCCGGTCATCCGCCGCCTTCAGATCGTACAACAGCCGGGCCAACCCCGCCTGCCCCTCTCGTAAGCTCTGTCCGGCATGGGTCAGTTCACTGCCGATCGTCTCCAGGTTGAGGTAAAACACCTTTCCCCCCTCCGTCGCCAGCTGCCGAGCCAAATGAAGCGCAACCGTCGTCTTGCCGCAGCCGCCAACGGTAGAGTAAACCCCGATGACGATTGGCCGTCCGCGTGAAGGCATCGATGTCCCAAAGCCTCCTCGAACAAGCTCGACAACCGAAGAAAGCAACTGATGCAGCGGTTGATACTTCTCAATACAAAGGCCGTTGGCTCCTGTGAGATTGCCGTCTTCCCCCAGCTGAATGCAGCAGAGTCCAGGCCGCTTCAGCGGATCAACCGCCTCAAGAAATGTCGCATCCCCCAATATCGCGTCGATGTCCCCGCCGGACTCCAACACATATTGGGCAAATGCCTCCTTTCGGCTAAATGCCGTCACCACCAAACGCCGATCAAACTCGCTTGCATGCACATACCGCAGAAACGGGTCGATATACTCCTCTTCTTGCACGGCCAGCACCAATTTAATCGGAACCATGATCCACCCTCCTTCTTCAATGGAACGAAAACAAAAAAGCACCGCCCAAAACCCGAATGAAAATCGGATCATGGACGGTGCTACCGTTCCCGTATTCCTTAAATTTACAGTAAGAATATCACAAATATGGATCGCAGACAAGATTTTTTTTATAGATTCAACGCCTCTACCCGTCCTCCAAAAACCGCTCCTTCAGCTCACGGGTCGGAACCAGGCAGGCCTCGTCCTTCCCAAACCAGCGGTAACGATGCTTCGCGACGAATTGATACGCCGCATCCCGAAGGCCTCGCGGGACGATGATCAGCACATATAGCAGCGGCCAGGGATACCGTAAACCTCTGGCTATACGCAGTGCCGCCGCCGAGCGGGTATAGGGAGTCCCGTGTTCAATCAAAACGACGCTGTCCAGCGCTTCCTCACGTGCCCCCGCTGCTTTCAGCAACCGGCTGCCGGCCGGCGATTGCAAGGAAGCAAAGCGGAATCGCCCTACCGGGTCACGCTTGATGATAAACTTGACGGCTCCTTGGCATAAATGACAAACCCCATCGAATAAGATGACGTGCCCTTTCCATTCATTTGGCCCCTCAGACACGCTCTAGCCCCCTCTCCTTGCGGCTTCGACACTGCTCCTAAATGATATATAAGAAAAAAGCACGGGAAATATCCCGTGCTTGCCGTCGCCAGATGGCAAAAGCGATTACTTGGACGAAAGCTTGTCGAGCCACTGTCCTTCTACCATTTGACGGTTAATTTCACCCGAAAATTTCTCCATGCATTGGCAAATGAAGTCTTTACGGCAGACCGGGCAAGGTGTCTTTTGCAGCCTGCTGACGTTGGTTAACCGCCATTCGGGATTACGGTGGTAAAACACGCGGCACGCCGTACCGTCGGCCATATTCACGATAAACTCATACAACCCGTCCTTATCGTTGCTGCCGGCCTTGGTTACATTTACAACATTCGGTCTGTAGGACATGTTATCACCCATATTATCAAATTTCTTTCCAGAGCGAAGCTCTTTTAGTACTTAGTCATATTAAATAATTTTTATCAGCATGTCAACTTGAAAACCCGCCCAAACGGCCTGATCCGGCGCATATTGTGCAAGATGTCTATTAGAATGTGCAAATCTTCCCCGCCCCATACACCCAGACTACGAAAAACAACTTTGCATAACCAAAAAAGAACCTCCCGGAGTTTCCGAGAAGTTCTTTATCGGCTTCAATGATGCGGTCGAGAGGACTCGAACCTCCACGGGCGTACGCCCACTACCCCCTCAAGATAGCGTGTCTGCCATTCCACCACGACCGCGATTCTAAAAGACGAACATGAATTATTATATCTTCGTAGTCATGAAAAGTAAAGTGGAATTATTTGTCCCTCCGCCCGGCCTTCAGCCTCCGGTAACGGGTAAACTCGATGTACTCCCGCACGAAAGCCCGCTCTGATTCAGTCAATGAGCTCGCAAACAAATTCCAATCTTTTTCGATGGAGACATATTCCGTTCTTTGGTCTTGCACCAATTCGGCCTGTTTCTCTCTTCCGGTCATGAGCCAGTCCAGGCTGACATCAAAAAACGCGGCGATTTCAATCAATTTATTCGTACTCGGCGTGGACTTGCCGCGCTTCCAGTCCCCGAGATTTCCTGTACTGATCCCAAGTTCTAGACAAAAGGCTTTTTTAGTCATACCGGCGTTTTTGATCAGCAATTCGATACGTTCGTAAATCGACAACTTCTCTCCAACCTTCCTAACAAGCATTAATGACGCAATTAAGTTATTTTTTTCGTTGTAGAACGACGCATATGCGTATATAATAGAGTAAGATACCGCGATACTATTCCATGAGGCTAACATACGCCTATATCTTAACACAGGGCCGACAAGTACTTAATAGGTCGGAAGACTGCCCTTATTTCATGACAGGAGCGCACCCGCCGTGAAAGAGAACCCGCGTTGGAAAGAACCCTATCATTCGTTAAATCAAAGCGTTGCGATCCTAGACCCTAACGGAACGATCGTCTCCGTCAATCGGACCTGGGCCAATCGAGCCTCTCAACTTGGCGTTGCTCCCGAATGGGGGCGGCCCGGTTTGAATCTATTTCAGTTTTTTCAGCATGGCCCCCATCATCTTACTTATTTTAACGTCCGCCAGCTGATGGAGCAATTTTCGCGTATTTTAAATGGGGATACCAAGATATTTGCCTTTGAATTCAAGGCCCCAACCACCGAAGAGGAACTATGGTATCTTGCCGAAATGACCCCTTATGCCGAAGAGGCATCCGCCCCTCCCCATGGAATCGTGATCACCTGCACCGACATCACCCGAATGAAACGTCAGGAAATTCAAATGCAGCATGATTTGGCTCATATTCGAACGCTCCGGGGGCTGTTGCCGATTTGCGCCGTATGCAAGAAAATTAAAGACGAAAGCGAAATGTGGAGCACCATCGAAGCCTACCTTATTAAGCATACCCACGCCGAATTTACCCATGATATTTGTCCGGATTGCATTCGAGCACTATACCCCAAATATTCTTCGATCCTGGATCTGCCGCCCCAGTCGGAATAACCTGCTCACACTTAACGTATCGTTCTTTCTACTTTGGCTTTGGTCGGGGCGGGATTCATCCGCCCCTTTCTCACTCGGCTGATCTGCTGCCCTAACGTAGCACCGACCAAGCCTCCGGCGATCAGGCCGACACCCCCAAGCTGGAGTATCGCCGCCAAGGTAGCGAGCACTGCCCCGCATCCCGCGGCGGCCATAAACGGCAGCGTGCGTTTCCCCCCGGCAAGCAGGGCGATGAAGAGTGCCGGCAGCGCGAAAGTTAACACCTCAGCCAGCTCTGCGGTAACAAAACCGCCCAGCCCAGTGCCCGCTGCTGTACCTGCCACCCATGATCCATAAATGGCCATAGCGAAAGTAATATAATAGGAAGGCGATATGATGTCCCCTTGCGCTGCCCGGCTCGAAGTCACTGCAAACCCTTCGTCCGTAAGACCCATCGCCGCCAGCCACTTCCCGGATTCCCGCCAATTCGCCAAATAAGGCCCCATCGTCGCACCATACAGAACATGACGCATGCTTAACAGGAGGAGTGTCGTGATGATTGTAACGGGGGCTGCGGCCGAGGCGAACATGCCTAGCAACATAAACTGAGCTCCTCCCGAGAAAATCCACACCGAGCTGAACACGGCGATTCCTCCCTGTAACCCTCCCGATGCAGCGAGCACGCCGTAAGTCATGGACAACGGAAAATAAGCTAACATGATCGGGAACGCATCACGCAAAGCCAGTTGGATTTCTTCTCTTTGATACGACCGATTCATTCGGTTCATGATCGCCATTCCCTTCCCTCTAATGGGTACTTTTCCATCTACCCTAACCAGGTAAGAAAGCCGGCATAAAACAAGACGCCGGCAGCCACGGTTAATAGAAGCCGTCGTGACCACCAGGCAATAATCATCGTAGGAATTGCTGCAAACAGCATCGAATTATCCACTAGCGGAATCCACTTCCCGTCTTTGAGCAGCAGAAGCGGTCCAATCAGCGCGCCTAGCACGGCAGGAGACACATAGGACAACCATTCTTTCGTCGATTCAGACCATCGGACACGGCTCCCTAATACTAAAGAACCTGCCCGCAATAAATAAGTTCCTGCTCCAATCAGAATAATAATCCAAAGCTGGGTTGCCACGTCTTGATCTCTCCTTGACCTGAAATGCATTTCATAATCTATACTCTAGAAAAACAGACAACACCCCCAACGATGGGCTAGGAGGAAACTACCATGAAATTGATTGCCGTGGATTTGGACGGAACATTGCTCACCTCGGACAGCCGCCCGAGTCCCCAAGGCTTGGACGCCATTTCGCATGCGGTAAGCCAGGGCCATACTGTAACGCTCTGCACCGGGAGAGCTAGCTTTGACGCCCGACATTTAACCGGAGAGCTGTGGATCCCGATCATTGCTTCGAATGGAGCGGAAGTTTTCGACTCGAAAGGAAAGCTGCTGCGGGAAACGCCAATTGACCCAAGCGCTGCCGCGGAGGCCATTCGTTATCTATTGAAACAAAATGTGTATTTCGAAATCTTTTGCCCGGAAGCCATTTATTCGCCTTCCGACGGCGAGCAGAAACTGCTGGCTGAAATGGATATTCTCGTTAGCGCGAATCCGGAGGTCGATCGGGATCAGCTCTGGGAGAGCGCCAAAATCCAGTTCGTCCAATTTGGTTTCCGGGGAATCGACCAACCGCTACTATTGCTTGAGCAGGGCCGTCCAATATATAAACTCTTGGTTTATACCTTCAACGCAGACAGGCTGAACGAAATTACGGAGCATTTCAACGAGCAACCGCAGGTGCATACCACTTCCTCTGCCAACCACATCGTTGAGGTTATCGCGAAGGAAACCGATAAAGGAAGCGCCTTGCAATTCCTCGCAGGCCAGTTGGGAGTGGACATGTCCGATACCGTTGTCATCGGAGACAGCTACAATGACATCTCGATGTTTGAAACCGCAGGAACCAAAATTGCGATGGGCAATGCGGTGGAAGAGATCAAGCGTCTGTCCACGATGACCACCCGATCCAATAACGATCATGGGGTCGCCTACGCCATTCGATCCTTGCTCGAAATCTAGCCCCTTGCTCACGGCTGCAGGTATGAAGAAAGAACCTTGCTAACCGCAAGGTTCTTTCTTACTGGGATGCGGTCGAGAGGACTCGAACCTCCACGGGCGTACGCCCACTACCCCCTCAAGATAGCGTGTCTGCCATTCCACCACGACCGCATATTCAATTTGAAAATCCTAAAATCGAATGGTGACCCGTAGGGGATTCGAACCCCTGTTACCTCCGTGAAAGGGAGGTGTCTTAACCCCTTGACCAACGGGCCACAATCTAACCGTCGCTTTGAGGCAGCGACAAAAATGAGTATATCAAAAAGCGATGCACCTTGCAACCCTTAAATTATTGACATAAGCTTGCAAATCCTGCCATTCTCTTTAATCTACTATTGGCTTAATCGCCAGAAATCCCTCCGGATCTCCGGAGGGATTTCTACATTCACAATTATACTCAACGGAGAGAGAGGGATTCGAACCCTCGCACCGCTTACGCAGTCTAACCCCTTAGCAGAGGGTCCCCTTATAGCCACTTGGGTATCTCTCCAAGAATGAAATGGCTCCCCGAACAGGACTCGAACCTGTGACAACTCGATTAACAGTCGAGTGCTCTACCAACTGAGCTATCGGGGAACAGTCTTAAATAACGAGAACATGAATTAATTTATCACGCTTCCGCGGCAAAGTCAAGATTCATAGCGCTTTCGAGCCCCTTCCTTCTTTCCCCAATCCTTTTAGGTGTAAGGGAAATCGCAAATGGAACTCACAAGGACAAGCCAAGCAAAAAAAGGGTTGCATTCTGTTGGAAATTCAATAAAATAAACATAACGTTAAATAAATTTTAACGTATGATTATTTTTAAAGGACGGGTGCTCATGAGTCAAGAAGTGCGGGTCAAAAGTCAACCATTTCCCGGGTTTAGAGGACTGGCGGTTTACAAATCGTTTATGTATCTTCTGCTGGCCCGTGTGATTTCCCGATTTGGGGATTCCGTCGATTCCATTGCTTACAGTTGGATGGTATACATGCTCACCGGCTCCAAGCTGTTGATGGGTACCTTGTTTGCGCTCAATTTCATACCGAACATAGCCTTCAGTTTTTTTGCAGGAACGCTGGTGGACCGCTGGTCCAAACGAAAGGTCGTCGCCATTACTTATCTGGGACGCGGCCTGATCGTTTGCTTCACGGCTTTGCTCTATTGGCAAGGCTGGCTTGTCCCATGGCATCTTTATGTGTTGACGCTACTCACCTCAACGCTGGAATGCTTCGCATCTCCTGCCGAACTGGCCCTAGTTCCCCAATTGCTGCCTAAGGAAAAACTGCTAAGCGGCAATTCCTTTAGCACCTCCGCCTCTCGGGCGGCTGAATTAGCGGGAATGGCGGCCGTTGGCGGCATCATTGCAAGCTTTGGAATCTCCGCGGCCATCCTGATCGATGGGCTTACTTTCACCATCGCCGCTGCTTTCATCCTGCTGATCCGAGCGCCCCGACAGACTTCGCCTGAACCTCATCATAACGCCGCGGAAAGCAAAAGCTCCTTCTTTCAGGAACTAAAAGCAGGGTTGCTGTATCTCAAATCCAATAAGCTGCTCATTACCATCGTCATGGCTGCGGCCTTCGTTAACTTCTGCTTATCGCCGTTTAACGTGCTGAATGTCGTCTACGTGGATGAAATCTTAGGTTCGGGCCCTGTCGGCTTAAGCTTAATGGGGATTAGCTTGGTCTGCGGAACCATTGTCAGCGGATTATGGATAGGCAAAAGAGGTGCTGCCTATAAAAAAAGCCGGCTCATCTTAACCGGATATCTGCTGCTTGGCCTCAATTATGCGCTGATGTACTTACCTGCGGTCCTACCGATTCAACCGCTGGCCATGGCCACGTTGTTCAGCTTTGGGATAGGTCTGTCCGTCTCGTTATGCAGCACGCCTTCTACCACCTATTTTATGGAAACGGTGCCGAAGGAGCTCCTTGGCCGCGTGGGGGCGCTTTACGGAATGGTGTGTACTTGTGCGATACCCGCGGGGAGTGCCCTCGCCGGTATCCTGGGGGAATGGGTGCAAGTCCACCTGCTGTATGTGAGTTTTGGTATTCTCTTGCTGGTTCCCGTTTTTATGTTGATGAAACAGCGAAATTTCATGGAGATCTGATCCGATCATGCTTTGCGCAATTTATAGGCCCGAGCTATACTTAAAATAAGTGACGGTCAACCGTCTTATGTTCGGGTAGGGGGCTTACAGGTGAACGAGGCGAAGGAATTGAAAACGCTGGAGGACATTCGGATCTATTCCGACCCATATCGTCTTCAAATCCTGGATACATTCAAGCAATTGAATCGTCCAGCGACGATGAAGGAAGTGGCGGATACGATGGGCGAAGTTCCGGCTAAAGTCTATTATCATGCCAAAAAGCTAGAGAGTATCGGTCTCTTGCAGCTCGTGGACACCAAGGTTATTAATGGCATCACCGCGAAATATTATGAACCTTTTGAGGGTGCCATTCATATTAAGAAGAGCTACTTCGACGATTCGCTCAAGCAGGTCGCTTTAACAGAAACCGAGAAGCTGCTGAGCAATTTATACGACGAAAGTAAGAAACGTTTTTTGAAATCCTCTCGCTCCGATACGTCTTCCGGGCAGTTAAGCAACGATCACGTGTATTTGACTCCGCAGGAAGTTGAGGAATTTCAAGCGTGGATCACGGCGTTTCTAAAAAAACACCAGTCCAAAACAACCGAGGATAGTAAGCAATACGAAATTTTTACGACCATAGCAAAAAGCAGCGAAACCGAGGACTGAAAATAAAAAGAACCATCGTCTCCGTAAGGGGAAGCGTGGTTCTTATATTTTTGCCGATGAAGTTGTTCCTGCTTCGTTTTCGTCTTTCGGGTTCGCAGATCTTGAAACGCAAACGGGCTGCGGCTGAGTTCCGGGCTGCGTTTTCCTTCGCGGATGAGCTTTTGACGCTGCTTCTTGGCTTGGGATTGAGCCATCTTCAATCACTCCTTATGTCGTTTGATCTAAGTATAACACATCCTTAGCCGCCGGATAACGTATATAGGCGCAGTCGGCCGGCGCATTTCCCGCAGCGGTACCGGTTCGGATCGACGCGGCGTTTCCGCAGATACTCCATCCCGCAATCCGCGCACACCAGCTTGTAGCGGTGCGGTAAGACCTTCCGTTGCTTGCTCCCGGGTAAAGAATGGCAGTACCGGCTGCCGCCGACTTTTTGAAGCAGGGCCTTAAAGTCCGCGTCGCGATGCTGATACCCTCGTCCCGCCAAATGCAGGTGGTAGTGGCATAATTCATGCTTGATGATGCGCTCGACTTCCTCCTCTCCGTAGGTGACGAGCTGAGCGGGATTAATTTCGATATGATGGCTTTTCATAAAATAGCGGCCCCCTGTCGTTCGGAGCCGGCTGTTAAACCGGGCTTGGTGCCGGAAAGGCACGCCGAAGGAACGCAGCGAGATTTGCTCGATCCAGGCTTGCAACTGCTCATCCGTCATCGTCCTCTCCCCTTCCTGTTGTCGTGAGTGCTAGAAATCTGCTAGATTCATTACTTGAATTTTAACTTCTCCTTACGCTACACTGTCAAGTAGGATGGATAGAAAAGGAGAATCGCAAGCATGTCCCTAATGAGATACGTTATTTTGCAGCAAGGCCCGGATCTAGTTTTCGTAGAAATGCCCCGCGACTATGCCTACCAGCTCAGCGCTTTGAATCTGCGGCTGAACAAGGAAATCGATAAATTGACGGCCTCTGAGATTCCGTCGCTGCCGCGTGCAATTGCCGAATGCGACCAGCTCGATCTCCTGCAGGAATCGTTGCAGACCACGAGCGGTCTGGATTATATCAACGGACTGGAGTCCGCTTTTTCCGCAATCCGCGAGGAAAACTACCCCCTGATCTCGCTGCTCACCGAAATCCGCGCCCTCCAGGCTCAGCTCGAGCAATGGTACGAGGAAGAAGGCGCGTAGATTCGTTTCGTACCGCTTAATAGATCCAACCCAAGCCGACTGGACTAGCTGCTCATTGCGATGAGGGCCGTTCAGCCGGCTATTTATGTTGTGAGATTCCGGCATCCCCATCCCCGATGGTGTAGCTTTGCTCCTCGTAGATCTAACGTCGTCCCGATGAGGCAACGTTACTCCTCGCGAGCCTACGTCGCTCTAACGGAACGTAGAGACCTTATTCGCTCATTTCCCGACGATTTCCCGCTGTAACGGAACGGAATGACCTTATTCAACCAATTGGGCAGCCATTTCTCTGCTTTTGCCGTAAATAAGGTCTCCTCGTTCCGTTAGAATCGGAGCATGCCCCGTTTCGGGCAAATAGCGTCTCTGAGTTCCGTTAGAGTCGCGTGAGCAGCGGAGGGCCCGACTGAATTCATGATTCGACGCCGAATACGCTCCTCCGATTCCCCTTCGTGATCAAACGCCGGAATCTTAGTTTCCGTTTCAATGAAGACTAAAATGCAGGCTTTTCAGCACCGAGAAGGTTGAATGAAGCTAGGGACTGAGCAGCGCAGCGTAGGTATAACCTACGTGAGCAGCGGAGGGCCCGGCTGAATTCAAGATTCGACGCCGAATCCGCTCCTCCGATTCCCCTTCGTGATCAAAAGCTGGAATTTTAGTTTCCGTTTCAATGAAGACTAAAATGCGGGCTTTTCAGCACCGAGAAGGTTGCGTAAACCCGAAGAAGGAGGAGCGCAGTGTAGGTGGAGCCTACATGAGCACCGCACTTCGAGGGTGAGCGCAAGATTCGACGCCGAATCCGCTCCTCCGATTCCCGCTTCGTGATCAAACGCCGGAATTTTAGTTTCCGTTTTATGGGGGACTTGCACGGATTGGGGGAATGCCCCATACCCTAACCATACCAATGGGTTACCGGAGGAGGGGATACGCTTGCCGAACTGGCTCAGCAATCAGATCATGCGTGCCTTTAACAAGAGAGATCGTCGTCAGATTCGTCTGCTCAACGATTGTTGGTTTTTTTACTACAGTCGCCGAAATACCCACACTGACAACACCAACCCGATGCAATAACGGCTGATCCAAAACACAAGGGGCGGCTCCACCGCGGCATGAACGCCAACTTTGGAACAGCCCCGTATTCTCGTTATATGTTAGATTTGAATTCCGCTTTAGTCACTGCCAATCACCAGCGCATGAAACTCCTCGTCCCAAACGACGAGATAATCGAACGCATCGATTAAAAACCGGGACTCCACGTAGAACTTCCCGCCGATCCGCAGCACACCTGACTGCCGGGCTGAAAACGCCACTTGCCACGTCCCTTTTTTAAGAGAGAGCTCCTCCCGATCTTCAGACCACGTCACCTGTGCGCCCCACGCTTCAAACAGCTCCCGCACCGGTAAATAGATGTGCTCCTGTCGAGTGATAGGTTGCGCAGCTCCTGAAAATCGGACAAGCTGGCCGTCAAACCATACCTGAAGCTGGTCCCGGGCGGGCTCTAGATCGACGGTATCCAGCAAATCAACGCCGCTGCGCAGTACGGGCAGCGCATCTGCACTTACCTGAATCTTCCGAACCACACCGCCGATGGCATCACTCATGTAAAGATCTCCGGAGCGATAGGTGAGCCCGTAAGGCTGCGCAAGCCTTCCTGTCGTCAAAGATCCTGCGGGTTGCTCAGTCAAGTTGCCGGTTACTGGGATTAACGCCTCTGCTTTGCCGAAATCCAATGTTACTACACGTCCGGTAGGCGTAATGGCGCGTATTCGATGGTTCAGTCGATCGGCCACATAGAGGACCCCATCCCCATAGGCCAATCCCGTCGGATGGTTAAACCGGGCCTGCTCCCGTTCACCGTTGCGATAGCCGCCGCTCAAGTAACCGGTGTCGCGATCGGGCTGCCCCGGGACCCCGGCATAGGTCACCACCCCCTCCGCCCGAATATGGCGGATGACCTGGTTGCCGCTGTCGGCGACATATAGCCCGTTATCTCCCCAGGCCAGTCCAACCGGCTCGTTAAACCGGGTCGACGAACGGTCTCCGTTCGTATAGCCGCCCTTCTCCCCTGGTTGCCCAGCCCACGTACTCACCGTACCGTCCGGAGCAATTCGGCGTATCACGTGATTAAGCGTATCCGCCACGTATAGATTTCCTTCCCCATCCAGCGCGATTCCTGTCGGATTGTGAAATTGCGCTTCCTTCGCTGCTCCGTCACGATACCCCGCTTCGCCGGTTCCGGCAAAAGTATATACTGTGCCGTTTTTGACTTTGCGGATGACCTGATTGTCTGGATCGCTGACATAAACGGTACCTCGGTTGTCACTGATGAGAAAGGCTGGACGTTCAAACAAGGCTTGGCCAATCGAACCATCCCGGTACCCTCCATTCTCCGTCTCCGTCGCCAAACCGGTGTAGGCTGTCCAAGCGGTTCCTTCCCATGCCAAAATCCGTTTGGCACCCGCGTCGGCGGCCAGCAGCGTTCCATCGGAAGCAAAGGCAAGGCCCGTCGGCTCAATCATCTTATCCGTAACGCTAGAAGCCAGCGCCCACCCTACCGGGATGGGGCTTAATACACTACCAGACAACCCAATCAAGAGCCCCGCGCTCAACAACGCAGTTCGAACACTGAATCGCACGGCCTTCATTAACATGTCTAACCTCCTCCCGATCTAACTTGCAAACAATCCATATCTTTAATTCTCAACCGTAATCTTGATTACCGCATGATCCAAGACATCCAGATACTCAAATGGGATCTGAAGAAGATACTCTCCCGGATCCAACGTATTCAAGAAAGCTTGTCTCAACGTGAACCGCAGCTGCGAACCCTCATTCTCCGCGCTGAAGTCCTGTAGCGGCATCAAGATTTGTGGTTGCGCGCCCATCGGATCGGACAGCACCGTATCATAATCGTCGTCCGGTCCAAACGCATCTCCGAGGCCGTTTACGAGCCAGACGAGATCCCCGGGCTGCGATTTGATGTAGGTCACTTGTTCGCGGTCCGCATGCGGTTTCACCTCGGATGAGAGCTCGATAAGCTGCTGCAAATCACCGGTATTCGGGTTACGGAGTAATCCATCCTGAATATAGAAGGTGATCTCCGATTTAAGCTCGAGGAATCCATCCAGCTTAATGATCAGACGGTTTCCTTCGATACTCAAGCCGGATGCATCAATTGGACGAGGATGATCCGGATCGTAGGCTACCGCATTAGTTAATGTAATCGCCGATTCTACCGGATCAGGCGCCCCAGCCCCCGTATTAAATTCGATTGGCATCGTAAACGGGATGGAGAGGGTGGACAAATCCCAAACCAAGGAGTAAGGCTCATTCCCTATCCGTTCCATATCCACCTCTGGCGGTTGAGGCAAGCGGGCATGCAGCTCAATCATCGGCAGATGAAACCCAGAGGCAAAAAACAGCTTCAGCCCCAAAGATTCGATCCCGTCCTCAATGCCCTGCATATAAGAAGCCCGGATAACCAATACCGTCTGATCGGAATTGGATCCCGCCGCCACCACGTAATCTGCGCCTTCCACCAGGTCCGTTTCTGTGTCGGCCCGCATCACCCTCGTAATCCGATCTCCGTACAGCTTCAACACGATGCTAACATCGATGCGCCGTTCCGGATCCTGTTCAAATTGCGGCACGGAAATGACCGTGGGGTTAGTTGGAGCTGGGTCATGCCCACCGCTCGAATTACCGGAGGGAGTCAATGATCCCGGTGAGCCAACACCTTCATCTTCAAACCGAATGACCGCAGTAGCTGCAGTTCCCCCGCCCTGCCGGTCGCTGAGCTCCTCTTCCGTTTTCCGTTCGATGGTTCGCTGCAACAATTCCAGCACCTCGGGCAAGGTCCCCCCGGCTGATTTCAGATCTTCATAATGCTGCTCCAAAACAAACAGCGGAAGATCTCCCCAATCAAGCGCTTCGACCGCTCCGGTGCCATCAGCCGTCCGCCGAAGCTGCTCCCCAGGGCGAACCGTGACCTCGGCAGTCGCCTCTGCCAAGATTGCTCTTCTTACCGCAACACGGCCTTCTAGGACGCCAACGTAGGTCTGTGCCTGTGCATATCCGACGATAAACTCTGTACCCATTACGCCCATCACGGTGGTTGGCGTTTTGATTTCAAAACGTGAATCTTCGGTCAGCTTCTTCTTCACTTTGATCAATACGCTGCCCTTTTGAAGAGATAAGCTCGTCTTTCCCTCCATCGCCTTGGCGCTTTTCACCAATTCATGAATCATCAGCTTCGTATCCGGTCCAATGTATACCAGCTTGTCGCTGTCCAACTCCAGCTCAACGCGTCCTTCCTCGCCGGTGAGCAGTACGTCGCCCTCGGTTACAGCCATATTTTTCACGGCCTTGAACTTCTTCTCGCCGCCCTTGTTCACCACGGCACTGCCGGAGACGTCCAGAATTTTTCCCATCTTCTTCGTGTCCTTTGCCATCGCCGCCCCCGGCGATAGCAGCGTCACTGCCAGCACCAGAGACAGCACGATCCTGATGAATTTCAAAGTAAACCCTCCACTTCGTAAGCCACAATTTCCTGCTCTTTACCTTTGAGTTGATAGAAGCCGGATCTTGAGACGGCCACTCTTCCTTCAATCTGCACATAAACGGCCTCGCTGAGCAAAATCCGTCCCGGCTTAGCCCGACTTTCCAACCGTGCCGCCGTGTTCACCGTATCTCCGATTGCAGTATAATCCATCCGTTTCCGCGAACCGATGTTCCCAAATACCGCCGGCCCTGTATGGATGCCTATGCCAAACGAAATCTCACGATTCAGCCTCGCTTTCCACTTGCTTTCCAGCTTCGCTGCACCGTTCTGGATTGCTAATGCCGCCTGTACGGCTTTGAAGGCATGATCCTCTTGTTCCAGCGGCGCATTAAATATGGCCATTGCAGCATCCCCGATAAACTTGTCCAACGTTCCTTCGTACCTAAATATGCAGCGTGCTGCCAAATCCAGATACTCGTTGACGACCGAAACGATCTCCTCCGGTTCTGATGACTCGGATAAGGACGTAAATCCACGGATGTCAACGAACATCACCGTCAACGTGCGACGGACACCCCCAAGCTTTAAGCCATCCCTTCCGGCCGATAAAATCTGGTTGACCACTTGCGGGGCCACATATCGTCCAAAAATCTCGGTCACTCTCCGCCGCTCCGTCCATTCGTAAAAATAGCGCAACAATAGCGCCGCTAAATAGAATGCACCCAGGAATATCAGCGGATAACCGATGGAAATCAGCAGACCTTTGTCATAAAGCCATCTCCCGCCAGCAAGCAACAGGGCAGTCAATACGGCAAGCATCAGCAGTGAATAAACGGGATGTACCAGACGAAAGAAAACATAGGCAGCGGCACCCATGACAAGCAGCAGCAATGCATTCCAATGCCATTCCACCGTTTTCTTCTCGTTGTTCTCTAACAGGGCTTGTACGATATTGGCGTGAATCTCCACGCCGTACATAGGGGTATGATGATCCAGAGGAGTGACGTAGTTGTCTTGGAGGGAAGCTGTATACGGCCCGATCATCACGATCTTGTCAGCAAAATAATCGGCGGGGATATCACCTCGCAACACGGAGGCATAGGAAAACATCTCATATTGTCCAGGAATGCCGGTAAACGGGACGACAAACCGCCCGAATTCGTCTACTGGCGGCGATTCGAGGGGTCTCATTCCTCCGGACGGATTTCGATCCTGCACATGCGTGGCATACAACCGGTAAATCTCCCACGCCATATGGTTAACCGCTCGGCCTTTATACTCGAAACGAAGCAGGGAACGACGTACGATCTGATCCTGATCGGCCATCACATTAATATGTCCTACGGCAGCGGCTGCCTCACGCAAAGCGTCAAACGGGTCAGCTAGCGTCAAAGCCTGGACCACCCCCCGCTTCTGAAAAGGCGGAAAGGTGCCATAGGTAGGCAGAACAACATTTCCAGCCTTCGAAACCGCCTCAACCCACGCCGCATCTTCGCCAGGTGACGAAGACGGCACCTGAAAGGTCAAGTCAAACGCGACAACGGCCGGATGTCCGGACGATATTCGATCCAACAGCTCGGCATGAACGCTACGCGGCCAAGGCCATTGTCCAAGTGAGCGTATACTTTCATCATCAATACCGATCAGGACGATTCTCGAGTCGGCGAATCCCTGCCTCTGGTAAACCCGGTCCTCTACCCATGAATCCAAACTGCTTGGGTATCCCCGATAAACTAGAAACAAGGCGATGCCGATCAGCACGCCCCAAACGGTAAACAATCTGCGCCTCACACATTCACTTCCCGATTGATTGTCATGATTCCAATTTAAGAATAACACAACTTTTGTCCTAGTCTTCGATTTTTTTGGATAAATCTCCTCCGATCTTCAAGCCTGCCCGGAAATGGAAAGCCAGCGAATCCGGTTCGCTGGCTCGGTAATGCGATTAGGAATGCAATTCTTCGCAAGAATGCAGCACGACGACATCCCGCTTCATCGATAAGTCCAGTTCATACGGGGAGCGTACTCGGGTACCGTCCGCCTCCCGAAGGATGCGTACAACCGGGCGATGTGCGAAGCCATTGGCATTGGACGCAACCTCCGCGATCTGACCATTGCTCAGCTTGATGAGCGTAGAGACCGGGAACAAGGAAATATGCTTGACGAATTGCTTGACGAGCTCTGCATCGAAATACCGACCCCCGGCCCCGAACAAAAACTCGATCGCCTCGTTTTCCGTATAGGCCTGCCGATGATATCGCGGCGAGGTCAAAGCATCAAAGACGTCGGCCATCGCCACCATCTGCGCCATTTCGGGGATTTCTCCACCCGACATCCGGACAGGGTATCCGCTGCCGTCGTAACGCTCGTGGTGCAGCAAGGCGCATTTAGCCGATTCGGTCGAAACCCCGTCAAGCGCCATCATGATACGATAGCCTTCGATTGCATGGTTCTCCAGCGTCTTCCGCTCTTCCTGAGACAGTCTCCGTTTTGCGCGGATTAATGATCGCGGCATGCGAGTCATGCCGATATCGAACAAGAGCCCCCCCACCGTCAGGTCCAGCAGCCTGGCGTTATCGAACTGGCGGGAAACCCCCAGCATGGCGGTCAGCTTCGCCACATTCAATGAATGATCAAAGAGCCGCCGATCGCATTGAAGCATCAACGCCAGTTGGTCGATCAGCTTGGCATGCGAGGAAATATCGCAGATCATGCCGCGAAACAACCGCTTGAATCGTTCCTCGATCAAGGGCGTCGAAAGCCGGCCCTCTATATTTTCCGGTAACGTTAACGCCACCAATTCCTCCATCGCTTGTTTTCGAACCCGCGGATCCGGGACGTCCGTGCCGTCCATTGCATCCGCAGCTAATGCAGCGGCCCCACCTGACAACGAGATGAAATGATTTCCCTCAAATTCAGTCCTTGCCTGCCCCGGAACCTCCCGCACAAAAACCGAGGTAATGCCAAGCTCCTTAATCCGCTTAATGTAAGCCTCCGTAAACATCGTGCCTTCCTCCAGTATCGATAAGCCCGTACGGCTCAGTACGGCTCTTCCCAGAACGTCGCCCGGCTTCAACAACTCCACACGTATCGATTTCATACTCCAACCCCCTATATTTCTACCTTCTCCGATCCGATATTTCGAGATGGAAGGAAAACTGTCGAATCATCGCGAATGTAATGCTTAGGGACTACTTTATCAGGATAAAATCCAAAATTTTGTAGCCCAAGCTACAAAATATGAAAAAAGTCACTGTTTTTCGTGTTTCGATCCCGAAACCCTGCTGCAAGAAATGGGTCTTTCGGTCCGACGCCATTTTTGACCAAAGGAGGCAAGCTGATGAACGATTTCGAACTCATCCGACGTTTTCCGTATTTCGAGCATTTGGATCCCGTGGATCTTGCCAAAATGGCGCCGCTGTTCATCACTCGGGAATACGATAAAGGGACTACGATTTTTTGGGAAGAGGAGGAAGGGGACGAGCTGTACCTGATCCAATCCGGCCTCATCCATATTTATCGAAACGACGAGAATCGGGAAATTATCTTATCGGTGTTGAGTGAAGGGGATTTCTTTGGGGAGATGGCATTGCTGGAGAGCGTGCAGTTGCGATCCGCTTCGGCGCGGACGATTGAGAAATCGCTCCTTTATGTGTTGAAACGGCGGGATTTCATCGGCTTGCTGCAGCAAAACCCGCTGATTTCCTTAAAAATCCTGGAGACGACGCTCGGACGCCTGCGGAAGGCGAATGAGTTGATTATGGACTTGACGTTGCTGGATGCCCGTACCCGGATTGTGCGAACGCTGCTGCGCTTGATGGAGCAGCACGGCACACCGAAGTCGGACGGCATTCTCATTGCCTTTAAGCTAACGCACCAGCAGCTTGCCGACATGTCCGGCACCGTACGCGAAACGGTGACCAAGGTGATGCTGGATCTGCAGTACAGCGAACTGATCCGGGTTGACAAGAAAATGATCCTCGTCCTCGCGCCGGACAAGCTCCGGCAATCCGCCGGACTCTAGAGCTTGGGAACGTATCGCAAAAAAGAGCCGAAGCCGCGAAACATTTCGCGGCTTCGGCTCTCTTTTTTTACTACCTTACATTACTGTGCCTTCACTTCGGCAGGGCCTCGCATCGTCAAACCAACCCGCCCCTTCTTGATATCCACGTTCAGCACCCAAACGGTCACATTGTCGCCGACGGAAACGACATCCATCGGATGCTTTACGTACCCGTTGCTCAACTGGGAGATATGCACAAGCCCATCGTTTTTGATCCCGATATCAACGAAAGCACCAAAATCGATGACATTACGTACGGTTCCTTGCAGCTCCATGCCCGGGACCAAGTCCTCGATCTTCAGCACGTCGGTACGGAAGATCGGCAGCGGCAGCTCCTCGCGTGGATCGCGTCCTGGGCGCTGCAGGCTTTCGAGAATGTCGCGCAGCGTTGGTACGCCAACCTCGAGGCGAGGCGCCAGCTCGCCGGGATCCAGCCCAGCCAGCTTCTCATTCAGCTCCTTGGAGCCTAGCTGATTCAAAGAAACGCCCAGCTCCGCAAACAGTCGGGTCACCACGTCATAAGATTCCGGGTGAATCGGCGTCTTATCGAGCGGATGCTCCCCTCCGTCAATCCGCAGGAAGCCAACGCACTGCTCGAACGTTTTGGCGCCGAGCCGCGGCACCTTCTGCAGCTGTTTGCGGCTCTTGAAACGCCCGTTCTCTTCGCGGAATTTAACAATGTTCTTCGCCGTAGTCGCGTTAACGCCGGACACGTAGGACAAGAGCGCCGGGGAAGCGGTATTCACGTCCACGCCGACGTGGTTTACAGCCGATTCCACGACGTTCTTCAAGCTTTCGTCAAGATGCTTCTGGGAGACGTCATGTTGGTATTGCCCAACACCAATCGCCTTCGGCTCAATCTTGACCAGCTCTGCCAGCGGATCTTGTAGCCGCCGCGCGATGGAAGCCGCGCTCCGCTCCGCGACGTCCAGATCCGGAAATTCCTCCTGCGCCAGCTTGGAGGCGGAATAGACGCTCGCCCCCGCTTCGTTGACGATCAGGTACGCCAGCTCACGGTCCTTGCCCTTGCGTTCGGCGATGACCTCGGCAACGAACTGTTCGGTCTCCCGCGAAGCGGTGCCGTTGCCAATCACGATCAGCTCGACGCCGTATTTGTCGATCAGCTCATGGAACTTGGCCGCCGCCTCCCGTTTCTTGTTGTTCGGCGGCGTCGGGTAAGTGACCGCCACCTCCAGCAGTTTGCCGGTGTCGTCGACAACGGCGAGCTTACAGCCGGTCCGGTAGGCCGGGTCAACGCCAAGCACGTTCTTACCTCGAACCGGCGGCTGCAGCAGCAAGCTGCGCAGATTGCCGGCGAAGATCGATATCGCCTGGGCTTCGGCTTTCTCCGTCAGCTCGCCGCGCACCTCCCGCTCGATCGACGGGGCGATCAGGCGTTTATAAGCATCGTCGATCACCGCGCGCAGCACGTCCTCCGTCGCGGAACGCCCGCGGATGACCTGGCCGGCGATGTAGCGGCAAATCGCTTCGGCGTCCACTTCCAGCGACACCTTCAGCACGTTCTCCCGCTCGCCGCGGTTCATGGCGAGGATGCGGTGGGACGGCATTTTTTTCGCGGCCTCCCGGTAGTTGTAATACATCTCGTAGACGGATTCCTCTTCCGGCGTCTTCGCCTCGGACACCATCAGCCCGTGATCCATCGTATATTTGCGGACCCAAGCCCGAATGACGGCTTCGTCTGCCACTTGTTCGGCCACGATATCCATCGCGCCTTGCAGCGCCTCCTCGGCCGTATCCACGCCGTTTTCGATCCCGGCAGCCGCCGTGAACTTCGCCGCTTCCCCCAACGGATCGCCCTGCTTCGGCTGCGACAACAGCCATTCCGCCAGCGGCTCCAGCCCTTTCTCCTTAGCCACGCTCGCCCGGGTTTTCCGCTTTTGACGGTATGGTCGATACAAGTCCTCCACTTCCTGCAGCTTTACCGCCTTCCCGATAGCCGCCGCCAACTCGTCCGTCAGTTTCCCCTGCTCGTCGATGATTCGAATGACTTCCCGTTTCCGCTCCTCTAGATTGCGGAGATATTGCGTCCGCTCCTCGATGTCGCGTAGCTGGTTCTCGTCGAGTTCTCCGGTCATTTCTTTCCGGTAACGAGCGATAAACGGAATCGTGTTGCCTTCGTCCAATAGCCCGATCGTCGTTCGTACCTGCTTCAGCGATAATCCCAGCTCCTTGGCGATTTGAACGATGATCCGCTCCTGTTCCCCCGTGTCGGCCGTACCTTGTACCGCTGTTCCGTTCGTCTCCGTTTGCGCCATGGCAGAATCCCTCTTTCATTCAAAAAATTGCGATTGTTTCTATTATCACAAACTTTGCACGCCTTTTCCAGCGTGTCCGGGCGATCACCTCCGGGGAAAAACAAAGAAACACCGCGCCTTAAGGCAGCGGTGCTTATTTTCGGGCAATTTAAAACGTGCTGTACGTCGAATCAAACGTTGTGGCATATACCAGAACCGCGATGATCGCGATCACGATAATGATGCCGTACAACACCGTGCCAACGATGCCGCAAACGAGGCCGGCGACACTAAGTCCCTTGCCCTGCTCGCCCGTGCGTTTGATCTCTTTGAACGACAGGCTGGAGAATACAATAGCGACGATCCCCAGAATAAAGCCTACATAAGGAATGACGATCGATAAAATGCCCAACACCAGCGACACGATCGACTTTCCGTTCGTTTTTGCCGGCGCCGGCGGTGCCGACGGCGGATACTGACTGAAGGTGGAATAGGAATAAGGCGTTTCAGACGGACGTTGATCCATGAAAAAAGGTTCCTCCCCGGAAAATGTTACATTTATTGTACTTGATCGTAGCAGATGACGCCATGATATATTTTTTCGCAAACCCCGGCTTTATCAAAAATCCATTCAGAAAACTTTCAGCTAGACTTCAGGTTGGCCTCATCTTCATCCCTTAAAATAGGTTCGACTTGTTGAGTGTAAAGGGCCGTACAAGCCCCGACGCTTGTTGGCGGAATACATAGGTTGGAGGGATTCGATTGAAGAAGAAGTGGTTATGGATCGGGATTGGAGCCGGGGGCATTATCGCGATCGCCCTGATTTTGATCTTAACGATTCCGAACAAACCGAAGCAAGCAGCGACACCCGTTCAGAATACGACGCGGGTCAGCAAAGGCGACATTACGGTCAGCGTCTCCGGTTCGGGTTCTACCGTCTCTACGGAGAGCGAAAGCGTCCGCACGAAAGACGAAGGCAAAGTCAGTGAGGTTCGCGTAAAGGCGGGAGATATCGTAAAAAAAGGACAGGTGCTGCTTACGTTTGAAGGCACCGATAACTCCGATAACCTCAAAGCGCAGCAATCCTCCTTGGAGTCGCAACAATTGGACCTAGTCGATTTGCAGGAGCAGTTTAAGCGTCAGGTGCAGGAAGGAGCCGATGAACAGACGCTGAACGCCACGAAAAAGTCGATCACCAAACAGGAGCTGAACATCGGCAACACCGAAACGGAGATTGCCAAGCAGAAGGAGGATATGGTGCCCCCTGACCCGTTAACCTCGCCGATCGACGGCACCGTCACGGCTGTCAATATCACGGCTGGCGAACAGGCCAAAACCGGTGCCGAACTATTCGTCATTAACGATTACCTGAAGCTGAGCGTCAAGATTCAAGTCGATGAACTGGATATCCCTAGCGTCAAGGAGGGGATGAAGGCGACCGTACAGGTCGATGCCCTTCCGGATCAGACCTTTGAAGGCACTGTCTCCGACATCGCCGACGAAGGGACTGCCTCAGGCGGCGTATCGTTATTTGACGTCACGATTGCACTAAACGATTCCGAGGGCGTGCGGGTAGGCATGTCGGCGGAAGCGACGATTATCACCGAGGAAAAACAGGACGTTTTGACCCTGCCGATCGAGGCGGTTCAGCAGCGGGGCGGCCGGTACGTAGTCTTGTTGGCGGGAACCGAAGCCGGCACAGAGAGCGCAGCCGCGGGTGTGGCGAACCCGGCCGAGGGTGCGACCGGCGCCGGTCGGACGGGCCAGCCCGGGGCCGCACTGGACGCCGAAGGAACGCCGCCGCAAACCGGTTCCGGCACCCGAAGCAGCGGTGCCTCGGAGGCCCCGGCGAACCGACAGGGCCGGGGCACCGGAGCAAACGGAGCCGCCGGGGGGACCGGTGGCATGGGAGGTCGCATGCAAGTCGTAGAGGTCGGCGCGCATAACGAAACGTTAATCGAAATCGTCAGCGGATTAACTGAAGGCCAGGAGGTCATCATTCCTACGGTGATCAGCAACTCCTCCGGTTCCGCCAACCAGCAGCAGCAGACAAGAATCCAGGGCGGATTTGGTGGAGAAAGTGGATTTAGCGGCGGTAGCGGCGCTGGGTTCGGCGGAGGTGCGGTGCCCGGCGGAGGCGGGTCTGCCCCCACCGGCGGCGGAGGTGGATTTGGCGGCGGAGGTGGCAGATAATGGCCCTAGCACATCCCCCGCTGATTGACGTGCAGAACCTTGGACATGGTTATCGCATGGCCGGTGAAATGATGACTGTGTTAAGCGAAATCAGCTTCCAGGTCGGGCACGGCGAATTCGTGGCCATTATCGGTCCGTCCGGCTCCGGCAAATCCACGCTGATGAACATGCTGGGCTGCCTGGACGTAGCGAACGAAGGCACTTATCTGCTCGACGGACAGGACGTTCGCAAGCTATCCGACAATAAGCTGGCGACGATTCGCAACGAGAAGATCGGGTTCATTTTTCAGCAGTTTAATCTGCTGCCCAAATTAACCGCCTACGAAAATGTCGAGCTCCCGTTAATCTACCGCAATGTTCCGCATAAGGAGCGGAAAAGATCCGTCGAGGAGTCGCTCCGTCTCGTCGGCTTGGACGACCGGATGCACCACCGCCCGTCCGAATTGTCGGGCGGGCAGCAACAGCGGGTGGCGATCGCCCGAGCGATCGCCGGCGCGCCGCCGATGCTTCTTGCGGATGAACCGACCGGGGCGCTCGACAGCAAAACCGGCGTCGAGGTGATGGATAAAATGAAGGAACTGAACGCGCTGGGCCATACGATCATCATCATCACCCATGACCTCTCCATCGCCGAGCAAGCCAAACGGCTCATTCGGATTCAGGATGGACGGATCGTCGAAGATCGGGGGAACCCGGCATGAACCTGCTGCAAAGCATCAAAATGGCCTGGAAGAGCATCGCAGGCGCTAAGATCCGTTCTTTTCTCACCATGCTTGGCATCATCATCGGCGTCTCTTCCGTGATTACGCTCGTCTCTGTGGGGCAAGGCACGACGTCGCAAATTACCGATCAGCTTGAAGGTCTGGGAACCGATCTGCTCACGGTAAATATCATGGGCCGGGGCAGCGCAACCTCGCTCTCTTTCGAGGAGGCGATGGCTTTGGGAGACCTCGATGGAGTGAAAGCCGTATCGCCCGTGATCAGCGGCTCCGTCACCGCCAAGAAAGGGACAACCAACGATACCCTATCGATTGAGGGCATTGCCCCTTCCTACGAGGAGGTTCAGGATTTCCACGTCCAAGCCGGTCGTTACATCATCGACATGGACAACGAATTCCGCATGAAGGTGGCATTGATCGGCACGGAAGCCGCCAGCACTTACTTCGGTACCGACAACCCGGTCGGACAAACGATTCAGCTTAACGGGAGCCGCTTCATCATCGTTGGTTTGCTGGAGTCGAAGGGCTCGAGCTTGACCGCATCCAACGACAATAAGCTGTTGATTCCGATCGCCACGGCGGAGCGCTTTCTGCAAAGCCGCGGCGTGCGTTCGATTACGGTCCAGGTGCAGGACACCAAGGAAATCGATACGGTCAAAACCTCGCTGGAAGCTGACTTGGACAAGAAGTTCCAGAACGCCGACAACGCCTACAGCATCTTTAACTCTCAAGAAATGCTTGATACGTTGAACTCGACGACCCAGATGCTGTCACTGGCTCTCGGCGGCATCGCCGGCATCTCACTGCTTGTCGGCGGCATCGGGATCATGAATATCATGCTTGTGTCTGTAAGCGAGCGTACACGAGAAATTGGCGTACGCAAAGCGATCGGCGCCAAGAAACGCGACATCTTGATGCAGTTCATGGTCGAATCGACGGCGCTCAGCGGCTTCGGCGGTTTAATCGGAATCGCGTTGGGCTACGGCGCCTGCGCATTGATTGGACACTACTCAGCATTGACGACAACCGTCTCCTTTCCGATCGTCCTCATCGCTTTTGGCTTCTCCTTGTTCATCGGCGTCGTCTTCGGGATGATTCCGGCCAACAAGGCGGCCAAGCTTCGCCCGATTTACGCGTTGCGCACCGAATAAGCGAAGAAAATAGCGAAAGAATACAATATTTTAGGTTAGAAAAGTAAGGAAATTATGCTATATATTAAAATAGAATTCGAGGGGGAAGGAAGAGAAAACATTGAGTTTAATTGAGACAAGAGGACTGCGGAAAGTGTTCCGGCAGGCGGTCAAAGACCCAGGACTGTCTGGTGCGGTGAAGCATTTGTTTACCCAACGGTACAAGGATAAATGTGCCGTTGAAGGGATCGATCTGAGCATCGAGGAAGGGGAGAGCGTTGCTTACGTCGGCCCTAACGGCGCGGGAAAATCGACAACGATCAAAATGCTCAGCGGCGTGCTCGTTCCTTCCGACGGCGAGATCACGGTTGACGGGCTGGTCCCCTACAAGCAAAGGATGGAGAATGCCCAACGGATCGGGGCGGTCTTTGGCCAGCGAACGCAGCTTTGGTGGGACATCCCGGTCCGGGAATCGCTGGCATTGCTGAGAGATATCTATCAGGTTCCGACTACGGTGTTCAAGAAAAATATGGATGCTTTTACGGAACTGCTTGGGATGGAGGACTATCTTCACCTATCGGCCCGCAAGCTGTCGCTTGGGCAAAGGATGCGTGCCGATTTGGCCGCCGCCCTGCTGCATGATCCGAAGATCGTCTACCTCGACGAGCCGACGATCGGGCTCGATGTTGCGGTGAAGCATCGGATTCGTGATTTTATCAAAGAGATGAACCGGGAGAAAGGAACTACGATCCTTCTGACCACACATGACCTCGGCGATATTGAGGATTTATGCGAGCGTCTGGTCATCATTGATCAGGGCAGAATCATATACGACGGCAAATTGCAAGAAGTGAAAGACGCATTTGCCCAGGAGCGTACCCTACATATCCAATTAAGCTCGCCTTTGTCGGATGCGGAGAGCTTGTTTCGGGACTTGCCGGAAGTAAGCGTTAAACGGACAAACGACGGCTCGGAGGCTGCGTTTTCATTATCGATCCGTTTTAACCGTTTTCGCAGCACGGCCAGCGATATCGTCAAACGGGTCATGAGCCATGCGGAGGTTATCGATTTTCGCATCGATGAGCCCAGTATCGAAGAAATCATCCGCCGCGTTTATGATGGACAGCTGGATGCGGCGGAGTTGGCCGCAGCTGGGAAGGGAAGTGCTTAATACTATGGCACCGGCCTTCAAGAAATATATCACACTTGCACTTTGTTCCATGCAAAACACACTGGCTTACCGGCTCTCATTCACTTTAAATTTCTTATCCGGCTTTATCGGGTTAATTGCAATGTACTTTCTCTGGCAGGCCGTTTATATCGGCAGGGATCAGCTCTCCGGCTTTACATGGGAGCAGATGCAAGCTTACTTGCTGGTCACGTTCTTCGTAAACTCGATGCTGTCCTATTACTCCGAATCGAGTATTACAAATAAAATCATCGACGGCAGCGTGATGATGGACCTGCTGCGTCCGATTCAATTCCAAAAAGCCAGACTCGCGGAAACCCTTGGCTCCTGCGTGTTGGAAGGGCTGTTGAGCTGCATCCTGATTGGACTTGCGGCGATATTCACCTTCGGCATTACCTTGCCGCATGACGTTTGGACTCTTACACTGTTTGCCTTAAGCCTGCTTTCCTCCATTCTGTTGAAATTTTGTATCGTCTATTTGTCTGCTTTGCTCTGCTTTTGGACCACCAGCGGTTTCGGCATTTATTGGGCCAGAGTCTCCATTACCAACCTGCTATCCGGCGCGCTCGTGCCGCTGGCATTCTTTCCAGGCTGGCTGCAATCCTTCGCCATGGTACTGCCTTTCCAGGGGATTGTGAACACGCCGGTCATGATCGGCCTCGGGATGAGGGGGAGCTTCGAAGCGCTGGAACTGATCGCAATACAGCTGGGCTGGATCGTCTTGCTCTGGCTGTTAGGCAAGATGCTGTGGTCCCGGGCCATCCGGCAAATTACGATTCACGGAGGATAAGGTCATGAAAATCAGAAATACGCCTTGGCGGATTTTATATCTATACTGGCGGCTTTACAGCCAACAGCTTAAGGCGATGATGGAATACTCTGCAGACTTCTATATCATGGTGGGATCCGCGGCGCTGACCCAAATCACCGGCTTTTTATTCCTGTGGGTGGTGTTCTCCCGCATCCCGGATATTCAAGGCTGGGGGCTGTGGGAAGTAGCTTTTATGTACGCCGCGATTTATGTGTCAGAGGGCGTCGGGTCGCTGTTTTTCGAAGGTACCTGGCGGATGCTGCGGCTGATCAATATGGGAGAGCTGGATCGTTATCTCGTTCGGCCGGTTTCGCTTGTGCTGCAAATTTTCTGCACGGGAATCGGGATGAACGGACTTGGCAACATTGTGATCGGCGGGAGTATTATCGTCATGTCGTTAACTCGTATGGATATCGCTTGGAGCGCGCAACATGTGGCTATGGCTTTCCTGCTTTTCGTTTCCGCAATGACGACTCGGGTCGCCATCAATCTGGCGGCAAACTGCTCGGGTTTCTGGATTCGCAGCAGCGGGAACGCCTTCCCGATCATGATCCACAATCTCGGCGAGTTCGCCAAATATCCGATCACCATTTTTTCACAAGGCCTGCAGCTTTTTATTTCGCTTGTCGTGCCGTTTGCGTTCGTCAGCTTCTTTCCGGCGGCCGCCATATTCAGCAAGGCTCCCTGGAGTTACTGGGGTTGGCTCGGCCCGCTGGTCGCTGTCTATTTCGTCTTCCTAGCCCTGCTGATTTTACGTATCGGACTTACGAAATACGAAAGTGTGGGGAACTAAAAACAGGCATTGCTTCCCTTGCTCATGCAAGGGAGCAATGCCTATCAAATTCCTTGGAGCCTCCTCTTCTTGTTGACGCTCAGCTCACCCCGTACACCGATGCCATGCAATCCACGAACATTCGGTTGTACTCCTGCCGGGTCAGGTCCTTGTTACACTGGATATCGCGACCCAGGAACTGGTACCAGGTGATCTCGACCTGATCCTTCTTATACAGGAACCGGCCGTTCGCAAGCGAAAACTTGTCGTTTTCGAAAGATGCTACATTTTCGTAATCCAGCTTGCTGCCTTGCTGCTCCGCCACGAATGTCGCCAACAAAATCAACATTTTAAAGGGATCGTCATAGATTTCATATTGAGCGTTCAAACGGCAACCTCTCCTTTATCCGTGATTACTCTCATCGTACTCGAATTGCCTCCGATCGAAATAGCAAAATCATAAGATTCTTTTATCAAAATTATCGGCAAAACAAAAAACGCCCCGGAGCAAAGTCCAGAGCGTTTGAAGCAATCTGAAAACGCATTAGTTAAAGAAACTCAAAAATCGATTAAACCGAGACTGATGAGCAGCGAATCATTCACTTTCTTCATCGTCTCATCGTCCAAATGCGTAATTTTATCCGTTAATCTTTGTTTGTCGATCGTTCGAATTTGCTCCAGCAAGATGACGGAATCCCTATCAAATCCGTGCGTAGCCGCGTCAATCTCAACATGGGTTGGCAATTTCGCCTTTTGGATTTGCGCCGTAATAGCGGCAACAATAGCCGTTGGGCTGAATCGATTTCCGATATCATTCTGGATGATAAGCACCGGTCTGACCCCACCCTGCTCTGATCCTACCACAGGAGAGAGGTCTGCAAAAAAAACGTCGCCGCGCTTTACGATCAATGTTTACACCCCGCTTACTAGGCGGTCCAGAGTGATGTCTGCATCTTCTTCCGCGTGGAACGCTTCGGAGGCCATGGACAAATTGATTTTTGCCATCTCCATATAGCCGCGCTGCATCGATTCCCGGATGAATCGTTTCTTCCGCTCGTTCAGATACAGCTTCATGGCCTGCCTGATCAACTCGCTGCGGTTGGAATTCTCCATCGCGACGATTCCATCGACTTCCTGCAAAAGATGATCCGGCAAACTGATCATAATTCTTTTGGTGTTGTGCATATTGGCCATCTTAAAACTTCCACCCCCAAAACCTACTCGACCCTGTTTCCTGATATCAGTATAGCATTATTCAAGGAAATTTATACAAAAGAAATATATGCCGATAGTATATCAAGTATGCTGCATTTCATTATAAACAAAAACGCTCGTGCCGTACATACCTGATCATTTCCATGTTTAGTATTCGATAGACTCGGCATAAATTCCTTCCCTCAGGAAAAAGTTTTGTAGAATTTTGTCTGCCGCTCCATTCTGTCACAGCAGCGGGTTTAGCAATACGTCAGGTTCACCCTTCCGTCTGTATACCCGGGGCACTCGGTGGGCCAGCATGCAGATCAACTCGTAATGGATCGTTCCCATGGCGGAAGCCAGCTCCCCGGCGGTAATTTCCTCGCCGGCTTGCCGGCCGATGAGTACAACCTCTTCGCCGGCTTGAATTTCTTCGGCTTCCTCAGCCAAAGCTTGAAGCGATACCATACATTGGTCCATACAAATAACGCCTGCTACAGGAACGCGGCGGCCGCGTATCAGTACTTGTGCTTTGCCGTTCAGCAATCGCGAATATCCGTCGGCATACCCGATCGGGAGGGTGGCAATGCGCTCCTCCTGCTGGGTGACGTATTTCGCTCCATAGCTGATGGCGGAATGAGGCGGCAGCGTCTTGACCCGTACCGTTTCGGTTTTCAAGGATAAAACCGGGGTGAGCCGCACTTGATCGCGGCGGACCTCGTCGGACGGATACAAGCCGTACAAAGCGATGCCGATGCGAACCATTTGTACTGACAGTTCCGGCATATCGATGGCGATTGCGCTGTTCCCCGTATGTATGATCGGGATACGAATTTCATGTTCCCGCAGCGCGTCCACCACACCCTGAAACCGGCGAAATTGTTCCAATGTATAGCTTTTGTCTTCCTCGTCCGCCGTGGAATAATGAGTGAACAGGCCTTCCACTTCCACCTGCGGCGCTTGCGTGGCCTTGCGTATGAAGGCGACCGCTTCTTCTCCGGGCAGCAGTCCGACGCGGCCCATGCCGGAATCGATCTTGATATGGACTTTCAGCTTATGCGGGAATTCGTCGGGATGCAGCGCTTCGATCGCCTCCAGCACTTCCATGCTGAATACGTTCAGCGTGATATCTTGCTCCCACGCGGCGCGAACCCCGTGGGGCGGCGTATACCCGAGCACCAGAATCGGCAGCTTTACACCGGCTTTCCGGAGCTCCAGCGCTTCATCCAGGAACGCGACGCTGAGGTAATCCGCGCCGATCCGTTCCAACTCCTTCGCTACGAGCACGGCGCCGTGCCCATAAGCATTAGCTTTCACACATGCCAGCATTTTCATGTCCGCCGGTTGTCTTCTTCGCAATTCCTCGAAATTGCTGCGCAGCGCGTCCAAATCAATTTCCGCACGGGTAGGTCGATACATCACTTGCACTTTCGGGTCACCTTCTCCAAAGATTGAGAGTTCAAATATCTGAGCAATAACCTAATGGTAATGTTCATGGATGCGACTGTCAATTCTGCAAAAGAACCCAATTGCGAAAGAAGGGCCGTTTTCAGTTACAACCTCGCTATAGAATAAAGAAGCGAATCGTCGGGGCCGGTGGGAGAAGTCTCCCGCCGGCGCAGCCGCAATCCGCCTGTTCTGATTTTATTTACCGGTTTGGTCCTGCATCGATGCGGCGACTTTAACCATTTCGGTCACCGGCAAATTCTCGCTGGTAATCCGGAATTCCAGCCCGTCCACGGTCCAGGTGAGGGTCCGCAGCGCATCGCCGGTCAGAAGTCCCCACGTAAAGCCCATGTCGACCAGTTCGCCCGGTACGAGCGAAGCGGTGCGGTCCGGGGAACGCGTCTCCGATAGCGTAAATTGATATGTACCATCATAACGCAGCATGACGGTCGTGCGATCGGCACCTTCCACGGCTTTGTCATCCTGGTACAAGACCCCTTCCGGCAGATAAGTCGGGATAATCACGCCAAAAGGTTCGGTTAAAGCCGGTGTAGCCGGAGTTTTCGCGCCATCCGCTTCGCTGGACGCGGCATCGCCGTTAGCGCCTGCGCCCTCCTCAGTTGGCGTCTTCTCCACGAGCATGCCGTTCTCATCGACTTCCAGCAGCGTGCCTTGAGAATCCTGAGCCGCCGTATCCAGATTGTGCTGCATGTCAAACGAGTTCTTGTCGAACTTGGCATCGAAGTCGAATTTATCGAATTTCACTTCGACGACGACTTTCGCCTCGGCATCGGATACCTGCACTTGCTTCGGCGCATAGTCATCTTTGGCCAGCCAGATTTTTTGCCGCACTAAGGCATGGGTGTTGTAATTGGCCGCGACTTCGAAGATGTAGTTCTCCTTATCGCTTTCGAATTGCCGCGAACTGTCGCTCAAAATGCTGCGAGCCAGCGTTTGGTACAGATACACCTGACCTTGGTTCTCCGGCCAGTCGCTTTGGAAGCGGAAGCTCTTGTTCAGGCTTGGCGTCAGCACGAACACTCCTTGTTCATTGCGGAGCACGATTTGTGTGACGTCCTTCTGTGCATTCGTGAGTGCGATCCGGTAGAACGACGGGTTTTGATACCAAACTTCCACCTTGTACTCCTGAGGCTTGTCACCCGTATAAAGCGTCATCGTGCCTGAACCTTGATAACTCTCCAACTGGGCAACCACTTTGTCCAAATCCTTGACGACGCCATCGGCGTCCTTTTTCCCGCATGCAGCCAGCACGAAGCTTAAGGCTATCACAATGGTCAGCATCCACGTGAAACGGCGCATGAGATCATCCCCTCTGCAGTTTGATTTCCTAAACTGATACATGTCTATGAGGGAACTTGGCCGATTATGCAGACTAGCCCCAGCAGGGCGAAGACAAGTTGCCGAATGCAGGTTACCCTGCCGCAAATGCAGTTTACCGATTACGGTATTGCGTATGCAAAAAACAGCGTGCTATGGTTAACTCACCAACTCATTTCACAGCGGATGTGGCTTACCCCGAACCCCGAGGAGTGAAACCTTTGAAATTGATTATTGAACAATCCCTCGACCACGAGGACGTAGAAATTACGATCAAATGCCAGATGATCGACGCCGATTTGGAGAAACTGATCGCCCAGATACGGCTGTATGGTTTTTCCATCATGGGCAAAAAGGACGGTTCCGTCCATCCCCTGCGACCGGAAGATATCTTCTACTTCGAATCGATCGACGACAAGACTTTTGCTTATTGCGAGAAGGACGTCTACGATTGCAGCCTGAAGCTTTACGAGCTGGAGCAGCAGCTAGCTAAAGCCGATTTCGTTCGGATCAGCAAAAGCTGCATTATGAATATTGCGAAGTTATCCAGCGTGAGAGCCCTAATTAACGGGCGTTTCGAGGCTCGCCTCCAAAACGGGGAGAAGCTGGTCATTAATCGCCATTACGTGCAGGGATTTAAGGAAAAATTCAATTTTTAGGAGGGCTGAAGGATGACCCAATTTAAAACCTACTTCACGATCGATTGCATCTCGTTTACGTTCGTTATTTTGATTTTCTCAGGTTTGTCACTGCTGGATCTGCTCCCTTCCTTAACGACCCTGATTGCCTTGCAGATTTTTGCTATGACGACATGCATCACCTTCTTAATGACGCTTACCGATCGCATCCCCTGGAAGAGCCTGTGGCCATCCATCCTTGTTGATATCGTGACCGTGTTGTTTTCGGTATTTGCCATCGGGTGGCTATTTCACGTATTTCCGATGGATTGGCCCAATTTCGCGGTGATCAGCGGCATGTCGGTGGTGGTGTATTTTGCCGTATACGGCGTTCTGATCATCAAGGACCGCGTGGATGCGGATAAAATTAATCAGCAGATTCAATCCAAACATAACAAATAGTTGAAGTCGGAGGGGAATAACCCATGGGTAATATCATTGAGGTCACCGGCCTAAAGAAATCATTTGGTTCGCTGGAGGCCGTGAAGAAAGTGGATTTTACAGTGAAGGAAGGAAGTTTGTTTGCTTTTCTGGGTCCTAACGGAGCAGGTAAATCAACGACGATCGACATCATATCCACCCAGCTTCAGCCGGACGCCGGCGAGGTGATCATCGACGGGTATCGCTTGGGACTGGACGATGACCGGATTCGTTCTTCCATCGGGATCGTGTTCCAGGACAGCCTGCTGGATCCACTGCTTACGGTCGAGGAAAATTTGCAGATCCGGGGCCGATTCTACGGGCGGTCTCGTTCGGAACTCCAAGCGGCGATCGAAGTCGCGGCAGAGACGGCGGGTGTCTTCGAATTTCTAAAGCGTCCCTACGGTAAGCTGTCCGGCGGGCAGCGTCGGCGGGCAGACATCGCACGGGCGTTAATCCATACGCCAAAAGTGCTGTTTCTGGATGAGCCAACAACCGGATTGGATCCGCAAACGCGCAAGAGAGTGTGGGAAATGGTCCTCAAGCTGCAGCGAGAACAGGGCATGACGGTATTCCTGACCACCCATTATATGGAGGAAGCCGCTCAAGCCGACTACATCACGATCATCGACCATGGCGAAGTGTTGGCTCAAGGTACGCCGCTGGAACTTAAGAACCGGTATGCTTCGGACATGCTGAGAATTAAGCCGGCGGATGACGGCAAGTTGACTGCCCTGCTAGAGGAATTGGGCCTTGCCTTCGAACGGGATGCCGCAGGTATCTACCGTATTGCGCTAAATTCTACCCTAGAAGCGCTCGGGATCCTGGACCGGTGCCGGGACAATATCGCCAACCTGGAAATCGTCAACGGAACGATGGACGACGTCTTTATTAACCTGACGGGAACGGAGGTCAGAAGCTGATGTTAAGCATCGCAAACCGAAATTTGAAAATCTTTTTTAGGGACCGCGCCGCCGTATTGTTTTCCTTGCTGGCCGTGTTCATCATTCTCGGACTCTATGTCGTCTTCCTTGGCGACACCATCGCAAACAGTCTGCCGGTGATCGAAGGGGCGTCTGTTCTGATTAATAGTTGGGTACTGGCCGGAATCCTGGCCGTCACCTCCGTTACTTCAACCATGGGGGCTTTCGGAATCATGGTCGAAGACCGCTCGCGTAAGATCCTCAAGGATTTTACGACTTCTCCCCTCCGCAGAAGCCGGCTAACCGGCGGTTATATTCTCAGCGCTTGCTCCGTGGGCGTCATCATGAGCGTAGTCACGTTTATCCTTGGGGAGTTGTACATCCTGATGCTGGACGGGGAGTTACTGCCGCTGCTCAGTATCCTGAAGGTGCTTGGACTCATCGTGTTATCCGTGCTCGCCAGCAGCTCGATCGTCTTCTTCATCACCACGTTCCTGCGCAGTCAGAACGCCTTCTCGGCAGCCAGCACGGTGATCGGGACGCTGATCGGTTTCCTAACCGGCATCTACGTGCCGATGGGCAGCCTGCCCGAGGCGGTGCAATGGGTCATTAAGATTTTCCCGATCTCCCATGCCGGGGTGCTGATTCGCAACGTCATGCTGGAACATCCGATGGAAGTGTCCTTCAACGGGGCACCCGCCGAGGCACTGACGGAGTTCACGGAAAGTATGGGCGTCGTCTATCATTTTGGCTCCTACCAGGTCGAGTCCTGGTTAAGCATCGTCATTTTGCTGGCGACTACAGTGTTGTTCTTCGGCTTGTCCTTACTGAGTTTGTCGCGTAAAAGCAAATAAAACAAAAGACCGGACCGGGCGTGAATCGCCCGATCCGGTTATTTGGTGTGCCCTGACTTAGCTATTGTTGATGAACCCTATTAACGGTAGAAAATCCAGTGGGTTGATTACCTTATCAACCCGACACCCCCGCCTGCGCCTCCCCATTCCCAGCCGCCGCTTCTCGCGCGGTTAAATGGCGTTTCGCCAGCAGCAGGAACGGCACGCCGAAGGCGGCCGTCAACGCGATGATCCCAAAGATGATCAGGGACTTTGGGGCACCGAAGGCATCCAACAGAAAGCCGCCCAACAACGGCGCGAGCACGTTGCCTAATTGGTTAAAGCCAAACATGCCGAAATACGTACCGCGTAGCGATGCCGGGGCAATGCGGTCGACGAGCACGTCAGTCATCGTAAACATCAGCACCTCGCCGATCGTAAAGATGACGACGCCTAGCAGGAACGCCCAGATCGCGTGAACCGAGCCGAACAGCAGCAGGCTGCCGGAGACGAACAGATTACCCGCAATCAGCGGCACAACCGGCGTGAAGCGGCCGGCGAACTTGACGATCGGGAACTGTACCACCAGGACGACAACCGCGTTCAGTGACAGCATGTAGCCAAACAGCTTGGCCCCGTCCTGGATACTTGGCGTCATCTCTAAGTATTGCGCTAACGTCGAGCTGAAATGTCCGTACCCAAGCACGCAGAAAATCATACCGACCAGCACATACAAGAAGGTCCGGTCCTGTCCGGTCACCTGCATCGCACCCTTCAGGGACAGGCGCTCTCCCGCTCCATGACCCGCGGTTCCGATCTCCTTATGCAGCATAAACTGGAATACCAAAACCAGCCCATACACCAGATAGACGAGACCGGCGAAATAGAAAGCAATTCCCGAATCTGAAGCCCCCATTTGCAAACCTAGGATCGGTCCGACGACTACGCCAAGATTAATCGCTGCGTAACGCAGATTAAATACCAGCATCTTGCTTTCCTGTGGCGTGATATCAGCCAACAATGCCCGGGAGGTCGGTTCGAACAACGCACGGCACAATCCGTTTAAGGCATTCATAATAAAAAAGAGCCACACTTGATTCGCCAAGCCAAAGCCAATGAACACCAGCACCCAGCCGAAAATGGAAATGTACAGCACTCTCTTGCGTCCGATAACGTCCGAGATATACCCTCCGTAAAAGCTGGCGAACACCCCGATCAGCGAGCTGACCGCAACGACGATCCCAGTTTCGGACGGGGACGCTCCAAGGGACTTGATGAGATAGATGGATAAGAACGGAATGCTCATGGACGAAGCCATACGTCCAAATATGGTCCCCACGATGATGGTCCACGATAAAGGGTGAATATTTCTGAGATGTGCGTTCATACGGTTTTCGCCTTCTTTGTTCACGAGTTGTACAAAACTATCTCCCTATTAAACCCGCGAAGTAAATAATTGTCAAGGCTTGACAGGCTCCGTGTTGCCTGACATTTCAAAGACCCGCGAATCCCCCTGGATCCCCCCCGACTGAAGGGATTGCCGGGAACCGGATCAACACTGTCGTGCCGATCCCGGGACGGCTAAACATCTTCACCCCATACTCCGTGCCGAAATGCAACTGAATGCGGCTATGTACGTTGCGTATGCCAAACCCGGCCTCCGCCCCGGGTGCCGAGTCGAAAATTTGCCGAAGCCGATCTTGCGGCATGCCGATCCCATCGTCGATGATTTTGAAGCAAACTTCCCGCCCTTTCGCATAACCTTGAACCCGGACGTGAATCGGATCGCCGAACCAGGCATGCTCCAACACGTTTTCGATAAACGGCTGCAGGACTAGCTTGACCGTGGAAAAAGACAGGATCGCCGGGTCGACCTCGAAACCAAAGGACACCGCCTCCCCGAATTTCGTTCGCTGGATATTGATGTAAGCCTCCGCCTGGGCCAGCTCGCTGCGAATCGGAATGATGGTCCGCCCGTCGCTAAGCGACAAGCGGTAGAACTTCGCCAGATCAAGCACCATGCGCTGCAGCTTGTCAATCTCCCCGAACTTGGCGAGCCGGCTGATCGAGGACAGCGTATTATAGAGGAAATGCGGGTTGATCTGCGCCTGCAGCGTCTCCAGTTCGGCTTCCTTCTTCTCCAATTGGGACAGATAGACCTGCTCAATCAGCCGTTCGATATTGTGCCCCATCTCGTTTAGGGCAGAGGCGATCTGGGAAAACTCGTCTTTCCCCCGGTAGCGCATCCGTTTATGGAGATCCCCTTCCCGGAAGGCATTCAGAACCGACACGATTTTGGTTACCCGGATCGAAAAATAACGGGAAATGAACATCCCGGCAAACGTAAACACGATCAAGCACAACACGCAGATCAGGGTCACGAACCAACGTACCTTCGTCGAGTCCTGTTCCATGATCGTAAGCGGAACCCGGGCCGTGAGTACCCATCCCGGACCTGCGACCTCCTCGCGGATCGTTAAAAACTCTGCCGATTCCCCCCGACTTCCGGCAACGCCGGTCTCTTCGATCCCGCCGGATTCGTATAACGTCTTCCCCGCCCCATCTTGAATCAGCAATTGGCTGCCCTCGCCGATTTTGCGGTAGTCCAGTGCTTCGAACAACTCGCCGCTTCGCACGCTCAGTCGCAAGAAGCCGATTACCTGCAAATCGAGCGGCTTATCGCTGTCGACCAGCCGGCGCAGCAGCGAAATTCGGCCATACTCCATGTCCCTCTCTACCTCGCGCCAAACGAGCGTTTCTCCGTACTCCTCTTCCGGAAACTCCAGAACCCACGGTTTGTCCTGAATCCTCCGAAGATGATAGATGTTGTATTGCCCCTCGAGCGCATCCGGGTTCTCATGTAGGAATGAACCGTGATACACTTCGGGCAGCGTATCGTTCTCAAGGAACACGTACATGGCCAAATTCAGACCGGTCGCATTCATGGCGATATGGAGCTTCGGTTGGAGTACCGTTGTCGTGCGTTCATAGCTGCTCCAGCCTTCCTCATAGCTGCGCAGTTGCCTCACCAGTGTATAGTCATGGTATAGCATGGAGGAAACGCGCTCCACATCCGCCATTTTGTATTCCATGTTATCGCGGATTTGCAACAGCGTGCCTTGAATAGTGCTGCGGGTTTGCTTGCGGATGGATTCCTGATAAAGGGTGTGGGAGAAATAACCGATGGCGAGCACCGGAATCAGGATAAAAACGAGGTAGGTCAACATCAGCTTGTAGCCGAACGGTAGGTAACGGGGCGACCGGTTTGGCGAAACGCGGAGAATCTTCATCAAGGCGGCTCACTCCCGTTTGCGGAATTCCATCGGCGTCATCCCGAAGGTTTCTTTAAATTGCCGGCTAAAATAAGGCATATAGCGATACCCGACCTGACCGGCGACCTCATAGATTTTCACCTTGGGATCCCTTAGCAGCTCACGCGCCCGCTTCATCCGAAGCTCGGTCAGCATTTCGCTGAAGCCTTGGCCGGTTTCTTCTTTAAAGAGGTGTCCCAAATAATTGGGGGAAAAAGCAAACTGCTGGGCGATTTGCTTCAAAGTGAGGTTCTCGTGGAGACGCGCCTGCATGGTGGCCACGATTTCCTTGATCAACCGGCTGCTGCCCGGCATGTTCCTCAGGTCCGATAGCTCCGAAGGCTCCGGTTCGATGTGCCGATCCCGGGCGTCCTCTGACTTTCTGCCGTCCTGTGCTCCCAAAGCTTGCATCATTTGAAGGAACTGTTCCTCCGTCCGTTTGCGATTCGCCTCGTACTCTAGCTCAAGGGTGATTTGCCGCAGCGAGGCGACCAGCTCTTCGTCGTCCATCGGTTTCAGCACATAGCTGCATGCCTTCAACGAAAGCGCTTGCTTTACAAAGTGGAAGTCCTGGTGCCCGCTGACGAACACGACGCGGACGTCCGGCTTTCGATCCAGCGCTCGCCGCGCCAGCTCCAGTCCCGACATATTCGGCATATTGACGTCTGTCACCAGAATATCGACGGACTGCCGTTCCATCAGCTCACAGGCCGAGAAGCCGTTGCTTACGGCGCCTACGACCTCCATCCCCAGCTCGGACCAGGGAATAAACGTCCTCATGCCCTCCAGGTCGAGATGCTCGTCATCGGCAAGCAATACCTTATACAAGATCGTCTGCCCCCTTTTCCCCTTGCGGAAGTTCGGTTTATCCCTAAGTATACCCGTCCCCCCCGGCGGTTGAGAACGGAGAATATCCTCTAATAACAGCAGGCGTTTACGGATGTTCGGCGCGATGCAAGAAAGGGGAGCCCGAAAAAAACGGGTCCCCTCTTCGTATGTCCTGCTTCCTCTCCCTAGTTGCCCTGGATCATCTTCAAGTTTTCATGCCAGCGCTGAGTGTAATAATCCAGCAGCTTCTCGAACCCGATGGACATCGTATCGTCATGTGCTTTGTCCAGAATCGCCAGCGCCTCCTCATCTGTCTTCGCGTACAGGGCTTGAGCTCTCGCTTTCTGCCAAATGTCTTTGCCGCTTTGGAAGGTGATTCCCTCCTCTGTATCCGGCAGCGGGAACAAGTTGATAAACTCGGTCGCATCCCCTTGGGTTTTCCACGTGATTTCATACTGCCAATAGGTCGACCAGTTTCGCTCGTTCTCCGGCAGCGTTGCTTCGAATTTCCCCTTGATGTCGTCGACGTATACGGTATTGCCGACCCACATTAACGGGTCCATCTTCGCTTGGTAGTCCGCGAGCTTCTCTTTGTCCTTCGTATAGTTCTCCGTAAACTTCGGCGTGATGCCGTCGGCTTCACGTCCCTGCCAGAACTCGCCCTCGACACCCCACATCTGCAAGGTCATCCCTTCCGGACCGGTCCACCAATCCAGGAAAGCGAAGATCGCCTCCGGATCTTTGGCGCCGGTCGTAATCACAGCGGCGTTCCAGCCAAGCATATTATAGGTGCCGGGATACGTTTTGTTTTTGTCCAGACCTTCCTTGTGGATCGGCCAGATCATGATGTAGCCGGCGTCCGGATCCTTCTGGGTTAAAGCCGCATGGGCCTGCATTGCATATAAGGTCGGGTTAGAGGAAGTATATACCGCCACTCGGCCGTTCATCAACTTCTCCTGCACCTGATCCCGCGTTTGCGTCATCGCATCCTGCGTCATCAGCTTCTCGCGGAACAGCTTCGCCGCGTACACCACCGATTCACGGTAAGCCTCATCCTTATAAATCGAAGTCATCTTATCCCCGCTCGGAACGGCAAAATAACGCGGAAAGCTTAAATTGTTCTCTTTAAACGCGGAGTAGATTTGATCCAGGCCGTGGCCTTCGCTGGCCAGATCCGTCTCCAGCGGAATCACGTCCGGATATTTCTCCTTCACGAGCTTTAAGTAGGCGTACAAATCATCAGTCGTTTCCAGCTTGGGCGAACCCAGCTCCGTATAAATCTTCTTGTTCACGACCCACCCGGCATTGCCGTTCGGACGGTTCGTATACCAGTTCGGGAACTGGTACAGCTTGCCGTCGGGGGATCGCAGCATATTCAGCGCTTTCGGATCCAGCCACTTCTTCAGATTCGGATACTTCTCGATGTAATCATCCAAGGGGACCAGCAGCCCTGCTTCACGCAACCGCTCGACATCGGCTCCCCGCTCGCCCCAAATCACGTCCGGCAAATCTCCCGAGGCGATCATCGTATTCAGCTTTTGAACCGTATTTCCGCCGTTCGGGATTTCCGTGATGTTCACCTTCTTGTTCTCCTTGACCCAGGTGGTGGTCTCATCGGCGCCCCATTTCGGCATGGTGTACCAATCGTAGTTGCCGTATAACGTAAATTCCAGCGGCTCCTTGCCAAGCTCGTAAAGCTGCGGTTCAGCAGATTCGGCTTGGTTGTTCTTCTCATTGCCGCTGTTCTCCTTCGGCGCCTCGGCGGTATTGCCGCCATTTCCGTTGTTCCCCCCGCCGCCGGAGCATCCCGCGATAAACAAGGCGATCACCAGGAAAATAACCATCATTCGGCTTAACCGTATTCCCCTCTTTTGCATGCGACTGTTATCCCCTTTCTACTTACATTTTTATGTTCAAAGCAAAACCATTTGCTCCAAACCCCATGGCTACTCCTTCAAGGAACCCACCAGAACCCCTTTGACAAAATACTTCTGCACGAATGGATACACCAGGACGATCGGGAGCGTTGCCACCATCATCGTTGCCATCGAGAGCGATTTGCTGGTGACGGTTTTGGCCTGCGCCATATGGGCCTGCGCCGCTGCGTCCAAATTGGCCGTCTGCTCGGAGACGATATTGGAAGCAAGAATTTGCTTGAGAATGGTCTGAATCGGCAGCAGCTCCTCCTTCGAAATGTAGATGCTGGCCACAAACCACTCGTTCCAGTGTCCAACTGCCGTAAACAGCGACAGCGTTGCGATAACCGGACCCGACAACGGCAACACAATGCGGAACAGGGTGCCCCAATTCCCGCAGCCATCGATCTTGGCCGATTCCTCTAACCCTTGGGGTAGCCCCTGGAAGAAGGTACGGAAGATGATCATGTTCCACACCCCGATCAGCGAAGGAATAATATAAACCCAAAACGAGTTGAACATCCCTAAGTTACGAATGAGCAGAAAGGTCGGAATCAACCCGCCGGAAAAATACATCGTAAAGATACATATCAGCATGTAATACTTACGTCCCATCAGCTCACGTTTCGTCATTCCGTAGGAGAAGATCGCGGTTGCCAAGATCGCACTGACAGTCCCGACGACGGTCCGGAGTACGGAGATGACGAAACCCGACATTAACCGTTCGTCCTGAAAGACGACCTCGTAATTTTCCATGGTGAAGGCCCGCGGCCAGAGAGTAACCCCGCCTTTAGCGGTATCCAACCCCTCATTCAGCGAGATCGCAATGGCATTCAGGAACGGATATAACGTGGAGAGAGCAAAGACGATTAAGAAGACATAGATGAAAGCAACCATAACCCGGTCACCTCTGCTGCTAAACATCGCGAACACCTCCTCCTGATTACCATAAGCTGTTGCCGGATTTGCGGGCCACATAGTTGGCGATGGTCAACAACCCGACGCTGACGACCGCTTTGAATAATCCGACGGCGGTAGCGTAGGAATATCGGTAGTTGTTGATCCCGACCCTGATCACATACGTATCGATCACGTCAGACACATCCCGCAGCGCCGGGTTCACGGCCAACACGAGGATATCCTCGAAGCCGGCGCTCAGCAAATTGCCGATCGCCAATATCATAAAGATCGAGATCACCGGCATGATGGATGGAAGCGTTATCAAATAAATCTGCTTGAAGCGGCTGGCTCCGTCAATCGAAGCCGCCTCATACGTATTCGGGTCCACCCCGGCAATCGCCGCCAGGTAGACGATGGAACCGAAGCCGATTTCCTTCCACACGTTGGTCGTAATCAGGATGCTCCAGAAATACTCGGGCAGGGACAGGAAGTTGATCGGTTCCTGAATGGTACCGAGCCGCTCCAGCAACAGGTTTAAGCTGCCATTATCCGTTGCGAGCAGCGAGGCGACCAGTCCGCCGAGAATGACCCAGGACATAAAATGCGGTAAATACGTAATGGTCTGCACCACTCTTTTGAAAGCCATTTTCCGCACTTCGTTCAGCATTAGAGCCAACAGGATCGGCGCAGGAAAACCGATGCAGAACTTCAGCAAGCTGATCACAATCGTATTGCGCATCACCGTATAGAAATCCGGCGATTGAAAGAAGTAGGCGAAGTGCTTCCAGCCCACCCACGGACTACCGGTAAAGCTGTGTCCGATCTTGTAATCCTGAAAGGCGATCAGGACGCCGTACATCGGAATGTAGCTGAACACGAATATGAGCGCGAGCGCCGGGAGTACCATAAGCTGCAGGTCGATTTGCCGAATAAAACGCGCGAACCCGTTGTTCCTCCTCTTGTAAGGCACGCGCGGCATGGCGGGTTGCATTTCCTGATCGACGGATAGCCGGGCCATACGCTTCCCCCCTTTTCGCTTTATTCATCTTGTGAGTTATTGTATATTGGCCCCGGGCGCTTGCCTACCTGACCAATCAACGAAATGTGATAATAATCAATCGGCTATGATTTCATTTCCTCTGCCTGGGGAATTAGTGTAATATAAGTCCGTATTGCATTTAAGGGCATTTCGAGGATTTAACTTATGTTTAGGGGGCTTTATTTACGTGAAATCCGAATCTTCTACGCTGCAGAAAAAACTGCTGCCCCGCCATATCAGCTTCATGGCTATGGGCGGTGTCATCGGCACCGGCATCTTTAAAGGCAGTGCCGAGACCGTCAGCTTGGCGGGTCCTGGCGTGATCTTCTCCTACGTCTTCGCCGGCCTGCTGCTGCTTGTCGTCATGGGCGCGATTGCCGAAATGGCCACCGTGTATCCCGGCCGAAACATGAAGGACTTCATCCGCGAGGCGTTTGGGGAGCGTATCTCCTTCATCTTGGGTTGGCTGTATTGTTTCATGTGGCTAGCTGTTTGCGTGATTGAAGTGATCGCTGCCGGCAGCTTCCTGCAGTTCTGGCTGCCGGACGTGCCGCTGTGGGTGCTCAGCCTGGCCAGCGCCATCTTTATCCTCGCCATCAATATGATGAGCGTAGGCGGTTACGGTGAATTTGAATTTTGGCTGGCCGGGGTCAAGATCGCGATGATTATTGTGTTTATCTTGCTTGGTGCGGCTATGTTGTTTGGCTTCATCCCGGGTGCGGAAGCCCCGTTCCCGCGCAATTACATCGATTACGGCGGCTTTTTTCCGAATGGATGGACGGCAATCTTCTCGGCGCTGCTGGTCGTCATGTTCTCCTACGGCGGCTCCGAGCTAATCGGCCTCACCTTGTCGGAGGCCAAGGACGCTGAAAAGGTGCTCCCCCGGGTGGTCAAAAACTTTATTTTGCGCGTGGTGCTGTTTTATACCTTGCCAATCTTGATCATTTGCGGACTTATTCCGTGGAATAGTCTTAGCGAGCAGACCAGCCCGTTCGTGCAAGTGCTGACGTCGGCAGGGCTGCAAGGCGCGGCGCATTTAATGAACTTCATCCTGATTACGGCCGTCTTGTCCGCAGCCAATTCCGGCATTTACGGTGCGACCCGGATGCTCCATTCGATGGCCACCGGCGGCGAGGCGCCGGCCAAGTTGGCGCGGATTTCGTCCAAGGGCGTACCGATCAACAGCTTGATTCTCAGCGGGATTGTCCTGATCCTGGGCTCCATGCTCGCCGTTCTCAATCAAGCGGGATTGTTCCGCCTGCTGATGGCCGTGCCCGGCTTTGTCGTCCTGCTCGTGTGGATTACGATCTGTTTGTCCCAGCTGAAGCTTCGTCGGCGTTATCCGACTGCGCCTAGCTTTAAAGTTTGGGGATTTCCTTATCTAACGGTGCTGACCATCATCGGTTTAGCGGTCATTGCTCTGCTGTTCCTGTTCGACGCGCAGAACCGCATCAGCATCGGCGTATGCCTGGGCGTGCTGGTTGTGCTGATCGGATGGTCGACCGTCCGATTCCGCACGCGCCCAAGCCAGAGAGACTAGCAGCCTAGCAGTTCACAAGCTCGGACCCTGCATTCCCCTGTTCCTCCCGTTCCCCTGCCCATGTTACAATGAAGGCAGAGGAGAGATTACAACTATTGGGGGAGACCATGGAACTTCAGGTTGTTACGGAACTAGTGTTGCGCAAGCCAAAACGGCGTCACCGGATCGCTCGCCGCATCCGGAATGCCTACCAATACGATACCGCCTACTGGCGATCCGCCGTTGCCGGCCCCTGGGGGGCCGGCATGTTCGCGTTTGGTCTGTTGGCGCTGGGCATGCCGACCGGGCTCGGAACCACGGTCGACTTACTCCTGTTTCTGCTGGCGGGAACGCTCGCGCTTTACCTGATTGCTCACCTCACTACACTGCTGATAGCCTTGATCGGCTTGCCGATCCCCCGGCTGTTTACGGGGGCGGTCTTATTTGATTACGCCGCCTCCTTCCTGATTTTCTACTATAACGAAGTATCTCTAGCCGCAGCTGCGTTGGTGGCTGCGGTAATCAGCTTAGCGGGGATCGCCGCCGGACTTCTGGCAGGAATGCTTGCCAGCCGGCGCCTCCGGCTTCGTCATAAAGCGGCGATCACCCTGCCAGCGGTGTTGCTCGTTGCGGCGGCTGCAATCTGGTTTTTTGCTCCGGGGACGGGCAACGACTCCACCGTGCCCGCATTCCAAGGCGTGCAAAGCGCCGGGTTGCAGGAAGTCGGCGAGGCTGGGGACGGCGGCGGACTATTGGCCGATCAGCCGGATAACCCCGCCGAACCCGGGCCCTATGCTGTGTCGACCTTTACGTACGGTAGCGGGAACGACACTTGGCAACCCGAATACGGTGAATCGGTTGACGTTACGTCCCAGGCGGTGGATGCTTCAGCTTATATCAAGAAATGGTCGGTCTACCGAACCGCTTATTGGGGATTTAATCAACGTGCATTACCGCTGAACGGCAGAGTCTGGATGCCCACTAGTGCGGAAGGGAAGGACGCTGCTGAAAGTCCCTCCCACTTTCCGATCGTCCTCATCGTCCACGGGAATCACTTAATGGAAGATTTCTCCGACGACGGCTACGCCTATCTCGGGGAGCTGTTGGCCAGCCGTGGGTTCATTGCCGTCTCGATTGATGAGAATTTCCTGAATTACTCCGTATGGACAGGGATTCCCGACAACGATATGAAAGTCCGGGCCTGGGTCCTGCTCAAGCATCTGCAGCAAATCGGCGATTTTGCCAACGAGCCCGGCAACCCGTTGTACGGCAAAGTCGACTTTGCCCGCATCGGCTTAGCTGGCCATTCCCGAGGGGGGCAGGCGGTCGCAATGGCCGCCGATTACATGGATTGGTTCGGGAGTGATACGGAGTTGATTCAAAGCCTCGCCTCGTACCAAATCGAGGCCGTAGCCGCCATAGCGCCTACCGACAGGAAAGTAGACAGCAAGGTCACTCAGTTGAAGGATGTCAGTTATTTAACGCTCCAAGGCGCCCGGGACGGCGATGTCAGCGACTTCGACGGCGACCGGCAGTACATGCGAACGAGTTATTCGCCAGGCGAGGAGCGATTCAAGGCCTCTCTGTACATTGGAGATGCCAATCACAGCCAATTCAACAGCAGTTGGGGCGGCCGCGACGTCAGCTATCCGAAGGGTATCCTGCTTAGCCGGGACGGGATGTTGTCGCCGGCCGAACAGCGAAGCATCGCCAAGGTGTACCTCTCGGCGTTCTTCGAAGAGACGTTGCGTGGCGGGGAGTCAGGGAACGACGGCCAATCGGGCCGGTACCTCCCGTTGCTGCAGGATTATCGCGTCGGTCTGGACTGGCTCCCGGACACGGCATACTACAACCGGTTTGAGAGCGGTTCGTTTACGGCCTGGGCCCGCTACGATGAGGATTCGAACCGGGCGACGCTGCCCGGTGGCGGGAAAGCGGCAGCCCGTGGATTATCCTGGAAAGAAGAGGATGCAAAGAACCGGCAAAAAGGCGTCAAGCCCTCCCGCGGAATCGTCCTGGAGCGCCGGCTGAGCGGCAACGAGCCGTCCACTTACGCGCTAAGCTGGGAGCAAGGCGCTCCCCTACCAGCTAGCGGTAGGCTGGAGGGGCTCGCGTTCTCGCTAACCGACCGCAGCTTTGAGCTGGAAGACGATACGCCGGATGCGCCCTTGGCTGCGGGGGTCGTCACGGTTGAAGTAGAGCTCATTGACGGCAACGGCACCTCCGTCCGCCTGCCTCTGACGAGATTCATGGAAGCTGAACCGTTGCCAATCACGTCGTTTACGATCCACCCTTGGCTGGACCGCCACCTATCGGACGGGAAATACAAGCATGCGACGGAAGCGGTATATCAAACGTACCGGCTGGCGCTGGAAGACTTCATTGCAGCCAATCCGGAGTTTGACCCGGATACTGGAATCCTAGAACTGGCCTTTCAACTGAGCGGTGGCTCTGCCAAGCTGATGCTCGACGATATCGGAGCCTACTGACACGCAAAAAAACGCTTATTCCCAACGGCCATCTGATGGCGTCGTTGGAATAAGCGTTTCTTTTTTTTGATCATGAACGTGATTCGGTTTCTTTCGGGACCAGCTTGTAGATCTCTCCGCTTTCCATCGTATCGATGAGACGGTCCAGCCATTCGTAATACTTCACCGTTTCCTTCATCTTGCGGACGTCTTCCTCCAACACCCTGCGAAGCGGCCCCTCCGCCTCTTCCGTCATCGCTTTGGTCAATTCCTCGATCGAGCGGCGCAACACCAGGATATTGCTTTCCACCGCTTTTCTCCATTTTATTGCGAAAAAGTCCGTAAACGTTTGGTACCAGTCGTATTCCACTTCATATAAGTCCTTGCGGGAGCCTTTCTCCCACACTTTATTGACCATTTTGAGATCCAGCAGGGTGCGGACTCCCGTACTCATGCTGGTTTTGCTCATTTTCATTTCCATGCCCATCTCATCAAGCGTCATCGGTTTGTCGGCAAAGAATAATAACCCGTACAAGTGCCCTGTCGATAAGGAGACCCCGTACAAATCCATGTTTCGTCCGATCGCCTCGATCACTCGCTTGCGTACCTTCATTAATAATGCCTGTTGCTCATCGGTGAGCTGGTCCAAGCTCATGCTTGCAACCTCCTATTCATTTGCAAAAAAACTCTCCGGCTGTAGCGCGTTTAACCCGTAAACCTTAAATCACCACGCGGCTCAACGCTTATTCTATCTTAAGAAAGTCAAGACCAAATGTAAAGAAGCAGCCTAGGGAGCATTTGGGAGGATTATGGAGTTATCCGGAAGATCTTTACGTTCAGTTTTTTCTGTACGTTCCTTACGTACGGTTTTCGGCTTTGCGTTCTTGACAAGAGGTTTGTTAAGCTTACATCACGGATTGATGCGATACGGTCTCGCTCGGCCATTTTCTAGCAGTGAGCTGATATCGAAGGGGGAACTGAAGATTTAGAAAAGGAGTGAATCTATGAATCAGCCATTATTGCAAGTACGTGAAGTCAGTAAGTTATTTGGCCCTCATCCAGAGCAGGGCATTCCCTTATTAAAACAAGGTTACACCAAAGAGCGTCTACTCAAAGACAAAGGGGTTACGGTCGGCGTCGGGCAGGTCAGCTTGGACATCCGGGAAGGTGAAATTTTCGTCATCATGGGCTTGTCCGGGAGCGGCAAATCGACGTTGGTTCGCATGCTCAATCGGCTAATTGAACCGACGGCCGGAGAAATCCTGCTGCATGGCCGGGACCTCCGTAAAATGAACAAAAGCGAGTTGCGCGAGGTGCGGCGTAAATCGATTAGCATGGTGTTTCAGAAGTTCGCCTTGTTCCCACACCGAACCGTCCTGCAGAACGTGGAATACGGACTGGAAATCCAGAAGGTTGCAAAAAAAGAGCGTCGCGACAAAGCGATGCAAGCGCTGGAGCTCGTCGGCTTGAAGGGCTGGGAGCTCAAAATGCCCGATCAGCTAAGCGGCGGTATGCAGCAACGGGTCGGCCTGGCCCGCGCGCTGGCCAATGACCCGGAAATCCTGTTGATGGACGAAGCGTTCAGCGCACTCGATCCGCTCATTCGCCGTGACATGCAAGATGAACTGCTAGAACTGCAGGAGAAGATGAAGAAAACCATCGTCTTCATTACACATGATCTGGATGAGGCCCTGCGCCTCGGCGATCGGATTGCCTTGATGAAAGACGGGGCGCTCGTCCAGATCGGTACGCCGGAGGAAATGTTGATGAACCCGGCCAACCGCTATGTTGAGCGGTTCATCGAAGACGTAGACCTGTCGAAGGTGTTGACCGCGGCCCGCGTGATGCGCCGGCCGGAAACGGTCACGTTGGACCGAGGTCCACGCGTCGCCCTTGAGCTGATGCGCGAACGAGGCATCTCTAACCTGTTCGTCATCGGCCGAGGCAAACAATTGCTAGGCGTAATTACGGCCGAAGATGCCTCCCGCGCCGCAAAATCCGGCGCGGGCCTCGAGGAAATTCTAATCGCGGACGGCCCCCGTGTGGCCCCGGACACCGTGCTGAGTGACCTGTTTGAAGTCACCAGCTCGTCCAAGGTTCCGCTTGCGGTCGTTGACGAGCAAGAGCGCTTGGTTGGCGTTATCGTACGCGGCGCCGTGCTGGGGGCCCTCGCCGGAGAGAGCCATCATGAATCCAAGGAGGTGAGTCCAAATGAAGTCCATACCGAAATTGCCGTTAGCCGAGTGGATTGAATCGCTGGTCGACGGAATGGAACGGACGCTCGGCGGATTTTTCGACGGATTGTCCATGGCGATCGAAACGATCGTTGATTTTTTCGCAGGATTGTTTCTGCTGCCGCATCCCCTGCTCTTTATCGTCATCATCGGAATCATCGCTTATTTGATCGGAAAATGGCAGTTGGCCCTATTCACCGTCATCGGGTTCCTTCTGATCGATAATCTCGGTTATTGGGACGAAACCATGAGTACGTTAGGTCTGGTTATCACGTCCGGGCTGATTTCAATCCTGCTTGGGATTCCAATCGGCATTTGGAGCGCCTACAGCAAGCTAGTCCATCGGATCGTTTCGCCGCTGCTGGATTTCATGCAGACGATGCCGGCATTCGTCTATCTGCTGCCGGCCGTGACTTTCTTTAGCCTAGGTGTCGTTCCCGGGGTGATCGCTTCGGTGATTTTCGCCATCCCGCCAACGATCCGGCTCACTTATCTTGGCATCAAGCAAGTGTCCGGCGAGCTGACGGAAGCGGCCAACGCCTTCGGCTCGACGTCCTGGCAGAAGCTGTTCAAGGTGGAGCTTCCGCTTGCCATGCCTACGCTGATGGCCGGGGTGAACCAAACGATCATGTTGTCGTTGTCGATGGTGGTCATCGCCTCCATGATCGGAGCGCAAGGTATCGGGGCTACCGTCTATCGAGCAGTCACCCAGTTGAAAATCGGGCAAGGGTTTGAGGCCGGTCTGGCCGTGGTCGTCTTGGCCATCGTGCTCGACCGCTTTACACAAAATTTGTTTAAATCCAAATCACAAAGGGGAGATTAAGATGAAAATGAAGTTGAAGACGACGAGGAAACTGATGGTGCTGGCAGGTCTGGTTGGGATGTTGGTACTCTCCGCATGCGGACAAGCGAACAATTCCGCCGCAGGGGGCGGTAGCAACGCACCTGATGCGTCGGCGAACGGGGCAGGCAACTCCACTGCCGTCGCGATTGGCGAGCAAGTCGACTACGAAATCATCGGGATCGACCCCGGCGCGGGGATCATGAAAGCGACAAACCAAGCAATCGAAACCTACGGCTTGGCGGACTGGAAGCTGATCGAAGGCTCCGGTGCGGCGATGACGGCGATGTTAGATAAGGCGATCAAAGCCGAAGAACCGATCATTATCACCGGCTGGACGCCGCACTGGATGTTCGCCAAATACGATCTGAAATATTTGGAGGACCCGCAGAAGGTTTACGGCGAAGCCGAGGAAATCCACACGGTGGCTCGGAAAGGCCTGAAGGAAGATCATCCGACCGCTTATGAATTCCTTGACCGTTTTGAATGGACTTCGGATGAAATGGGAGCGATTATGACCGCGATCCAGGAAGGTCAGGATCCGGCTGAAGCCGCCAAAGCCTGGGCAGAGGCCAACACGGACCGCGTTGACAGCTGGACCCAAGGCTTGACGCCGGTGGACGGCGACAAACTCAAGTTGAGCTACGTCGCTTGGGATTCCGAGATCGCCAGCACAAACCTGCTGGAATACGTGCTGGAGAGCAAGCTGGGTTATGATGTTGAGTCCCTCCAGGTCGAAGCCGGCCCGATGTGGACCGGCGTCGCCAGCGGGGACGTCGATGCGACCGCAGCCGCTTGGCTGCCACTCACCCATGCGGATTACTGGGACAAATACGGCGATCAACTCGATGACCTCGGCGCGAACATGACCGGCGTCAAAACCGGCCTGGTCGTCCCGGCTTACGTGAATATTGGCTCGATCGAGGATTTGAAGTAAGGAAGTCACGGCCTTCTCTTCCTAACGGAACTCAGAGACCTTATTCCCCCATTTCCCGGTGATTTCCCGCTGTAACGGAACCCAGAGACCTTATTCGGCTCTAATGCCCGCAAATTAGCTGCTTTTATCCGAAATAAGGTCTTCTAGTTCCGTTATCCGCGCTGAACATCTATAAAGTGTGAAATAACGTCTCCTGGTTCCGTTAGCACTTTTAAGAGTGAGCAACGGAGCGACCGGCTGAATTCAAGATTCGACGTCGAATAGGCTACATCGACTTGCCTCGTGATCGGAAGATGACTTTTTGAACTACCGTTTCAATGAAGGTTCAAAAAGTTAGGTTTCGAGCACCGAGAAGCTTGAATGAAGTTAGGGAGTGAGTAGCGGAGCGTACGTTTTGGGTACGTGAGCAACGGAGCGACCGGCTGAATTCAGGATTCGACGCCGACTCAGCTCCTCTGGATCCACTTCGTGATCGGAAGATGACTTTTTGAACACCCTTGCGTAACAGGAAGAAGCCACCCCGGGCAGGGGTGGCTTCTTCACGTATATATCAATTAAGAAGAGGGAGTATCTAAAGAATAGCATCGGTTCCTTAAAGGAACATTACAGAAACCTGAAGATCAGCTTAAAATTTTACTTCCAAATCCGTTTTCGCTGCAGCGCCTCCTGCACGTACCCATAAACGGAGACCGGGCTCATCACCATTTGATAGAGCAGCACATAGGCAATAAAGCCAAACAGGTTTTTGCGGATCCGCAGGTTGAGCGAGCGGAACACCTGACTTTGATACCGATACAAAATGAAGTTTTGGATAAACGTTAGCGGCAGCACCAGCAACGTTGCCGGCCCAACGATCCAGAAGATGCCGAAAAAGGCGAGTACCAAACCCGGCAGCCAACAGAAGGTGTACACCAAATCCAAATACGGCATCAGCAAATTGCAACCGGTCAAATATTTGGCATAAATGGACGGTTGGTTCCACGGCTTCAACATTTTCAGAGCTTCGATCATCCCCCGAGCCCAACGGCTCCTCTGCCTGACGAGATGACGGAACGATTCCGGAACGTCTGTAAAAGCGACCGCCAACGGTTCAAAATACACGCGCCAACGCCGGGCCAAGAATTCCCACGTCAGCACGATGTCCTCGCCGATCGCATCCGGCCAACCCTCCACGGCGCGCACGGCATCGGTTTTATAGAGGGAAAAAGCCCCTTGCGCTACCAACGTTCCCTGGAACATTCCCTGCAACCTTTTAATGCTGGCAATCCCGAGAAAATAATCCCATTCCTGCAGCTTGGCCCAGAAATTATGGCGGCTGTTACGGGCAAGCACCGCTCCCGCAACTGCGCAGATATCCGGTGGCGCCGACTCCATGCGGGACACGATATGCTTGACAGCCAGATTGTGCAGCAGCGTGTCTGCATCCAGCGTGATCATTAGCTCGGTCTCCACCAAAGTTAGAGCCGTGTTAAGCGCATGGTTTTTGCCTGGCGTTTTCTCCTCGATCACGAGCAGGTCCAGACCAAGCTCCCTACCGGCAGCCTTGGCCCGCTCCGCCGTTTGATCCGAGCTATTGTTATCGATCACGATGACCTTCATCGGTCCCGAATACTCTTGAGCGGCTAGATACGCAAGCGTGGTCCTGATCCCACGCTCTTCATTATGACAAGCGATCAGCACAGTCACCGACCGTTCGGGTGAGCCCCCCGGAAGCGGAGGTTGTCGGTCCAGCAACAGGCTGACGATCATAAAAGCGTTCATGTATCCGGGAATATACGAGATTCCCGCGATGATCAGAACCGCTGCAGGCAGCGTCACAAACCTCGCAAAATCTTGCAGCCACGGCATCGATACCCCTATGGAAAAGAGCATCCACAGACCTGCCGCCACATGGCTGATCCAAAATTTCTGATTCACCGATATGTAAATTCGTTTGGGATCGTCGTAGCTGCGATTCATGATGTTCTCCCTTATGTGAAAACGTTAGATTATGCCCATTATACGCGGTGGGTTCAACCCTGTAAATCATTCGACTCCTTGGGAAATTTATCATTTGTCACCGAACAGCCGATACAAAATGGAGAGGAGGTGACATTATGGATATTGCAGCAACGTCCGTAGCCATGAGCCAAAGCGCGCTTTCCCAAGCCGTTGGGATCCGCGTGTTGAGCATGGCCAAAGACCAGGCCGAAATCCAAGGTCAAAATCTCGTGCAAATGATGTCTCAAAGCCAAGCTCACCCGACGCTCGGGAAGAACTTGGATATCAAAGTTTAACTGTCCCAGTTCCACAGTCCTTGTTTGCCGAGGGCAGGAATCGGCTCGAGAAGCGGACGCAGCTCGGTCAGTTCCCAGGCGTACCGGCCCGGCGCAAAGTCGCCGAACCGGTATTCCTGCCCTGCGGCTTCCAATCGTCTTTCACCTCCACCCAGCCAGGCAGTCTCCCCGCTGTTGCTCAACACGGATAGACATTCTTTCAACCGGCAAACGGCTACGATCGCACCGACTGGCAGTTGATCCGCAGACGAGTATCCGTGCGCTAGTAAAAGCGACCGAATCGGTTCTGTCTCGCAAGCCTTCCGATCCATTTTCTTACCGGCATGTATACCAAACTCACCGCGATAATTCGTTCTCCAGCTCCTCGTTTCCAACCGCTTGGCCCCTATTGCAATCAGTGTCGCCCAAGGTTGTCGGATCGTGATGCAGCGCATGATCTCCCCCCACTTCGATTTTTCATCTGAACGTTTAGTACTTCACCCGCCTTACCTCCGCCTTCAGCTCATCCATCATTAACTCAGCTGCTTCCTCTCCAGCTTTGATGCAATCGGTCATTTTGGAGAAGTCGAACGCGGACACATGCCCCACGTCCGGCCGGATGACGATGTCGGCAAGCCGCAGGCTGGTATGTTTGCGCTCCGCGGTCATCAGACTATAGGAGCGGTAAACGACCTCGATCATGTTGCGCGGCGGTTTCTTCTCATGTTCTCGGGTCACATCAACCGCAATAATCAACCCTACGTCCTTTCGCTTCAACTCCTGAACAGGCAAATTGTTCAACACCCCGCCGTCAACCAGCAGTTGATCCCCCCGTACTAACGGAGCAAACACCCCGGGAAACGCCGTCGTTGCCCGCAGCGCGGTCCCCAAGTCGCCTCGATCCAGGATGACCTGCTGACCCTGCATCAAATCGACGGCAACGGCCTTGAATCGGATGGGAAAATCCTCGATCTTCAGCTCATCCTTGCCATGCTGCTTCAATAATTCATTGACCGTGTGATAGATTTTATTTCCGCCGATCAGACCCCGGTGGCGGATTCCTAAGTCCATCAGCCGGTATTTCGGCGTGTGGTACAGCAAATCCTCAATGTCCCCCGCCGGAATGCCTGCCGCATATAAGCCCCCGATCGCACCGCCCATACTGGTGCCTATGATCGTGTCCACTGGAATTCCATGCCGCTCAAATGCCTTCAGCACACCCAAGTGAGCGAGTCCACGTACGGCCCCGCCGCCTAACACCAACCCCACTTGCTCCATGGCCATCTCCCCGTCAGCCGTTCCTTTTACTAAAATACATATTCCTCAGCTTGGCGGAAGTTCCTCCTCTTCCAAACAAAGCGCCCCGAATCGACGATGGCAATATCGACCCGGGGCGGACCAGAGCAAGTCAATCAACTTATTGGAAGGCGGCGTAAGGAATCGTGAATTCCGGCATCCCCGCCGCATAAGGCGTATATTCATATTGCGTAAAATAGATGACGACCCCGTTCCGGTTCAGGAAAAAGTCGCGATCCGCCTTGATCGAAGTAAACGGATGAAGCAGCTCCAGCTTACGCTCTTTGATTTGTTCCTTCACTTTAAGGTTAATAATCGTAACGTAATTGGCGTTATTGTTCGCCGCCTCTTTCAAGGTCAGTACTTTACCGGTAGACAAATCAAACGTGTACGGAACGCGGGCAGTCGTCCCATGCGCGCCTCCAAGATCCACGTAATAATCCACATAGAGGCTTAACCGGCCTTTTTCGTTATAAGTCACTGTGAAGCGTCCGTCAACGCTGGGCTGACGTACCGACGCGTTCGGGTCGTTATCGAGAATCCGGCTGTTTTCCTCCGCGGCCAGACCGATTTCCTTCGCTCCTGCAGCTACGTGCTTATCGGCTTCTTCCTTGAGGAAGGTATTGATTTTTTGTTGGACCCCGCTATCTGCCAACCCAGAAAGGACCGGATAATACACCAACAGCGATTTCCCGTCGCCGTCCGCTCCAATCTCTTTAGCACCAATCTTCACGTCATTCTCTTGAACGGCTTGAAGAGCAATAAGCTTTGTGGAGGAATCATAACCTACGATATACCCCATTTGTTCGAGAATGAAGCGCATCGGCAAATAGGTCGTATTATCCTGGACCACAAGCTGTGGCCCCCAAAGGATCTGCTCATTTAACTTAAAGGAGGTTGCGTTCAGATTGATCTCCAGCACCCGGTTTTTGCCGGTGACTTTCGCCACCTGCGTTGCTTTGTCGAAGCCGATGCCAAGCCCCAGACCATTACTCAAATCACGCAGCGCAATATACGAAGTGCCATGTAGATTGATGGTTTTGATCGTTTTTTTGGCGCCTTCTATGCTGAACGTTTGAGGAGACACCGTATATTTGGCTTTGGCCGCAGCTTCTGCCTGCTGCCCCGGTAATGAGATGGCCAATGGAGCCGCCATTAGTGCTGCAGCAAGGGTATAAATCATCCATTTATTGCGTTTATTCATCGTAAATGATTCCTTTCCGGTGGGCTCACCTGAAACACTGAGTATCACTGAAAAAACGAAATTGGGGTTAAAAAAGTTGCATGTTGGGATTGGTGGCCAAACACGATTTTCGAGCGAAATGAACTTCACTTTTGCATCTGACTAACCTTAACGTACTCGGTGACCTTAGTGGGGCTGGTATGCCCACGAACAAATCGATTACAATGTTAACAACAAAAACATCGATACGAGGGAGGGTTCCCCTATGTGCGGACGATTTACGATTACGCTTCCCCTGGACGAGCTGATTGTCAGGTATCTGATTTTTGAAAATCGGCTGGCGAAATTCGCTCCGAACTATAATGTAGCGCCGATGCAATTCATCCCCGCCGTCATTACAGGCAAGCAGGGCAACCGCCTCGGCGAGCTGCGATGGGGGCTGGTGCCATCCTGGGCCAAAGAGGACAAGATCGGCGGCGGCATGATCAACGCCCGGGCCGAATCGCTAACGGAGAAACCGGCGTATCGCAAGCTGCTCACGTCCCGGCGTTGCCTTATTCCGGCCGACGGCTTCTACGAATGGCAGCAGCGGGAAGGCGGCAAGCAGCCGTTCCGGATCGTCATGAAAGACGGGGGCCTCTTCTCCTTTGCGGGGTTGTATGATATTTGGAGCGATCCGCACGGAAACAAGCTGGCGACCTGCACCATCATCACCACAGAACCCAATTCGCTTATGGCTGAAATCCACACCCGGATGCCTGCCATCCTTCGTCCGGAGCACGAAGCCGAGTGGTTGGCGCGAGAGCATGCAGACGCCGCTTCTTTACTTAAGCTTCTTCAGCCCTACGAAGCAGCGAAGATGCGAGCTTACCCGGTATCTACGGCCGTCGGAAACGTGAGGAACAATTCCAAGGAACTGTTGGAAGCGGTCAATTAGTCGGATAGAATCGGTCTTACTCCCGATAAAAAGGGCTTCGCCTTACGCGCAGGCTGATCCACCCTGCTGCGTAAAAGACGAAGCCCTATTCGCTGTACAATCCTTCAATCGTGGTTACTCGCCCACATTCCGCCGCCCGGCAGCGGACAAGTCCGCTCCTTCAACCAGGCGACTACCGGGATGATGCAGCCGCAGGCCGTACAAGTCATCCCGTCCATCAGCTTGGGGCAATCACCGCAAACGCGCAGCCTTTCCTGATATTGCTCCTCGCTTACTCTTCGTTCCGGCGCAAACGCCGTCGTCTTCAGCAGGCGCTGGATCTGCTCGTCCGTGACCCGATAATCGTCTCGGCATGCTTTGCACGAGGTATCCGCCATCAGAGGTTAACCCCTTGTCACCAATTCGAGTGTCGTCACCGACATCGACGGCAGGTTAACCGTCAGCTTGCCGCCATCCAGCTGAAACGACTCGAATGGCTGCGGCTTCACCGCGTCCGGTTGGTCGAACGTATTATGGGCGTCGATCGAATGGCCGGTCAACGTCGAACCCGTCGCCGTCAAGCTGCCGCTGTCCAACCCCCGAACGTCGATCGTCACCTGCGCTTCCGCCTGATGCTGCAGATTACAGAAGCTGAGATGGATCTTCCCTTGCGTATCGCGCGATGCCGTGGCGGTCACCGCCGGGATTTCCCCGCCGTCCAGCTTGTAGCTGCCTGTATCCAGCGACAGATCCAGCATCTCGGCATCCTGATGAACCTTATACATATCAAATACATGATACGTTGGCGTCAGGAGCATCTTCTCGCCTTCCGTCAGGATCACGGCTTGGAGCACGTTGACGGTCTGGGCGATATTTGCCATGCGTACGCGCTGGTTATGCTTGTGGAAGATGTTCAGCGTAAGCCCGGCGACGAGCGCGTCGCGCATCGTATTTTGCTGATACAGGAATCCTGGGTTGGTTCCCGGCTCCACGTTGTACCAGGTCCCCCATTCATCTACGATCAGCCCTACCCGACCTTCCGGATCGTATTTATCCATGATCGTACGGTGGCGGGTAATCAAGTCGTCCATCCGAAGCGCTTTTTGCAGCGTGGTAAACCAGGCTTGCTCGTCGAACCCGGTTGCCGGCCCTTTATCCTGCCAGTTATCGGTTGGCAGCGTATAGTAATGCAATGTGATGGAATCCATGAACCGTCCAGCTTCCCGCATCAGGACGTCCATCCAGTTGTAATCGTCGGAGTTCGGACCGCAGGCGATCCGGTGAATTCGGTTGTCGTCATAATTGCGTACGTAGGTCTGGTACCGGCGGTACTCATCGGCATAATATTCCGGACGCATGTTACCGCCGCAGCCCCAATTCTCGTTGCCGACGCCGAAGTAAGTGACCTTCCAAGGCTCCCTGCGCCCGTTTTGTGTCCGAAGCTCCGCCATCGGCGACACACCGCCAAAGGTCAAATATTCAACCCACTCGGACATCTCCTGGACCGTCCCGCTGCCGAGATTACCGTTAATATAAGGCTCACAACCCAGCTGTCGGCACAGCTCCATGAACTCATGGGTCCCGAAATGGTTATTCTCCACCACGCCGCCCCAATGGGTGTTAACCATCCGTTTGCGTGTTTCCTTTGGTCCGATGCCGTCTTTCCAGTGATATTCGTCAGCAAAGCAACCCCCAGGCCAACGGAGTACGGGAATCCGAATCTGCTTAAGCGCTTCCACAACATCGTTACGGATTCCATTCGTATTCGGGATCGGCGAATCCTCACCCACCCATATGCCCTCATAAATACAACGACCCAAATGCTCGGAGAAATGTCCATAAATATTGCGGTTAATCGTTCCTTTGCCGGAATCGGCGTTCAGCACACCTCGTAGTGACATCCGTTGCTTCACTCCTTAGTTAATATATTTATTAATTAAATAACCATATCACTAATATTATAGGCGGCCCTCCGCCGGTTCGTCAAACGATTTTCGAGCAAGAATAGAACCCTGTCCATGCTTGCTAAACAAATGACTTTTCGTTAATATAATGGTTAATTAAACTTCGGTTAAGGTGGGGAAACCGTGAAACTCGATTTAACTGAAAAATCACTTCCGGTCTATGAGGCGCTTGCGAGCCCGGTTCGTCTGCGCATTCTGCGGCTGTTGGCCAACCGCCCAATGAACATTAAGGAATTGGCCGCAGCGGTCGGGTTATCCAGCGCGATCATGACCATGCATGTGCGCAAGCTGTCCGAATGCGGACTGGTCGTCACGCAAATGGCGCCCGGCAAGAGCGGTCTGCAGAAGATTTGTTCGCTTGCCGTCACTAGCGCGGATATTCACTTTCCGGTACAGGCAACCGCCGAGCGCAAGAGCTACCGGGTCGAAATCCCGGTGGGACATTACTCCGACTTTCACATCGAGCCAACCTGCGGCATTGCGACGACCGCCAAGATCATCGGCAGCTTTGATGATCCCCGGTATTTTTGGGATCCAGAACGGATCGATGCAGCCATCCTTTGGTTTGGCACAGGATTTATCGAATACAAGACACCTAATTATCTGCTATCCAGTCAAGAACCGGAGGAGTTAGTCTTCACGATGGAGCTCGCATCCGAAGCCCCGGGAACCAGGGATGATTATCCTTCCGATATTACGTTCACCCTGAACGGGATGCAGCTCGGCACCTGGACGAGTCCCGGCGACTATGGGGATCAACTCGGCAAATATACTCCCGATTGGTGGCCAAGGCAGGCAAATCAATATGGACTGTTAAAACGGCTGCGCATTACGGGCGACGGGACGTATATGGACGGCTTGAAAATGTCAGACATCACTTTTCGTGACATCGACATCAGGCAGAAGCAATGGACATTCCGCTTGTCCGTTGAGCCGGACGCCCGCTACCCCGGCGGTTTGACTCTGTTCGGTAAAGGATTCGGCAATTACGGCGAGCATCCGAGCGCGGAAGTGTTTTACGTGGAGAGGCAAGATAAAGGGAATTACGCGCAGTAAAAACAACAAAACGGGGCTGCCCCAAAGCCATAACGTATGGCTAATGGAGCTGCCCCTTTTCATTGGGAATCGATCACGGGAGCTACCGCTGCCCCCCCCACTATTCCCAATACGACGCCCCGCCGTCCTTCAGCCGGGCGAGGCCTTCCGCAAAGAAGTAATCGCCGTAAATCAGCGGGACGTCGATGTTCGTTCCCTGCGGGTAATTGCTCGTACCGTGCAGGATCAGGCCTTCCTCCGACGGGTCGTCCCAGGCGCCGTAGTTGTCGTACAGCGATTTGAGGATGCGTTCGCCCCCCTCGCGGTACTTCGCTGCAGCCGCATTTGCACCTTCCCTGCCAAGCTTCTCTGCCAGCAGCAACAGACCGCTGGCCGCGCAGGAACCGGCGGACGAGTCCCGCAGATCGCGTATCTCTAACGGCGCGCGAAAATCCCAGGCCGGCACCTGATCGTCCGGCAACTGGCTAAGGAAGAAGTCAGCCGCCCGTTGCGCGGCGGACAGGTATTCCGGCTTCCCCGTATGGTGGAAGCCCAGCGTCAAGCCGTAAATCGCCCAAGCGGCACCGCGCGACCACGCCGACTCCGGCGCATATCCTTGCCCGCCTTGCGGCCCCACCACCTCGCCTGTGGCCGGATCAAAGACCACGATGTGATAAACCGAACCGTCTTCGCGGATAAACTGCTCAAGCACCGTATCCAAATGCGCTTCGGCCACATGGGCGAAGCGGGGGTCACCGCTTTCTCGGGACGCCCAGAATAACAGCGGCATGTTCATGCAGCAGTCGATGATTGCCCACCCTTCATTCCGCTCGCCTTCCTTCCACGGGTTCCAGGCCCGAATGTAACGCCCCTTCAGATTAAAGCGCGCCGCCAAATAGTTTGCGGCCTTCAGCGCCCGAATCCGCGAAACGTCGCTCCCCGTCAGCTTATAAGAAGCGATGCTGGTCAGCGTCCACATAAACCCCAGATCGTGGTCCAGCCTTACATAACCGTCCAGCACCGCATCCAGCTTGGCCTCGCATTCTTGCGCCAACGCCTTCAATTCCTCTCTTCCGCTTCCCTCATACAAGACCCACAGCAGTCCCGGCCAAAATCCCGCGGTCCACCAAGCCGGCTCGGCCAAATCATAAACCCCGCCCTGACTTGCGTGTGGAAACCCGGAACCGATTCTTGCCGTATTCCGCAGCGTTTTGTCCAACGTCTTCGACCAAGCTTCTTCTACCCATGCTCTCCCGTTCCCCATAAGACTTCAGTTCCTCCTCCATTCCCACTTCCTACAACGTGACAAAATTAAAAAGAAAATCGATACCAAGATCCGCTTCCGTGCGCCGCACCCGAAAATCCAGTGCGTACCAGACCATATCCTTCCCGTAATGATCGCGGTACGTCCGTTCCTCAACCTCGGCCTCCAGCCGCTTCGGATCATAATGCAGCTCCAGCATCAGCTCAGCGCGGGCGAAGCGCAGCACTCCCGCCTCGGTGACCTCCGGCCGAACCGGGGACACGAACCGTTCCGTCAGACGCTCCGGTGCTTCCGCAAACCGGAATTCATCCCGAAGCGACAGGCTGGGCAGGTCTGTTTTATTCCAAACCCACCTTCTCTCGAACGACCGCAGATTTCCGTCCTCGTAAGCCCCGGACAATTCCAACTCCAAACGGCATACTTCCTCTGAAGTCTCGCATCGAACCACTGTAGCGGATCTCTCTGTTCCCTCTTGCTGATAACGCCCGTCGATGATCGGGACGGAATGCCCTTGCGAGCCGTTACAATCATACTCATACCTAGCCTCGCCAAAATAATCCCGCGTATATTCCCCGCACCCGAGATCGGACAAGAAAAACGCGCCCCTGCCCGCCAGCATGAAATGGCCCAGATCGTTATGGTTATGCGATTCGCCGTTATGCCCGCCCTTCGCGGCAAAACCAAACGTCCCTCCCGCGGCAGTAAACCGCGAGATCAGCCAGCCGGCATCCTCGAACACAAAGTCGCCGTCCTTCCACTCCGCTGCCCCTTCTACGGCGCGGTCCCGCCAGATCAGGTTGCGCAGCGCCGGAGCCCACCGGCTGCAATGATCCTCGCGGTAATCCGCATGAAGCGAGGCGGGCGGGGCTTCCACCTCCGCATACCGCGCCGCGAGGTAATGCGACAGCCCGGGATGGACGCTGCCGTACGGCTGCGTGTCGGAGAAATTGGCGACCAGGCGGCCGCCCATAAAGCTTTTTTGCTGGAAACCGGCAATTCGCCGAACCTTATCCTCGCGGAACCAGTCCCGCTGGCCCCCGGTTCGCTTCAGCAGCAAATCCGCGTAATAAGCAAAATAACCAAAACCATAATTCCAGTATCCCAGCCCTTCCGGACAAGCCCCGTCCTCACCGAAGCCCTGCAAATAGAAGGACATACTGCGCTCGGTCTTCTCCAGAATTCGGGCCAGACGGGCGTGATCCCGCTTCTCTTCCATCAACAGTAGCGCTGCCGAACCTATCGAACCGGCGCAAACGGCCGACCAGTTGTTCGTCAGCTCCTCCCAATGGAAAGGCCCCTTCTCGAGATAAGGGCGAAACAACCGCTCATCCACCAGTTCGGCAATCCGCACGCGCAGCAGTTCCGGCAACCTGCCGCCCAGCAGCAGGGACAACTCAGCCAGCGCAAACCCGGTCTCCGCCGAGAACAGGTCAATCGTCTCCGAGACCGGGCGGTTTGCATCCACATGCGCGGGAAGACACCAGGTGAACTCGCTGCTGATCGCCCAGATCGCATCCCACAGCGCGGCCTCGTACGTCTCCGACTCCGGTTCGAGCAGTGACAGAAAGGCAAAGGTGTTCAGACGCCGCCTCTTCTCGAAATAAACCCGCTCATACTCCAGCCGTGACCCCTGCACGGCAAACAAGGAAAACAGCGAATAAGTCAGCTCTTCCGACGGGCTGCATAACAGCCTCTCCCCCTCGGTCCGGATCACATTGACCTCGGTCTGGGCGTCCGGATCCACGCGCAGCGACTTCCAGAATGCAGTCCCGCCTTCACCCTCCGGATAATAATCGTCTGCCCTTAAGGGGGGCAGACCCTCAGTCAGCTTCTCCCATTCTTCGTGTTCTGCCATCGACTCTCCTCCTTCCGCCACAGTTTGAAGACGGCGCGGATTACCCCAGCTCGATCCGCACCTCATTCCCTTGGCAGTTCTTCAAGACGATATCCCGCTCCCGAATCACGAGGTTCAACGATTCAGGCGATATCGGCTGCCAGGAAACGCCCGGTGTCGGATCCCCGTAAATGGCCGACGCAAGCACATGAACTCCCGGCTTCAAGGAAGCGTGGAGCGTCGGAAGAACGGTGCGTGGATGCAGGATATTCGTGTTGGCGTTCGGGCGAATGAGTTCAGCCGTCTCGTAGCCAAGCAGGCTCTGCACGCCGCTTGCTCCATAAGGACTTGCCGCCCCCACCGCCGTCCGGTCTGCTTCCGTCCACTCCGTCAGCTCCGTTTCCACCCCTAACGCGAATCCGCCTTCCGCAGCGTCGAGCGGACGCCCGTTCACAATCCGGTGAATCCGTACATGCCAGGGGAGTCCTGCCATGATCCAGGTGCGCACCTCCACGTCGGACCAAGGCTTCCATAATGCGTACAGCACGTTATCCTGAATCGACATATCCAGGTTACGGCGTCTGACCCGATACAGATTCTCCCCGCGTTCGCTAAGCGCAAGCATGGAGTCGAACGCACCTTGAGCCAGGCCCCATTCCGCACGCGGAACGCTAAACCCAAACCCGGTCGAATAGACGAACTTCTCGTATTTGGCCGAAGTATGGGTATGCTCGTTCGTACCGCGATGGCCGCTGTTGAAGGCCGCAACGTGACCGGACTGGTTATCGCGGGCCAGCACAAGATGCGCCGGACGCTGCACCGACAACGCCGGAAGCTCCGGCAGCGGCAGCTCTTCCGCCGTCCAGAACGGATGATCCTCCGGCAACGCCAGCGGCAGGAACGCCTTAAGCGCCCAATACGGCGAGCCAGGCGAATTGTAGTTCTCCGACATCACCAGGTTCGGATAGGCGTAACCTACTGTAAGGAGCCCGTCAGAGCTCCGAATCGGTTGATTTAACCACCAGCGTAAGTTGCGCAATACAAGCCCCTTCAGCACGCCGGCCGGGAACCCCTCCACGCCAGCGTAGGCAAGCGCGCTCCAGAAGGCGGATTGAGCGAAACGATATGCGAGGCTTCGCCCGTACGGCAACGCAGCGCCATCCGGAGCGAACCAAGCCAGAAAATCGCATGCGAACGCTGCGGCGCGTTCCTTGAACAATTGAGATCGTAGAGGATCTTCCTCTTCCATCAAGCGTGCATAGAGCAGCCCATAATAGTGGAACGCAAAGGGGACGTAATAGTCGCTGTGTCCCCCGATCCCGTCGCTGTACCAACCGTCCTCCAGATAAAATGCATCCAGTCGGTCCAAATTCCGCTCCAGCTGCACCGCGTCGTAGAGCAAGCCGGCCTTGCGGAATCCTATATTCACCAGGACGTTAAAGAACAGCCAATTGCAGTCGTAACAAGGATGCTGATTCATTTGATTCAACCAGCGGTGCAGCCGGTCACGTTCCGCCGGGCGTAGCGGTTCCCAGATATGCTCCGGGATCAGCGCCAGCGCGTACCCAAAGACCGCCATCTCCACCAGCCGCTGATCATAATCGCCGACTTCGCCCCAATATTCTTCATGCTCCGGATTTGTACCTGAGCGAATGCCGTCCAGGACGATCTCCCAAAGCTCACTGGAACCTCCGCCAGCCAGCAGAGGAACCAAGCCCCACAGTACACGGGAGAACCCTTCCATCTCCGCCACCTTTGCCGGGTAGGACACGCCGGTTCGGCCAAGCGCCAACCGAGCGCCGCCTTGGCTGTAGAACGGCCGGAGGGGGCTTACCAATTGCTCCAAAGCTTTTACCATATCGCTTCGCGTTTGGAGCGGATGGTCGAAAGTCACGTTCATTTCGTCAACTCCTTCTACCCGTGATGATTACCCCTTGATGCCGGATGAGGCTACGCCCTGCACGAAGTACTTCTGCAGCGCCAAGAACACAATCAGCACCGGGATGATCGATACGACGCTGGCCGCCATGATCAAGCCGTATTCGGCGGAATATTGCGTGATGAACATCCGCAGGCCGATTTGGATCGTCTTTAACTCCGTTTTGGTCAAGTAAATCATCGGACCGAGAAAGTCGTTCCAGGTATTCACGAACGTGAAAATCGTAAGTGTCGACAACGCCGGTTTGGAGAGCGGGAGCATGATTTTTCCCCAGATTCCATATTCGCTGAGTCCATCAATCCGTGCCGCTTCGCACAGCTCATCGGGAATACTCTGGTAGAACTGACGCATCAAGAAGACGCCAAACGCCGAGAAGGCTTGCAGAAAAATGATCGCGAGATGGGTGTTGTTCAGCCCCATAGAACGCATCATGATAAACTGCGGAACCATATAAGCCTGCCACGGAATGGCGATCGTTGCGATATAACCGAGAAACAGCAGGTTTCTCCCCTTGAACCGCAGCTTCGAGAAAGCATATGCGGCAAAACTGGAAGTCAGCAGCTGAAGTACCGTGACAATAACGGACAACTTCGCCGTGTTGTATATAAATCGGCCGAGCGGAATCCGCGTCCAAATCTCCGCATAATTGAGCCAGCGGGGAGCGTCCGGGATCCAATGCATCGGAAACGAAAAGACGTCCTTGTTCAGTTTAAGCGAGGACGACAGCATCCACGCGTAAGGAACGAGCATACACAGAATGACCACCGCGAGGATCAGGTACGCAAAAATTTTAGCGACGGTTTTGGCTTGTTTGTTGGCTCTTGTCATTTTTGCATCCTCCTATTGTCCGTACTTCTTCTCGCCCTGGAACTGGATCAAGGTAATGCCCAAAACAAGCAGGAACAGCACAATCGCCATGGCGCTGGCGTACCCGTAATCCAGAGAGCGGAACGCGGTGTTGTAGATTTGATAGACAAGTACCCGGGTCGAGTTGTTCAACTGATTGTCGGCACCGGCGAACAGGTTGATAAAGATGTCGTATACCTTAAACGAGTTGATGACCAGAATCATCAGTACGAAGAACGTTGTTGGCGCCAGCTGCGGGATCGTCACGTTGCGGAATCTCTTCCATGGACCGGCTCCGTCCAGCTCGGCGGCTTCGTAAAGCTCGGGATTTACTCCCTGCAGCCCCGCCAAATAAATCACCATGTAATACCCCATATTTTTCCACACTGTAAAAAGAACTACCGTAAACATGGCCCAATCCTTATCCGCGGCCCAGCGGGGTAAATCCTCGATCGGAACCCCGGTGATCGCGTGCAGGATATTGTTGACCGGTCCCATCGTCGGACTGAACACGAAATTCCATACAGCCGCTACCGCCACCAGCGAGGCGACGTAGGGGAAGAAGAACACGGTCCGCATAAAGTTGCGTCCGCGCAGCTTCTGATTCAGCAGGATCGCTAGTCCGAGCGCGCATACCATCGTGACCGGCACGACGCCGGCGGTATAAATAATCGTATTCCAAAACGCTTTGTGGAAGGTGCTGTCCTGAAGAAGCCGGGCGAAATTGTGCAGCCCCACGAACTCCATCGGATTGGCGCCATCCCATTTTACGAAAGCGAGAACAAATGCATAAATCATCGGTACCAGCGTAAATACGGCAAAGCCGATAAAATTGGGGGCAATGAAGCTGTACGCCACCAAATGATCCTTCACGTTTTTGGACATCGCGTTTCTTTTTACCATTTCGTTACCTAACACGGGTTCATTCTGCATGATTTCTCCTCCAAACCTGCTTGCTTGTGCTAGAGAATTCGGAAAAAAGAGGCGGGCTCTCAAGCCCGCCCCCGGCAGCACTGAAACTTCATACGAGTTGATCGAATTAGTTGCCTAGCGCCTCTTGTACCCGTTTCTCCATATCCGCTATACCTTCGTCAATGGTGGCATTCTTCGTCATAATGTTATCGTGCGCTTCGTTCAGGATGACTTCGATGTCTGCGCTCTTCTCATGTAGCGGCATTTCCAGGTAGGTTCTATCTGTCGTCAGAGCCGCTTTGCTGTTCTCGTCCGATGGGAAGCCATCAATGGAAGCGATGGAGTTAACAACCTCATCGTTTTTGATCGCCGGAATCGTCCCCGTGGATGCGATCACGGATGCGCCTTCTTCTCCGGTGACAAATTTCAGGAAGTCCAGAGCGGCTTCTTTGTTGGCGGACTTTTGGTTCACCGCCAGCGAGGTAATCGTTCCCAGCGTCGTACCGGCTTTCACGCCGTCCGGATGCGGGTATTTCACGATCCCCCAATTCGTAGCCTGGGACTCGCCGCTTTTCACTTTGTCGATTTGCGTGGCGATAAACCAACTGCCCATGTTCATCATGGCGACGGAGTTATTGTAGAATACGCCGGAATAGTGCGTGCTGGAGGTCTTCAGCGTTGCGTAATCCATCACAATCCCGTCGTCTTGCTCTTTCAAGATCCGTTCGTAAACCGGTTTCAAGAACGCGTATTTCCCGTCAACGATGGTGTTCTTCCCATCCAGGATGCCAAACAGTTGTACCGCGCTGCGCCAGGTGTGGTAGTGAGCGCCGTATACTTTCTCCGAGCCGCTGCCGGACGTCATTTTTCTGGCCAACTCATCATATTGATCCAGCGTCATATCGTTTGTAGGATAAGGAACGCCGGCTTTATCAAACAAATCCTTGTTATAGTAGACAATCCAGAAGTCACTGCGGAAAGGCAGCGCGTACACGTCACCGTTCACTTGAATTTGCTCCACGGTTCCGCCGTATAGGGATGTATCGATGCCATTGGAGTCAATGTAACTCTTCAACGGTTCCAGATGGTTCTGCTTCACCAGGTTGGCATAGCCCGGAATATCCTTGATGGTCAAAATATCCAGGTCCGCGCCGCCGGAGAGCTGCGTGCTGAGCATCGTCATATAGTCGGTGGAGCCCAGGTCGACATATTCGATCGTTACGTTCGGATGATCTTTCTTATAAGCGTCGATCAATGGCTGATAATAAGCCGTTGCCTCCCAGTCCCATAATGCCCATTTCAGCGTGACGGGTTCGTCGCTTTTCTCATTGGAAACGCTTGCAGAATTGTTCGTTTGAGGCTCTGCTGCAGGCGTTTTGCCCGAGTTTCCGTTATTTCCGGAACATCCTGCGAGCAGACCTACGAGGAGAACTGCTGCCAAGGTAAAGCCGAATACTTTCTTTCGTCTCATGTTCAAACCCCTTTTCCTCCTGTATTGAACTTCCGGATCGGCATCGCCAAATCCTTAGGTTCATGGTAACGAAATCTCAAATGAAAGGGCATACATTTTTACGTTCTTTTCCTACACTTTTCTATTCGCTTCTTCAATAAACGGGCGGAAAGCTGTAAAATCATACTCAAAAGATGTAAAAATGGTTGTTTATGATCCATGCCGCTGTCTGTGCAGCCAAGTCATGTTATTGTAATTTATATCGGTTTATCCCGGCAGGAATCTTACTTCGGACGAGGTGATCGACACGAGCGCAAGAAAAGCCACCATCAAAAGCCGCATCATCTTGATCATGACCTTGTTTGCCTTGCTGATCGCGGGGATGCTCTCCTTTTTCAGCTATGAGTTGATCTCGTATTTCCAACGCAAAACGACGATCCAGGCGACGGAATTCAATCTGCAGCTCGTTTCTCACATCATCGACCAGGATCTCAACAATTTATCTGCCTTGGCCTTGGCCAGCAGTACGAACTCCCCTACCAATAACCTGATTCAGGACTATTTTGTCTCGCCGAACGCCAGCCCCAAGGACGGGCTGAACGTCTTCGCCTCCATGCAGGAGGACTTCCGGGTCAACCGGTCCAACAGCTATGTGCGTCGTCTGATTATCACTGACACCCAAGCAAAATTTATTCAAGTCGACAATTCTGGAAGCGCTTCAGTTCCACTGAGTATCCATAATATCAACCAACTGCCCGGGCTTTCCTCTGACGCGAAGGAAGCGTGGGAACGAGTCGTTCAGGATCCGTTCTCCCGTTCAAGCGGCATTCCGATCGTATTACCGATTTACGGAGATCGGGCCGCACGCATCGGAACCGTATACCTTCTGGCCAACACCTCGGTCATTACCGATAAGCTGAAGGGATATGGCCTGCCGGAGGGCTCGGAATTGCTGGTCACACTAGGCAGCCAGAAATATCGGATCGAAGGGGACACCGTTCAGCCTCTCTCCAGTCCTTACACCCTTCTTCCTTATGAGAAAAATGAAGCCACCGGAGCTCTCACCCAGCTGGCGTGGATGGAGCAGGACGGGAAGCGCCGCATTTCCGTGTCTTATCCGGTGAAGGAAGGGGTCCTCCTATCGCAGACGCTGGACGAGAAGCAATTCGCTCCGCAGTTGAACGCTTGGCTGCTATTGATGATCGGCGTATCTCTGCTGGTCATTGCGTTAAGCGGCTTTATTACCCTTTACCTCACCCGGACGATCAGCCTGCCAGTAGAGAAATTGCGAAAGCGGATCGATAAGATCGCCCAAGGCAATTTCCTCATCGACCGGAATATCGAATGGAACAGCGAGCTGGGCGATGTGGGACGAGGCATCAACCGATTGTCCCATGATATCCTGACCCTGATGGATTCCCGCGTGGCGGATGAGAAGCAGAAGCAGGAGCTGGAATACCGGATGCTGCAAAGCCAGATCAGTCCTCATTTCCTCTATAACACGCTGAACTCGATTAAATGGATGGCCACGCTCCAGAATGCCACGGGGATCGCTGAAATGACCACCTCCTTGTCCAGGCTGCTTCGCAGTATCGCCAAGGATCACCGCAAGCTGGTTCCCCTGCGGGAAGAGCTCAGCTTAATGGACGATTATTTCCTCATCCAGAAATATCGCTACGGCAACACGATTACGATGGAACAGAAGCTGGAAGACGAGGAGTTATTGTCCGGTCTGATTCCCCGCTTTACCCTGCAGCCGCTGGTGGAAAATGCGATTTTCCACGGGATTGAGCCTAAGGGGCGAGGAGAAATTGCCGTTACTGTAGCCAAAAGCGGTGTAAACGACATTCGGATCACAATTGAGGATAACGGGGTCGGGATGAATGAGGCGCAGATCACCTCCATCTTGTCCCAGCAGGAACCCGGATCGAAAGGCCTGTTTGAAAATGTCGGACTGCGCAGCGTACATGATCGTCTGCGCTTGACCTTTGGGGAGCGTTACGGCCTATCCATCGAAAGCGAGCTGGGCCAATATACAAGCATGAACCTGTTATTGCCTTACCGGAAGTTGTGAACATCCGTGTTTCAGTCTATCGCGAACGTAAACCACGCAAGGAAGTGATGGGATGATTAAACTACTGATCGCCGATGACGAGGCACTGGTCTGCATCGGCCTGCAGTCCATGCTTAAATGGGAGGAGTATCAGATTGAAGTTGTCGGCATCGCCCATAACGGGGCTCAAGCCGAGGAGATGATCGAGTCTTTGCGTCCCGACCTTGTCATCACCGACATTAAAATGCCGGTCAAAACCGGTTTACAGGTCGCCGAATCCGTTCGCCATAAATATGGTCGGATCCCGTTGTTTATCTTTCTAACGAGCTACGAAGAATTCGAATATGCGCGCAGCGCGATTCACTTGCAGGCGGCGGATTACCTGGTCAAGCTGGAGCTGACGCCGCAGACGCTGGCCGAATCCGTACGGAAGGCCGTGACCCTACTGGAAGATTACAAGACCGTGGAGAGCTACCCCAATATGCTCTATCGCAGCAATTTGCATGCACTTCGCGACAAATTCTTTATCCGGCTGTTTAACCAGCTGTTCGAGAACAAAAACCAGTTTCTCCTGCAAAGGGATGATCTCGAGCTGGATTTATCGGCTCCCGCCTATCTGGTCTGCACCTGTCGGATTCAGGGGCCGGAAAGTGTCCCTCCGCGCGGGGATAAGCTGGTCGCCTTATGCTCCAGCACGGTGCAGATGGCCAAGGACACGCTCGCCTCGGCACGGCCTTGCTTCGTCACTAGCCTGGATCTGAGGAACTTCGCGATTGTGCTGCCCATTTCCGATAAAGACCCGCAGCACTGGATGCCGGAGGTCGAAGGCCAACTTCACGATATGGCCGCGGTACTCCATGCCTATTTCAACGTGAATATCATCGGCGCCGCCGGTTACGCCGTGGATGACCCTTATCTGCTGCACGAGAGCTACCTGGCTGCCCGCCGGGCGTTGCCGATGGCGCTCGAACGGCAATCCTTCGTCTTCTTTGCCCAGAGCAGCGCAGCCGAGCTTGCTCCTTCGGGTGAAGACGATGCGGCCTCCCGCTCGGAGATTCGCCGTGCTTTTGAGGAGCTCGATATCGGCGCCTTATACGCGATGATCACGAATCTCATCGATCGATATGAAGGCAGATCCGAGCTGCTGGTTCCAGCCACCGATGCGGCCTGCAACATCTTGTATATGGCGACCTCATTGCTGGCGGATGGTGAAAACGTGGTCGAGCAAATTTACGAGAACGAGCCGGAGGGCTACCGCGCGATTTATAAGAAGCAAACGACCCAAGGCGTAATCGATTGGCTTGTCCAATTTCGGGACGGGTGCTGTGATATTCTGTCTTCGCGTAAACAGAGCTACAAGGAGCAAATCGTCCGGAACGTTCAGGATTACGTCAAACGGAATCTGAGCAGCAAGCTGTCCCTTAACCAGGTTGCCGATGTGTTCAACTTTAGCCCAAACTACCTCAGCCATCTGTTCTCCAAGACCGCCAAAATCAATTTCGTGGAATATGTGACGGAAACCAAAATCGCGGCGGCCAAGGAAATGATGGTTCGCGGTGAGGGACGAATTTATGAGATCTCGCAAAAGCTGGGTTATGAAAGTGCCTTCTATTTCAGCAAAGTGTTCAAAAAAGTGGAGGGAATCTCGCCGCGGGAGTTCATGCAGCGCAAAGACAGCTCGATTCCTTCCGGCTGATCAACGCCGCAGGATGCCTTTTCGGTGAATTTTCACGCGAGGATCCACGATCGTGTAGAGCAAGTCCGCCAGGAAGTTGGTGACCACCACAAATGCGGAGATAATCAAGATGCTCATGAGCAACACGGGATAATTCCGGCTTTGCGCGGAGCTCACCGCCAAGCTTCCAAGACCGTTCCAGTTAAATACATTCTCTACCACGGCTGCGCCGGAAATTAGAACCGGCAGGTCCAACATGAGGATCGTGATCATGGGGATCAAGGCCATTCTCAATGCATGTCGATAGGTGACTCTTCGTTCCGATAGTCCTTTGGCGCGGGCCAAGTTTAGAAATTCGGAAGGCAGTACCTCGATCATGCTGGTACGGATCATTTTTAAGTAGTATGCAATGAGGCCGATCGTTATCGTGGTTACCGGGAGAACCATGTGGTAGAGGAGGTCGCCCAACTCCCCGGTTTTGTTCGGGGTATGCATGCTGCTTGGCGGGAACCAAAACAATTGGAAGGCAAAGATGTTCTGCAGCCAGTGCCCCAGCACAAATACGGGAATGGAGTACCCGATCAGGCTCAGGATGAGACCCAGCTTGTCGGAGAGTCCGTCCTGCCTTTTGCTGTTATAGATCCCCCATGGGATAGCGATCAGTAGGGCAATGATCAAGGATGTGCTTAACAAGGTGAAACTGTTCCATACATATTTCCAAATGTAGTGATTAATCGGTGTGCGGTAATAATCCAGACCAAAGTTCCCATGCAGGAGATCGTTGATCCACCGGATATATTGCTGATAAATTGGGAGATCCAGTCCAAACAGATGCTTCTGCTCGTTTGCCATTTGGATCTGCTCTTCCGTCATCCCTATGCTTAATGACCAGAAGTTCCCCGGCATCAAACGCATGATACAAAAGCACACGCTCATCACGATAAACAATACAATCAACGAATGAATCCCACGACGGATCAGATAGGTCCACATCTTCGTCCTCCTCCTGATGGAATAAAATTTTTATTCATTCTATCACAGATCGAGAACACCGTAAGCTGGAAATTGAAAATTAAATTGTTAAATTTTCATAAAGTTTCATAGGATGTAAGGAAATAGAGAGCTGCAGCAGAGTTCTTTTAAAGATAGCGTCCTTTAGTGTACTGAGGTTTCAGCTTATCTAAGGTCTTATTGTAATAACGCTTGAGCCAGTTGTACTTAAGTAATACCCCAGGATCCTGAAGCGAATGTAGTTGATCCTTGATTAAGGATTTTGTTGTGTCTAACGCATCAAAGTAAGCAGATTCTTCATCTATCTCTTGCCACTGAAACATATAATCGATAAACAACTGATGATCCTCATCCTTCTCCAGCAGACTAAGGAGTTGCTCGAGTTCATCTTCCGGATCATGAAGAGCATTTTTCATTCCCTCTTCAATAATAATTGGATTCACTAAGACACGGGGATAAATGGCACGCTTACTTTCTAGCTCATAAGCTTCGATCATCGCAGGACCATAAACAATATGATCATTATGATAGAGTTTCCCTGCTGTAACCCCACCCCTCATTAATATTCCTAGCCCCATCATTTCTAATTGAAGATGAATGATGTCCAGTAACAGATAAAAACATGCTGACTTTAAGGATAGCGGATAGGAGATCACAATAGAATCTGAAAAAACCGATACTTCTTTACCCAACTCTTTTTCTGCTAGAAACCCCTGATCATTATCATGTTTGAGTTCGGTTATGAACTCGAGTACTCGTTGGATGTTCTTTGCATGGGTTGTATCTGTTAGCGTTAGTCTAACATGTTCTCGGAAACCCAAAATATCAATAAAAGCGACTACCCGATTTTCATAATAATCGTGTATGGTCATCGTAATTTCTCCTTAAATTTAAAATAGACCTCTCAGCTTGAATTCTGAGAGGTCTATTTTCATAAATTTGTTCAAAAGGCGTTCTCCCCAGGGACCCCCTAGGTTTTTGAACCCTAATTACATCATGCCGCCCATGCCGCCCATGTCAGGCATAGCTGGTTTTTCCGGTTCTGGTTTGTCGGCGATCACCGCTTCGGTGGTCAGGAACAAGCCAGCAACGGATGCTGCATGTTGCAATGCGGAACGAGTAACTTTCGCTGGGTCAACGATCCCTGCTTCGATCATGTTCACCCATTCGCCGGTAGCGGCATTGTAGCCGACGCCAACTTTTTCTTTTTTCAGGCGATCCACGATAACGGAGCCTTCTTCGCCAGCGTTTGCAGCGATCGTGCGTACCGGTTCTTCCAGGGCACGAAGCACGATGTTAACGCCGGTTTTTTCGTCGCCGGTTGCTTCAACCGCAGCTACAGCGCCATATACGTTCACGAGGGCAACGCCACCGCCGGATACGATACCTTCTTCAACGGCTGCACGCGTTGCGTTCAGCGCGTCTTCGATGCGCAGTTTGCGTTCTTTCAATTCAGTCTCGGTTGCCGCACCAACTTTGATCACCGCTACGCCGCCAGCCAGTTTAGCCAGACGTTCTTGCAGTTTCTCTTTGTCGAACTCGGAAGTGGTTTCTTCCAGTTGAGCACGGATTTGGTTCACGCGAGCCGTAATGTCGCCTTTGTCACCGCTGCCGTCCACGATCGTTGTGTTTTCTTTCGTAACGATCACTTGACGTGCGTTACCCAGTTGATCCACCGTTGTGCTCTTCAGGTCAAGGCCGAGCTTCTCGGTGATCACTTGGCCGCCGGTCAGAGCCGCGATATCTTGAAGCATTGCTTCGCGACGGTCGCCGAAGCCAGGAGCCTTAACTGCTACCGCGTTGAACGTGCCGCGCAGTTTGTTCACGATCAGCATCGCTTGCGCTTCGCCCTCGATATCTTCAGCAATGATAAGCAGCGGTCTGGATTGTTGGACGATCTTCTCCAGAAGCGGCAGGATTTCTTGCGTGCTGCTGATCTTCTTGTCGGTGATCAGGATATATGGGTTATCGAGTACGGCTTCCATTTTGTCCGTATCGGTAATCATGTAAGGAGATACATAACCGCGGTCGAATTGCATCCCTTCAACCACTTCGAGCTCGGTGGCAAAACCACGGGATTCTTCAACAGTGATAACGCCGTCCTTGCCGACTTTCTCCATCGCTTCAGCGATCAATTCGCCGACTTCTTCGTCCGCAGCAGAGATCGCGGCAACTTGAGCGATCGATTGCTTGCCTTCGATGGCTTTGGAGATGTCTTTCAGTTCAGCCACTGCAGCGCGAACCGCTTTGTCGATCCCTTTGCGCAGGCCGATTGGGCTAGCACCTGCAGTCACGTTCTTCAAACCTTCGCGGATCAGCGCTTGCGCCAGAACCGTTGCCGTCGTCGTACCGTCACCGGCTACGTCGTTGGTTTTCGTTGCTACTTCTTTAACGAGCTGGGCGCCCATGTTTTCAAAAGCGTTCTCCAATTCGATTTCTTTCGCGATCGTCACACCGTCATTCGTGATCAGCGGGCTGCCGAATTTCTTCTCCAGCACGACGTTGCGGCCTTTCGGACCGAGTGTTACTTTAACTGCGTTTGCCAAAGCGTCAACCCCGCGAAGCATAGCGTGGCGGGCTTCTTCACTGAATTTAATGTCTTTTGCCATTGTTCAATTACCTCCCATATAGATGTGTGTAGGATTGTTCGTTCGATACCCTTCGGCGGTTTAGCCGAGGATCGCGTGGATGTCGCTTTCTTTCATAATCAAATATTCTTTGCCTTCGTATTTCACTTCGGTGCCTGCATATTTGGAGAAAAGAACGCGGTCGCCTTCCTTTACTTCCAATGGAACGCGGACGCCATCTTTCAAAGTACCGCTGCCAACAGCGATGACTTTACCTTCCTGCGGTTTCTCTTTGGCCGTGTCTGGAAGCACGATACCAAATGCCGTTGTCTCCTCTTGCTCGATCGGTTGCACGAGAACGCGTTCACCTAAAGGTTTGATCATGAAAAAACAGCCTCCTTTAAATATGTGGTGTTATGGGTAGATGTTTGTCATATGTATTAGCACTCGATCTACTCAAGTGCTAACAACCACTTTTATATTACTCAAGTTGCGAGTAGATTTCAAGTTCCTTTGTACAAATTTTTTTCTTTGTTTCATAGGGCTTCACCCACGCCCTTCCCATTTTATCCTTGCACTTGGATAAATATTCCGCTGGTCACGGACAGGGCCCCTTCACCCAACCAAGCCCAGGTCCAGCGGGCAAAAGAAAAACGCACCCCGCTTACGCGAAGGTGCGTTCCCCCTCATTTATACTTTTCCGCCCGTTCCGCATCCGCCGCTTGCTGCTTTGCATATACCCGCTTGGACAGGAACACGCTGAGCTCATAAAGCAGGACCAGTGGGACGAGCACCAGGAAGGCAGAAAAGAAATCCGCCGGCGTAATCATCACCGACACGACCACCAGCGCGAAATACGCTGCCCGGCGCATCTTCTTAAGCCGAAGCGGGTTCAATATTCGCAGCTGCGTCAGAAACAAAATGACCAGCGGCAGCTCGAACAATAACGAAATCGGCAGCACGATATTGGTCAGAAACTTGAAATAGTCGGCCATCCCGTAGGTCTCGACAAGTCCCAACTGCTTGTTCAACGAGCCCGTAAACGTCATGGCCAGCGGGAATACCACGTAATACCCGAAAGCCAAGCCCGCTAGGAAGAAGACGAACACGTACGGAATATACCTTGCGGTCGCTTTACGTTCCTGGGCCTTCAGACCGGGGCTCACAAACGCCCAAACCTGATAAAGCGTAAACGGCAGTGTAATCCCGAGTGCGACCAGCATGGCGATTTTCATGTAAACGCCAACGCCGTCCCAGAACGAAAAAGCGTTGAGTTCGATGGCCACGCCGGAAATGGCGTTCTTCGTCACATAGTGGTAAATCGGATCGACCACGAAAAAGGCCGCCACCAGCACCGCGACGAACACGACGCCAACAACCACTAATCGCCGCCGCAACTCCGTCAAATGATCCACGAGACTTTGCGCATTGTCTTTCTCCGACATCTCCTGTTCTCCTTCCCCATCAAGCTTCCCTTCAAATCTCAAACAAAATCCCTCCGCGAAGGAAGGGATCAGGTTACGCCTATGTAACTGGATCTACCGTTTCCGTTTATTCAGGAAGACGGCGGTCGTCCGGTTTGGGGCCTTCTACCTGCGGTTGCGGTGCAGTTTCCGTTCTTCTGACTTCCGGTTGATCGTCTACGATATCCCGGGTTGCCTCTTTGAATTCACGAAACGTGCGGCCAACAGCCCGCCCCAGATCAGGCAATTTATTCGGACCAAACAGCAGCAACGCCGCGATGACGATCAACAAAAATCCGCCTGCGCCCATGGTTGATTCTCCTTTCGTTACGGCAAATAAATAGACAGCGATCATCCGAACCGATACATTCACTCGCCCACATCATACCATAATGAATATCACAGTTACAGTCTATTTATTTAACAACTTAACAAAGAAACAGAGAATAAGGCCCGATAATGAAGGTTCATTATAAACGAAATTGTCCCGTGACCATCAGTAACGCTTCCGGCAGCTGGTCCATGATCGCCGCCAAATTTTCGTGCACGCCTTTAGGTGTTCCCGGCAAATTCACGATCAGCGTACGTCCACGAATGCCCACGATCCCCCGAAATAGCATGGCTGCAGGGTTCTTCTGCATCAACCGGTACCGCATCGCCTCCGCCATGCCCGGCACTTCGCGTTCGATGACTCGGCGGGTCGCTTCCGGTGTCACGTCACGGATCGCTAGCTCCGTCCCCCCCGTAGTTAACACCAAATCGGCGTGAAAATAATCGGTCATTTCAATCAATGCGGCGATAATTTCATCCGGTTCATCGGGGACGATCCGGTATTCCACGATTTCGCCGCCCAATTCCTCCTCCACCAGCTCACGGATTACTTGGGCGCTCGTATCTTCACGTTCTCCCCTGGCTCCTTTGTCGCTGGCGGTAAGGATCGCTGTTTTCCAAACCATGAAGTCACCCTCCTCATCCATATAGGAACTCCCTGCGGAGTCCAACGTAATGCCGGATCATGTCGATTCATGCTGAAATCAACTTTAAACTGCCATCTATATATCTATATCAAAATCTAGTAGCCGCCGCAAATGTCATGAACGCACGTAATCCCCGCTTTTGCCGCCCGACTTCGACCGCAGCTGCGTCGGACCAATCACCATGTCCTTTTGCAACGCCTTGCACATGTCGTACACGGTCAGCGCGGCGGCGGACACCGCGGTGAGCGCCTCCATTTCAACGCCCGTTTTGCCTTCTGTCTTCACTGTCGCCTCGATGTATAGCTCGTCCTGTCCGTTGTCGCCAAACGTGATGTTAACGCCCGTCAACGCCAGCGAATGGCACATCGGAATCCAATCGGAGGTTCGTTTAGCTCCTTGGATTCCCGCAACCTGGGCGACGGCTAGCACATCTCCTTTGCCGACCCGCCCTTCTTTAATGGCCACAAGGGTTGACGGCAGCATGGTGACCTTCGTCTCCGCCACGGCCACGCGAACGGTCGCCGATTTCCCGGAAATGTCCACCATACGGGCTCGGCCTTGTTCGTTAAAATGCGTCATTCCTTGACCCGATTCCGAGGTTGTCAAGCTTATCACTACTTTCCTTCATATATATCGTTTCTTTTGCCGTTAACAACAGGTCTAGCCGGAAATCATGCGGTTCCATCGGGATTGCCCCCTCCGGCAGGATCAACTCCTGAAGGACGAGGGCAGCCAGGACGACCTGATCGGTACCGCCACTCAGGCGGCTCAACTCATCGATTAGGCGATCGTAATACCCTGCTCCAAATCCGATCCGCCCCCCGTTCCGATCAAAGGCCAGCCCCGGAACGACAATGACGTCGATTTCGGGATAGCGCTCAGGTGGCCAAACGGCCGTATGCCCCGCGGGCTCCCGGATCCCCCAGGTACCGGGAACGAGGTCCTCCATCCCGGAAATCTCGTGCAAGGAAAGGCTGCGCTCCGGTCCGATCCTCGGCGTGAGCAACCGGTCCCCCTGGGCCAGGCCGTTAGCCAGCAATGGCCAAGTATCCGGTTCATCTCGGAAAGCCACGTAGCAGAACAAGTTCAGCTTCCCGCCTCGCCGCGCCCGCAGGGGGCTTAGCACCTCACGTTCGGCTATACGGCCGGCGGCCAGAGATTGCTCCAAACGAGATCCCTCCGGAATTTGGGCGCGAACCTTCAGCATTCGCTGGCGCAGCTCTTTTTTGGCATCCATAAACTCCATGCCGTTCTCCCCTTCCGCTCCCGTCACACGATGACCGGTCTTCCACTAGCAACATAGCCGATCCGGCTGTTCTCTCCCTTAGTGTATCATTGTTATATGAAAATGAAAACCAAAGCACCCGGTTTGCAAAACGCGGTCTTCCAAGCATTCAGCGATGCAATTCGCTTGGGTTTCATGTACACTGAAGGTACGAGTTTCAACGAACTAATGCTTTCCCCATCATGAACAGAATGCAAATCTTTATTTGGAGGATCGAATTCGCTATGCTGCTTCAAGCTTCGAACATTACGAAATTATACGGCGTAATCCCCGTGCTGGAGGGGATCAACCTGCAGGTGCTCGAACGGGACCGGATCGGCCTCGTGGGCGTCAACGGCGCGGGTAAATCGACGTTTTTGCAGATTTTGGCTGGAGAACTATCCCACGATGGAGGACAAATTTTCAAAGCCAAGGAGACTACGATCGGTTACCTCGCGCAAAATAGCGGATTACAATCGGACCGCACCCTCTGGGAAGAGATGCTTGCCGTGTTTGCCCCGTTGATCGAAACGGAACGCGAACTGCGCCGGATGGAAGAGCAGATCGCGGATCCGGAGTTAGCCCGGGACGAGAAAGCGCACCAGGAGTTGCTCGACCGTTATGCGCTTAAATCCGACTGGTTCAAAGATCATGGCGGTTATGAAATGGAGACCCGCATCCGCATGGTGCTGCACGGTATGGGATTTGGCGATTTTGCGCCGGACACCCCCATCGCAACGTTAAGCGGCGGACAGAAAACCCGGCTTGCGCTTGCCCGTATTTTGCTGCAGGCACCGGACCTGCTGATGCTGGACGAACCAACCAACCATCTTGACATCGAAACATTAACCTGGCTCGAGGATTATTTGCGTAATTATTCCGGAGCCTTGCTGGTCGTCTCGCATGACCGTTACTTCCTCGACCGGCTTGTCACAGCGATTGTAGAGATCGAACGACATCAATCCCGCCGTTATACGGGGAACTACAGCCGTTTCATCGAGCTGAAAGCGGCGGAATACGAAAGCCAATTGAAGCAATACGAGAAACAGCAGGATGAAATCGCCCGAATGGAGGCGTTTATTCAGAAGAACATCGTCCGTGCGTCCACGACGAAACGGGCGCAAAGCCGTCGGAAGGCGTTGGAGAAGATGGATGTTCTCGACCGGCCGCTTGGCGACCTGAAACGGGCGACCTTCTCCTTCGAGGCCGAGGTTATGACGGGTAAGGAAGTGCTGCACGTCAATGGCCTTACCTACACGTTTGCGGATAAACCCAAACCGTTATTCCAAAACGTCAACTTCGATCTATACCGCGGCGAAACCGTAGCCTTGATCGGCCCGAACGGGATCGGAAAATCGACGCTGCTGAAAATGCTGACCGGCGATTTGCGACCATCGGATGGAACGATTTCTTGGGGCGCCAAGGTCAAGGTCGGTTACTACGACCAAGAGCAAACGCATTTGAATGCCGCCAACACGGTGCTTGAGGAAGTCTGGGGTGCCTATCCCCACATTGAGGAAGCGCGTATTCGCAGCGTACTGGGCAATTTCCTGTTCAGCGGCGAGGACGTGCTCAAGAAGGTCGCGGCGTTAAGCGGCGGTGAGAAAGCCCGGGTCGCCTTAGCCAAGCTAATGCTGCAAAAAGCCAACGTGTTGATCCTGGACGAACCAACCAACCATTTGGACCTATTCAGCAAAGAAGTCCTGGAGTCCGCTCTGATTGAATACGATGGAACGCTGCTGTTCATCTCCCATGACCGTTACTTTCTGAACAAGATGGCGGAGCGTATCGTTGAACTTCATCCGTATGGTGCGGATCATTTCCTGGGTAATTATGACGATTATTTAGCCAAAAAGCAGGAGCTTGCCGAACTCGCTACCGAGCAGGCGAACGCTGAGGCAGCCAAGTCGAACGCAAACTCGACCAACAAGCCGTCCGAACCGGAGTCTTCGACAGCTAAATCCGGTGCCGCTTCCTATGAAGCCGATAAACAGGCGAAACGCGAGGAGCGGAACCGACAACGCCGGTTGGAGCAACTGGAGGAATTGATCTCCGTGCTCGAGGACGAAATTGCCCGACTGGAATCGGAACTGACCCTCCCCGAGGTCTATCAGGACTACACCGCAGTCCAAGAGCGGCAGGACGGGATCGACCGCCGGAAAGAACAGTTATCCACGGCCTATGAGGAATGGGAATCCTTGGCTGAAGGATAAAATTCACAAAATATTTTGATCCTTACCACATTTTTTTCACCTTGGTTATACACAGCGTTATCCCCATTATGCAGAAAATATTCGACCTAAAAACGGCCCGCGGGGCCGTTTTTTTCCGGGGAAATCGTCGTTTTTTGTCAAAACCCTGTTTTATCCACCAACTTGTCCACATTATCCACAGTTTTCTGAAAACATGAGACTCGTTTTCTTCGATCTTGCTTCATAGGTTGGTACGCAAGCTTTCATCAACTTTTCATCAAGATAGCCAACAAGCTGTGGATAACCTTGTCCACAACTTGACAAAACCTTCGTCTTAGGTCCAACTCCTCAACCCATCCCCAAATGCTGATTTTCTTCACAGGAAATCGCCCAGGTTCGAAGCTCATAGTTCTCCGCTCCCGATTTCACGAACGGATCGCATTCCGCGATTCCCCTTGCTTCCTCCAGACTGTCCGCCTGGATAATGACCATCCCGCCCTTGTAATCGAGAAAAGGCCCGCATATCACAAGTTGACCGTTTCGGTCCAGTTCTCTTAGGTGAGCAACGTGTTCGCGGATTAATTCCTCGTCCAATCGTCGGCCCGGATTTAGGGAAAGCAGGATCACGTACCTCTTGAATTCTTCAAAAGAGGGGGCCTCACTCATAGTTAATTCCTCCTTCATCTAGTCTGATGCTTACTTCCCAAATTCCTTCCATTTTGCATGTGCGCTCGCCCAGGGCCCCTGAAACCATCCGAAATGCCTATTGCCCTGCCCTTTTTAAAATCATTATGATCTCTATAGAACTGCGGCCAAAAAAACACATAGGCCGTCAAATATTCACCGAAAAGGAGAGAATGGAATGAAATTTGTCAAAGCCGCTTCAATCGCCGCACTAGGCGTCAGCCTCGTCTTTGTAGGAGGATGCCAAATGTTCGGCTCTTCTAAGGGCGCTTCATCCACGACATCCCCTTTTACGGAGTCCAAGCTGCCCGGAGGGGGTCTAGCCCTCCCGCAGAACGAACGAATCCATTTGTCTACCGATAATCAATGGATCGAAAAAGAAGGGCATTTATCCGACCTGATCCGCCTGCAGTGGACGGGGGACCGCGCCAAACCCGCGATCGCTTGGGCCGATGAGCAGGGGAAGGACAAAACGGCGATCATCTCGCATGATAAAGCGAACAACCCCGAACAGCATGATCATAAGCATATTTCGATCGAAACGACGATGTCACCCACCGGAGAGAATAAGGATCAACTGTTTACCCGTTTGGAAATCCCTTACGATACCGACGTCGCCGAGATTCGCACCCACTCTTCCAACTTTAACGTCATGGACGGTATTTTGCGCGTAGCCGGCGAAGGCAATCGGGACGTGCAGTTGGCCAACACCGGCAAGGATAACGCCACGTCCCCGCTTTGGAGTCTTCGTGCCAACAGCGCTGAGCTCAAGGGAAGCAATGCCGGGGCCGATTTTAACGTGATCCGTTACTCAGATGAAGGAGAAGTGCTCGACAGTGCCCTGACAATCAAACGGGATCATGGACAAGTTGGCATCGGTACGGAGGATCCGCAAAGCGCGCTGGACATCAATGGAGACGGAATTCGTATCCGCGAGTCCCGCACGCCGGCTTCTTCCAAAGCTCCTGGAAATCCCGGCGACATCGCCTGGGACGAAAACTATGTTTATGTCTGCGTAGCCAAAGACACCTGGAAACGAACGGAGTTGTCCAATTGGTGACCTTGCTCAATGATCGGCGGCTACGATACGTATGCCCGCATCTGCCTGGATTTCCGTCTTCACTCGGCCCTTGGCGTTGTTACCTACAAATTTGATGCGATACGTTCCCGGGCTGACCTTCAGTTCCATCTTGCCTTCGCTAGTTCCTTCGGCAAGCGTCGTCACCTCGCGATCCGGTCCGATCGCCACTAGCTTGAATCGGCCGCCGTCGATCTCTTGCCGATGGATGAAATTCACCTTGCCCTTCGCCGAGGCGTGGATGAACCAAATCGTTTCCATCCCGTAGAAAGAGGAGAAGGACACCGTGTTCGACTCGTTGCTCGTATCGCCTACCCGCTTCACATAGGTGAAGGTGTCGCCTTCCTGGGCCAGCTCCGCTTCGTCGTCGTAAAGCTGCTTTTGCCTTTCCGTAGCCAGACTGCAGCCCCCAAAAATGGCCAGCAGCATCACAGCGCACAGAAGGCCGAGAAGCAGCCGTATTCCGCCGGGCAGCCGCGTAGAGTTGCCCGGCATCCTTTGATTACGCATATTTCTCCCCTCCTAGGCGTTGTCCGTAAATGACTTTCGATAAAATCCTGTGACCGAAGGCAGTATGGTTAACGCTTGGATCGCCAAGCCCCAAGCCGTATAAACCAAATGTACGACCGAAGAACTGCCGAGAATGTAGATTTGGACCGAAAGCCAGACGATTAATCCAAAGCCGATATAAAGGGAAAAGGCCCAAGACCAATGCCGGTCTTTAAATGGGTTCAGTTTCTCTCCTAAACCCCAATTCCATTTCCATACGAGAGCCGTCGTGACCGTAAGCGGTAACACGCCAAAGGCCATCAGAAGGATCACCCCCGGAATCAAATAATTCGGGAACAGCGGGATCTGCATCAACTCTGTCGGCATCCCCAACAAGGCGCCTGACGGATCTAGCATCAACGCTCCACCGCCGAATACAGCACCGATTCCGAGTAACCCCTGCAATCCTATCAATAACAAACTTGCCACCGGTTTATCTACCGTTCCCCCCATTTGTACACCCCTTTTGCGTCTTTCTATTTGTGATTCAATTCACCCATTCACAAAAAAAAAAGAAGATGGGGCCTATTTCGGCTCATCTTCGTTGTTACTGCTACTTTATCATAGGATGCCCGGGTTGGAAACGGTTAAATGTCGAATAAACGGCGTGGCTTGAAAGAATAGGAGGTTCCCGAGTAGAATAGATAAAAACTTAAAATTTAAGAGAGAGAGGGCTCGGCCATATGAATCGTAAAGCGGTCCGAAGCATTACAGACCTGATTGGCGAAACCCCGGCCGTCAAGTTAAACAAACTGGTCTCCAACGAGGAGGCGGACGTATACGTCAAGCTGGAGTTTGCCAATCCGAGCGGAAGCGTTAAGGATCGAGCCGCTGCCCACATGCTTGCAAAGGCAGAACAGGCCGGTCTGATTGCTCCGGGGGCCACGATCATCGAGCCGACGAGCGGGAATACGGGCATCGGGCTGGCGATGAACGCCGCGGCCAAAGGGTATCGGATTATCCTCGTCATGCCGGACAATATGACGAAGGAGCGAATCGCCCTGCTGCAAGCTTACGGGGCCGAGGTCGTACTGACGCCGGCTGCGGAGCGCATGCCCGGCGCAATCGCCAAAGCCCGGGAGCTGCTGGACCAAATCCCCGGCAGTTTTATGCCGCAGCAGTTTCAAAACCCTGCCAACCCGGAAATTCACCGGCTCACGACAGGTCCAGAAATCATGCGGCAAATGGATGGCCGGCTCGACGGGTTCGTAGCCACGGCAGGCACGGGCGGCACCATCACCGGAACCGGCGAGTATCTGCGGGGCGTATTGCCGAACATCCATATCACCGTCGTCGAGCCGCAAGGCTCCCCCGTCCTCTCCGGAGGGGTACCCGGCCCGCATAAGTTGGTCGGTACCAGCCCGGGTTTTATCCCACCGATCCTAAATACCGCTGTCTATGATGAAATCGTCCAGGTCAGCGATGCGGATGCGCTGGATACGACACGGCGATTAGCGGCACTAGAAGGCCTATTGGTCGGACCTTCGTCCGGGGCCTCGGTTTGGGCGGCGATTCGTTTAGCTCGGCACTTAGGCCCTGGGCGCTGCGTTTTGTGCATCGCTCCGGACACCGGGGAGAGGTATCTTAGCATGGGCATCTTCGATGAGCCCGCACGCGTAGAAGAATAAGTAGATGAAACAAACCATTTTATCGGGAAAAGAGGAATGAATTTATGCCCCAACTAATCGGAGGCATCTCCCATTTCGACAAAGCGGAGTTGCACGCCATCCTTCAGGATCCTGCCAGCGACATCGTCGTCATCGATGTCCGTGAGCCGTTTGAATACGAAGCTGCGCATATTCCAGGGGTCCCCCTGATTCCGATGGGTGAAATCCCCTACCGGCTGGAAGAACTCGACCCGGAGCAGGAATACGTGTTGGTCTGCCGAAGCGGCTCCCGCAGTTACGAAGTCGCCCGTTACCTACAGGCACAGGGCTTCACGCGGATCCACAATTTTCTCGGCGGCATGCTTGGCTGGGACCTCGAGGTGACGTCCGGGCTGGAAGAAGATGCATCCCATTAAGAAAACAAAGGAGAACAGAAGATGAGAAAACTCGTTCTATTTCTACACGCATCGCTTGACGGTTTTGTGGAAGGTCCTAACGGAGAAATGGATATTGGCTGGGTTTCCTACGATACGGATCTCGAGAGACACGCGAAAGAAATTCTGAGTACGGCCGATACGGTTATTTGGGGCCGCGGTACTTATCAGATGATGCACAGCTACTGGCCGTCCGTGCCTTCAAACCCGTCAGCTTCGCAGCATGAACGGGATCATGCCGAGTGGATCGATAAGACAGAGAAAATCGTTTTTTCCACTACGCTGGAGAACGTCGATTGGAATAACTCCAGACTTGTGAACAAAGATATCGAGAATGAAATCCGTCACCTCAAACAGCAGCCTGGTAAGGACATGGTCATTCTCGGCAGTCCTAGGTTAGCGCACCACTTTATGCAGCTTGACTTAATAGATGAGTATAAAATTACCGTATCCCCTGTCCTGATCGGTAAAGGTTTGCCCTTATTCCAAGGTCTCAAGGAGAAGATTAACCTTAAGCTCATCGAAAACAAGACCTTTGACTCTGGAGCCATCGGTCTCGTCTATCAGACGGTAGGATGATCTTGCCGCTTGCGGTGGCGTTCCAACCATCCTACGGCATAATCAACCAATTCTCGTTGGGGCATCAGCAAGGCGGTTGCCCCGGCGATTTGTCCCTGTTTCACCATTCCGGTTTCCCGTGCAAAATCTGCACCGAGCTGAATAAAATCCTCTGAATCGTATTCGAGCTCGGGAAATTCCACCCACTGTCTTTCCCCATTCACCTGCATCGGTGCTTTTGCCGTGTAAATTTCTTTGCTCTGATCGTCCATCCGACACTCCGCCAAATGGATCGACGTATTGTTCCCGTGACCTACGCCAAGCAGCAAAACATCTCCTCGAAGCTCGTAAATTCGCGCAAGCGGAGAACGCTCGCCTAGCCCGAATTCCAGGCCGTGATTCGCCGTAATGTTCTCGGCCTCGCGGCCTCTGGCTGCAAACGACACTTGCGGATGTCCGCTGCGCAAGGTGCCCTTTTGCTTGCGGAACGTGTCCGGAATCACGCCCATGTACCATAACGACGTCAGCTCGGGATCATAAACCGGCATCTGCTCGCGAATGGTGTCCCACCATTCCTTGGGTACCGGCGGATTTTGCCATCTGGCCGGGTCTCCAACGTCGCCCGAATGGGTGGGCATTACCAAGGTCCCTTCCTCCCCCAACGCTGCCTCTAGAGCCAGGACAACCGCCGCTGGGCCGCCGCACACCCATTTCCCCAGCGCTTTAAAAGACGAATGGACAAGCAGTGTCGACCCTTCTCGAACCCCTAGAGCCGCTAAGTCTGACCGCAATGTTTCTACCGTGTACAATTCCCCTTGAATTTCTTCCATTATGCTTCGATCTCCCCTACTTTCTCTAGTCTGCAAACGACGACGGTAAGCCGTCCAGGCTTACGGCGTTTTTCTGGCGACGATATTCCTCCAGGCCGGAAGATCCTTTGGTTTCAGCCCATTTGACCAAGGTTTCGCGATCCCCGTCATAGCTGAACAGCGGTACACCGTAGCCGCAGGATGTCTGCACCCCGTAAACAGAGACAAGAACGATTTGGCGCGCCCCGCTCAGCTTGGGAAACAACCCTTCGAGTCGCTCCCAATCCGCCGATCCCGGCAGAATCACTTGGCCTTTCCCATACAGGCGCAGGATCAACGGCTGCCCTTCGAAAGCGGCGAACATGATCGTGATCCGTCCGTTCTCCTCGAGATGGGCTGCCGTTTCATTCCCGCTGCCGGTCAAATCCAGGTAAGCGACCTCGTTTGGCGTAAGGATCCGCAGCGAATCATACCCTTTGGGCGACAGATTGACGTGCCCTTCTGCGCCAAGTGGTGCCGAACCAACAAAAAAGAGATGCTGCCGACGAATAAATGCCTCATGCTCCGGCAGCATCGAATCGAACATTTTCCCCATGTCTACCCCTCCCATCTATAAATGCAACCAACGGTGCCGTCCTTACTTCCGGCTGTTTCTCATCGCGTTCAGCAGTTGGACATCGGTTGAAGCGGTAAACCGCTGATAATCCGGCGAGTCCATGCCGTAGATGGCGATTTTCCCCTGTTCGTCATAATGCACGCCCCATCCATACTTCTTGGGAAGGACCGAGGCCCGCAAGCAGGGATGCGGTTTGCTGAACAACTCCTCCCAGAGTTCCTGCCTCCGCTCCTGCACAACTTCCTTCGGAATTTGCTTATGGCGAATATGTATCTCGAACAGCAGCTCCTCGTGATTGTACCGGTACGGAGCTTGCGAGAGCAACTCGTATTGGATCATGTGCGCAGGTTTCGCAGGTCTCGTCGACACCGGCTCGATGCCACGATCTGCAGGACAATCGGGCGATACGCGAATAAACGTATTTTTGTAGCTCACGGCCCCCGGCCTCCTTCGCTTTTTTTTCCTTATTATACCTGAATCCTCAAATTTAAAGAATATGATCCTTCTTCGTCAATTGTATTCGGTTTTTCGCATACAAAACGGTGCTGAAGCCCAAAAATCCGAAATCTATTCGATATTTCGTACAGAATCTAGGCTTACGCTTTCCTGACGGGCAAAAAGATATGAAATTTCATATACATTCCGTTAATAACGCCGAAATCGCCCCATTGTATTCGGTTTTTCGTATCCATTTCTGCCTGTAGGCCTCCTGTATCCAGGAGATGAACATCTAAACTCAAAAAAAAACCGGCGGTGCATGCACCGCCGGAACAATTACTTGGATCTTACGCCGGGTTCGGCTGTTGGCCGGCCTTATTCTTGGCCAGCTTCAAGTAACCCTGCACGTTCAGAATTTCGCTATTCTCTTCAAAGCGCAAACGCATGGGGCCGGCCGCATCGATCAAGTACGATTTCAACGCCGCGGCGCCGCCGCCTAGCACATAAAAGCATTCGATGTCTGGGTACTTCTTCCACCGCTTGCGGATCAGATCAACCAGCTTCTGCGCGGCTCGGCTGAAATACATATCGACAATCGGCCGAATATCCGCTTGTCCTTCACCTACACGCTGGATGACGAATTCGCGATTCCGGATGCGTCCAATCAGCTTCGTACGGCTTGGGAAGCGGTAGCCGAACTGGTCCTCTATATCGCGGATAATCGAATCCAGATAGGTTGCAAGTCCGAACTGCTCCCCCGTACTGAACTGGTTGTCGATATTCATCCGCTTCACGACCGGGAAATCCGTTGTCAAAGCGCCGATTTCGCAAATGCCGATACAGCCGTTATGGAGTTCTTCGTTTCGCACCTGGAGCGTATCGTTCGTCGCCAAATGGAACAGCGCCGCCGCGCCTTCCACCGACACGATCGTACGGCGGATCTGAAGGCGTACCGTGCGCCCGCGCAGCTCCGGCGTGGACAGGAACGTCACTTCGTGCTCGCCGGTCAGCCGCTCCTCGAACGCTTGATGAAAGGCAACGTAAGAACGGACCGGAAGTCCTGTCCCGATTATGTATTCAGCCTCTTCGATCCCGGTTCCCGCCGTCGGATAAGTTTGTCCAGACAGGGCTGCATAAGCCAGCGCCGTCAGCGCCACGACCAGGGACTGATCGCTGGTGGCTTTGTTGTCCGTCTCTTCCAACTCGGAATTGTCTTGATCCTCCATCGCCAGCAAGCCTACGAAATACCGCTGGTTATTTCTCTTTAATTTAGGGCTATAGACCCGAACATCCAGCGCCTTCAGCGGAGAGTCTTCCTCTTGCAGCACATGTCTATCATATCCGGGAGAAACGATACTCGGAATAATGATCGGTCGTTGTGAACCGTCAACCACTACCTTAACGCTGTCGTTGCCAACGTCGATTCCGGCAATTCTGATCATAATAACCTCCTTACATTAGGAAAGAAGACACTTTTCCAATTATTTCTCATTTCGCTTCCCTTCGACAAATTCCTGCTTTAGGAGTGAAAATAGTTACAAAATTTTTTTAAATGAAAAAGGGATTTGCCACATTTTGCCGAAATAGTTGTATTGGCAAGTCGCAAGGAATGACCTTGGTCCTACATAATGGCATATTCAACCCAAGAAGATCAGGAGGAAGTCATGAAGATCAGATTCAAAAAAAACGTGAACCGGCGCTACACGCTGCTGATCGTGCCGGAAGGCACCAGCCCTGTGTTCCGCTTTAAATTCCGCTTGTTCTATTTATTGGCCATCCTGGTCACCGCGGTGGTGCTGCTCAGCTCCGTGTTGGTTTTGTATGCCGTCAACCGCACGCATACGAGCCGGATCGGGACGCTCGAAGCGCAGCTATCCGATTCTTCCGACCAGTTCAGGAACACCGTCGTCAATAAGGAACAGGAAATCGACCGGCTCTTAAACGAGCTGATGGAGTTATCCAAGAAGTCGAAGACCATTGAGACGAAGATGAGCGAGCTGGAGCAACTGGAAGCCGAGCTTAAATCGATTACGGACGGCGGATCGACAAAAGCAAAAGACAAAACCGCAGCCGCGGGCAAAGAAGCAGCGATGGACTCCCTCGCTTCCGAAGGTGGAGTTGGCGGAGAATCGATCCCACTCACCGAACAGGATGTGGCAAAGCTAGTCAAAGAGACGAAGGAGAGCATCACCACCTCGCTGACGGAGATGCCCGAATTGCAGCAACGGCTGGAGCAAACGAAAATTTCGATCCAGGAATATAAAGCGTTGATGGCCATCTTGCCGACCTTTTGGCCCGCCGATTCCGTCAGAGTCACCTCCGAGTATGGTGAACGAGAAGACCCTTTTAACGGGCGTTTGACCATGCACGCCGGAATGGATATCGGGGGAAGCATCGGCGATCCTGTCTATGCGGCAGCGAACGGTAAGGTCGTCGATACCGGATACAATAGCGCACGCGGGAACTTTATCACGATTTCGCATCCTTCGGGATTGAAAACGAACTATATGCATTTGAGCAAAATCCTAACCAAGGTTGGCGCCACCGTTAAGCAAGGCGATACCATCGCAGAGCTGGGCTCCACCGGGCGTAGCACCGGTCCTCATCTACACATCGAAGTCGTGAAGAACGGCAGTACGGTCGACCCGGCCAAATACCTTAGAAAACCCGGAGAGGAAGAGTAATTCATGAAATTAAGGAATAACGCGAAACCTGTTAAGCTTGACCCGAACACCACCGACACTTTGATCGGGGAAGGCAGCATTTTTGAAGGGAAAATCCGCTCGGACGCCGGCGTGCGCATCGAAGGACAAATTACCGGCGATATCGAATGCGAAGGCGACGTGACCGTTGGGGAGAAAGGTGTGGTCCATTCCAACATCCTGGCCCGTAACATCATTATCGCCGGCACCGTGAACGGCAACGTGCAGGCCAAGCTCAAGCTGTCCATCACCTCCAAAGGCAAGCTGTACGGCAACATGGTTGCTTCCTCTCTCTCCATTGAGGAGGGCAGCGTATTCGAAGGTACCAGTAAGATGGGCGGCTCGGACAAGCCCGATCCCGCTGTAATGAAGGAAACGGCGGCTGCGGTTGACCCTGAGCAAACGCCTCCTGCCAAGAACAACGCGAAGTCGGAAAACGATGCGGTTTATAAAACGTGGTAACGCGAACCCATCGAATAATAAAAGGCCGGACAATTTGTCCGGCCTTTTGCTTGGGGCGGTCGCCTCAATATTGAATTAGCTTGGGTTAACAGACCAGCCTTCCAGCGAAAGCGAAGGCTCGGCTTTTAGCTCCAGGCTGGAAAACTCACCGTTCTTCCACTTCAGGTAAGCGGCTGCGCCAATCATCGCGGCATTATCGGTGCAGTATTTCAACGGTGGGATCAGCAGGGCAATCCCCTCGCGATCACAGCGTTCGGCAAGCGCAGCCCGTAACCCCCGATTGGCAGCTACGCCGCCGCAGAGGAGGAGCTGGCGGGAGCCGGTTGCTTTGACGGCGCGGACCGCTTTTTCCACCAATACCTCGATCACCGATTCCTGGAACCCGCGGGCAATGGCCGGCTGGTAGCCGTCCTCGCCGCGCATCTTGTGCTGGTTCACTGCGTTCAGTACGGCCGATTTGAGCCCGCTCAAGCTGAAGTCGTAAGAGTCCGGCTCCAGCCACGCCCGCGGCAGCTCCTCCGCTTCCTCCGCCTCCGCAGCCAGCTTGTCCACGAAGGGCCCCCCCGGATAAGGGAAGCCAAGCGCCCGGGCGACCTTGTCATAGGCTTCACCAACGGCATCGTCGCGCGTCCGGCCGAGCAGGCGAAAGCTCCCCTCCCGCTCCATCAGCACCAGCTCCGTATGACCGCCCGAGACGACCAACGCCATGGACGGGTATAATATCTCCGCCTCCAAACGATTGGCGTAGATATGACCGGCGATATGATGAACGCCAATGAGCGGTTTGTCCAGCGCGAAGGCAAGGCTCTTGGCGGCCATAATCCCGACGAGCAGCGCGCCAACCAAGCCGGGGCCTTCCGTTACGGCGATCGCCGACAGCGATTGCGGCGGAATCCCCGCCTCCTGCACGGCCTCCTGCAGCATTCGCGTAATACTCTCGACATGCTTACGTGAAGCGACCTCCGGTACGACGCCGCCGAACGCCCGGTGCGTTTCGATCTGGCTCGCGATCAGGTTGGACAGCACCTCCGTCCCGTTCTTCACCACGGATGCCGAGGTTTCGTCGCAACTTGTTTCCACAGCCAAAATATATACATCCTGCTCTTGCTTTACCACAAACTTTCGCTTCCTTCCCCGGTCTCCGACTGCGATCCTGGCAGCTCGCACCACATTATGATTGCATCTTCATGATTATCGGAATAATACCCTTTGCGTACGCCCGCCGGGGCAAAGCCCATTTTCTCATAAAGCGCGCGGGCGACCCTGTTGGACACCCGCACCTCCAGCGTCATCCGGACCATCCCCAGCTCCACCGCCCAGTCCATCATCCGGCGCAGCAGCTTCTCCCCGAGATGACGTCCGCGGTAAGCGGTTCGAACCGCGATGTTCGTGATGTGGGCCTCGTCGAGGATCGTCCACATCCCGGCGTACCCGATCGGTTCGCCGTGAATTTCCATGATTTGATAACGGGCAAAATGATTATGGGTCAACTCGTTGCGAAATGCTTCCTCACTCCATGGGAGCGAAAACGACTCATGTTCGATGACCATGACGTCCGGAAGGTCTGCGAGCCTCATGTTACGGAATACGATCTCTTGTTCCAGCTTCGCCGCCCCCTCGCCTTACGCGTTCCGCAGCCGTTTGGCTTCGGCTTCGGCCAGCTGCGTATAATTGGGCTCCAGCGCATGGACCTCGTCCGCCGGCAGCCACGAGCGCGCTAGGCCGGCGATCCCCATCCAAGCGCCTTCCAGCTCGTAGGGCACGAGCTGGACAAGCTCGCCGAAGGCGGCGATCAGCGGCGCGATCGCCGCTTCGTGCTTCTCGGTCTCGCCCACGAACCAGAGGCGGGCCGGCCGTTCGTCCGGCGGCAGCTGTTCCAGCTGCCGCTGGAGCTCGTCGGCCCACCCGTCCATGAGCCGGATCGCGTCGGGTTCGAGACGCTCCGGCAATCCGCCCGGCGCGGTTACGCCGAACAGCGCCGTATAGGCCTGGCCGCGCCGCGCATCGATCAGCGGCGCGATCCAGTGGCCGCCGGCAGTGGCGCGGCGGCCTTCTTCGCCCCGCCGCGCGGCGAGCTCGCCCAGCGCGGCGGCGTCTTGCCCGCTGGAGCCGGCCCAGCCGCCCAGCGCCAAAGCGGCCAGGCTCGAGACACCGTAAACCGGAAGCCGTAACGACCACGCCAAAGTCTTGGCGGTCGTGACGGCAATCCGGATCCCGGTGTAGGAGCCTGGCCCAATCCCGACGGCGATTCCATCTAAATCCTGCTTGGCGAGCCCTGCCGCCTCCAGGCAATCCCCGATCGCCGTCACCAAATATGCCGAATGGTTCCGTTCGGCATGGATATTTCGTTCGGCCAGCACGCGGCCGCCCTCCGTTACCGCCACCGCCAGCGAGGACGTGGCGGTGTCAAACGCCAACAGCCGCTGCGGTGGCCGTATGTTTTCGTATTCGTTCATCTTCAGGATACTCCATTCTCTTTCAGGGCCGACACCCATGCTTCATAGGTTCCGCCCTGACCCTTGATATGCATCCGCCGTCCAATCGCTGACACCGTCTCTACGTAGATGCGCAGCACGTCTTGCGGAAGCAGCTCCTCAATCAAACTCGCCCACTCCACCAAGGTGACGCCATCTCCGTAGAAATACTCGTCCAGCCCCAGCTCATCGGCCTCATCCAACGACAGCCGGTAGACATCCATATGGTAAAAAGGCAACCTGCCCTCATACTCCTTGATCAAAGTAAACGTCGGACTGTTCACCGTGTCCCTCACGCCGAGGTGCTTCGCAAACAGCTGAGAGAACGCCGTTTTGCCCGCGCCGAGATCCCCGTCCAAGGCGATCACGGTTCCCGGCAGCGCCAGCTTCGCTAATGCGGCCGCCAACTGCTCCGTCCCTTGTAGATCCTCGGCTTCGTAAACCCATTGCGCAGGGGGGTTACCCTTGTTATCCTTCACACTCACTCTAGCTTACCACCTTTATCGCGACTCCAACAAAATCATCCGTCAGACACCTAAGTTTCGCTAACGGACCGAGCTGACCTTATTCGCTCCATTTCCGAACATTTCCCGTGCTAACGGACTCAGGAGACGTTATTCCGCCCTTCCGGCAGAAAAAACACCCCAATACAAGCAAATAAGGTCTTTCCGGTCCGTTAGCGGCCGGAACCTCTCACTTGCAGACAAATAACGCCCCTGATGTTCGTTGCGATCTACGTCACCTCATCGCCTTGCCATGGATATCCGTCACCGTTCCCATCCCAACATCACCCAGACCCTGATGTCCGTTGCGGCTCGCATCAACTCATCTCCACGGTCACTGCTAGGCACTGTCCTCATTATATCGGTCCACCGCACCCCCCGCAACCGCAGAACGCAGGAACGAATGGAGATGATAACGAGCGTAAATAGAAACCACTTTTATAACCATACTACGAATAGGCGAATCCATAGCGAGTATTCGAAGGAAAGAAGAAAGGGGTTTAAACCATGCATACGGTCTGGAAGGGAGCGATCAGCTTCGGACTGGTTCATGTACCGGTCAAAATGTTTTCGGCCACCGAAGACAAGGACATCTCCATGAAATACATCCATAATGTGTGCGGCAGTCCGATCTCCTATGTGCGGCGCTGCCCGGCCTGCGAGGTGGACGTGAATTGGGAGGAAATCTCGCGGGGATACGAATACGAGAAGGGCAAGTATGTGCTATTCGACAAAGACGAGCTGGAGCAGCTCTCCGCCCACGCCGAAAAAACGATCAACATCATCGATTTCGTGGATTTAAAGGAGATCGATCCGATTTATTTTCAGAAGACGTATTATCTGTCGCCGGACCAGGCAGGCGGAAACGCCTATCAACTCCTGCTGGAAGCGATGCGCCAATCGGGCAAAATCGGCATCGCCAAAATCGCCATCCGCTCCAAAAGCAGCTTGGCGGCCATCCGCGTGATGGAAGGATGCCTCGCGATCGAAACGATTTTCTACCCGGACGAAATCCGGCCGATATCCCAAGTGCCCAATCTGCCGGAGAACCTTCAGGTGAACGACAAGGAGCTGACGATGGCGAAAATGCTGATTGAGCAGCTGTCCACCCCGTTCGAGCCGGAGAAATACACCGACGATTACCGTGAGGGACTGCTACACTTGATCGAGCAAAAGGTGGCCGGCGAGGAAATCAGCTTGGCTCCGGCCAAGCCGGAGACCAACGTCATCGACCTGATGGCAGCGCTGCAGGCCAGCATCGAAGCCGTCAAGCCGGTCGCCACCGATCCGGGTCCCGCGGCCGCCGCACCGGCGAAGCGTACGCGCAAGCCGGCGGCCAAAAAAGCGAAGACCGAGCCCGAAGCCGCTCCCGCTGCAGCAGATGCCGGGACCGCTACGCCAACCGTCGCGGTCAAGCCAAAACCCAAGCGGCGCACTGCCGCCAAGCCGGAGGCGAAATAGGAGAGCGCGCCGTGCCGAGTTGGGCTGTACCGCGCGATACCGTGCCATACCGCGCCCCGCTTGCCCCCTCCGTCCGCCCCCGCCTACATGCTTTGCCCCATGTCGCACGCCTCGGGCGGGACATTCGCCCATCCCTGGATAATGGGATGGCGCATCGTCCCACCTGGCGTCCATTCCAGGAACTGAATCTTTACAGTGAGGGCCGGCTGAATCCAGACGGCCCCTTTCATGCGTTCAGGGACGTTTGCGAACGGCCGGTTCGGCACGATCAGCGCCTTCACGTTCTCCGTCAGGTCGCGCCAGTCGGACCCCTTCCATTTCCCGCTGCCGGCATGCCCAATATAGATGAACCGTCCCTCCGGATCGTACAATCCCAGTAAAATCGCGTTCACCCCGCCGTCTCGGTACGTCACGCCGCCGATGGCCGCGTTGAGATCACGAGCCAGTTTCTTTTTGACCCAGCGCCCATCCTTCCCTCCGATCGCATAAGCGCTGTCCAGCCGTTTCGAGACAATCCCTTCCCAACCCCGCTCCTGCATCAAACCGAACAACAACTCCCCGTCCGTCACATTAGGCACAACCTGCACCCGTTCGGAGGGGATCATGAGCTCTTGCAGCAGCTGCTGGCGATTCACGAGTGGTTCCATGTTCACCCATTTGCCGTCATGATACAAGATGTCAAATATCATGTAAATCGCCGGAATCCGCCTGGACGCAAAGCGGATCTCTTGCTCCCGTCGCAGGCTGTCGCGGCGCATGATTTCGTGGAACGACGGCTTCCCGCCCGAGAGCGCGATCATTTCGCCGTCGAGAATAACCGAACTCGCGCGGCAGTAAGCGCTCGTATCCTGGAACTCCGGATATTGAAGGGACCGGTCGTTCCCCTTCCGATTGATCAGCTTGACCTCACGGCCGTCGTTGTACGTGAGCATCCGCACTCCGTCCCACTTGACCTGGGCCACCCATTCTTCCCCTTGCGGGATCGTATCGCTGCGAATCGGTTCAAACGGCGCGACCGGTTTCCATTCCATGCGGATCACTGCCTCCTCTTTCAACTCCAACGTCCAACCTTTCTCCCCAAGTTTGCCCTCGGCCCTCGGGAACCATTCCGCTAACCCTCCATTCGCTCATAGTTTCCAGGCCCCTAGGCAAGCCTAACATCAAACCCCAATCGATCCGGAAAGGAGGCTCTGCCATGCCGCGAACAATCAAAGGGACCATCTCCGTTGAAGGCGAAGTGGTCCCCGTCTCCAACCCCGACAAGCTGCTCTGGCCCGAAGTTGGTATCACGAAGATGATGTATTTGGAGAAGCTGGCCGAGCTTTCACCCTACCTGTTGAAATCCTGCCGGAACCGTTTGCTGACGACCATTCGTTATCCGGGCGGCATCCACGGCAAGTTTTTTTACCAGAAAAACGCACCTGATCCGCTGCCCCCATACGTCCGCACGTCGGTCGATGAGAACATCAACTATGTCGTGTTGGACCGACTGCCCGTGCTGCTGTGGCTCGGGAACCTCGCCTGCATCGAATTCCATCCCTCCCTGCATTATGTCGGGGAGCAGTTGCCGTGCGAATGGATGATCGATCTCGATCCCACATTAGAGGACGAACCGCGGATTATGGAGGCTGCCGCTAGGGTCGGCGATATCTTGACGTCCCTGGGTTTGCAATCCGTGCCGAAGACGTCCGGTGCCACCGGCGTGCAGATCATCGTGCCGATCGAATACGGCGTGACCTTTGACGAGCTGCGTTCCATCGGCCATTTCGTCGCGAGGTACGTGACCGAGAAACATCCGAATCTATTTACCATCGAGAGGCTGAAGAAGGACCGGGGCGACAAAATCTATTTCGATTATTTGCAGCATTATGGCGGCAAAACGTTGGCAGCTCCGTATACTCCGCGAGCCCGTGCAGCCGCCAGCGTCTCGACCCCGCTCACCTGGGACGAGGTGCGGCAGAATCCTAAGCCTGCCGATTTCAATCTGCTGAATATCGGACGTCGGCTGAAGGAACGCGGGGATTTGCTGGAAACCGTGCCCCCGCAATCCTTGAAGCTGATTTTACAGCATTTGAAAGCCCCAATCCGCGCCTAGTGCCTGTCCATTATAAGAGCGGGGACAACAGCCGGGCCAACAGCTCCAGCCCTTTTTGCCACCGCGAACGCTCAGCGAATGTCTCCGGCAGGATCGGCACCGAATCGGCCAGATCTTGCTGGAAGTCGCGCTCCAGTCGTGCGATCGTTTCCGGATCAAACAACAAGGCGGTCATTTCAAAGTTGTAGAAGAAGCTCCGCATGTCCATGTTCGCCGTCCCCACCGAAGCGAGCAGACCATCGATCAGCATCACCTTGGCATGAATAAAGCCCTTCGTATACTGAACAAACTTAACCCCGGCCTGCAGCAGCTCTTCGACGTAGGATAACGAAGCCAGCTTGACCAAGCGGCTGTCCGAATGATAAGGCATGATGACGATCACTTCGACCCCGCTCAGCGCCGCCGTTTTGAGCGCCAAATGGACGCTGGGGTCTGGAATGAAATAGGGCGAAGCGATCCATATCCGGCGCTTCGCCACCGCGATCGAATTAAAGCACATTTCTTGGATCAGGTTACGTATCCGATTGGGGCCGCTGGTCAGGATCTGCACCTGCTCCCGTCCAGGCCCTTCGTGGGCCGGAAATAAAGCGGGGGCTCCGAGATCTTCACCCGAAGCTAGCAGCCAATCCTCCAGGAAAGCGAGCTGCAGAGAATGGACCGAATCGCCTTCCAACTGCAGATGCGTGTCGCGCCAATACCCCATTTTTTCATAGAGGCCTAGATAGTCGTCGCCTACGTTTAATCCCCCCACGAACCCGATCCGTCCATCTACCACGACGATTTTGCGATGATTGCGATAGTTTACCCGGCGATTCCGCACAGCCACTCGGGGCGGCAGAAAGAAATAAACCTCCACACCGGCATCCTTCAACCGTTTGACGAATGCAGGCTCCAGCTTGATGCTCCCCAGCCCGTCGCAGATCATCCGCACCTTGACCCCATCCCGAGCTTTGCGAATCATCACCTCTGCAAAGGCCGATCCGATCATGTCGCTGCGAAAGATGTAAAATTCAAGGTGGATATGATCCCGCGCCTGCTCCATCCGTTCCAGCATCGCGCCAAAAGCCTTCTCTCCGGAGGAGTACACTTCCGTCCGGTTTCCGCCCGTAATCGGGTTAGCCCCATGATGCGTCAGCAGCCGGTAAAGCCGCTCCTGATGAACAAAATCGGGGTTCCTCATCCCCTCCAAGGTTTCCACGGTCGCCGACTGGGAACGCAGCTGGTCTCGGAGGCTTTGGAACAGAACCGGCCCCCGATGCAGCAGCCTTTTGCGCTTCTTATAATCGCGAGCCATGAGATAGTAGAGAACAGGCCCCAAAGGGGGACATAAGAATAAAATGAACATCCAAGCAATGGCTTTACCGGGATTGCGGAATTCAAGCAGCAGAATCAAAGCGATATGTACGATAAAAAGAAGCAAAATGCCGATCAACCAGATCATGATGTCCACCCTCCCCTGCCATCATCATTAACCATCCGGGCGGCGGTTTATTCATTTGTTCATTCCGATTCAATTCATTTATATCAGACAGGACCCGATTTTTGACATGATTTAAGAATCATAGGAATAGATAAGATATAGAACCAACGAAGCGTAGGGAGGGGATGCCATGAAGAGCGTAAGCTTACCGAGTCCCAATCGGATGACGTTGCTTGTCCTTCGGGATGCCGGCCGGCCCGTCAAACAGGTGCAAGTGTCCAAGCCGCTTGTGGTTGCCGTGCCTTTGCTGGCACTGCTGTCCATTTCCGGACTGATCATCAGCCTGCAGGTTCATTCGGATCAAACCGTTTCCCGCCTGGAAAGTAAGCTAGAGCAGCAAACCCTGGCCTTTGAAGCGGTGGTGACCAACAAAGACGAGGCGATTCAGCGCTTGCAGAACGAAGTGATTGCCTTGTCTAGCCAATCGAAGGATATGAAGGACCGAATGGAACGTGTAGCCGAACTCGAAGCGGAGCTTCAGAAATTTATCGATAAATACGGAGACGGCGATGCGAAGAACTTAGGCAAGCTGTCTTCGCTGTCCTGGGACAAATCGTTGAACGCGCTTGGAGACAGCGGCGTTGGCGGCGAGTTCATTGCGGTCCATGAGAACGAAATCGAGGCGCTTGCTGCGGACACGCGGAACGATTTTGCCGCGATGAACGACATGCTCGACGAGATGGAGAAGAATGTGCCGATCACGCTAAAAAAAGCGAAGCAGACGCAAAATTCCCTCTCCGGCACCCCCTCGGAATGGCCCACGTTATCCACGCGGCTGACCTCCAATTTCGGTTACCGCACCGACCCCTTCACCGGTCGTGCTGCCTTCCACGCGGGGATCGACATCGCCGGAAAAGTAGGCGACTCCGTTTATGCCGCGGCCGCAGGTAAGGTTGTTACCGCCAAACGGGACGGCTCCCACGGCAAATACATCGTGATCGAGCATCCGGGCGGCCTGCAAAGCTGGTACATGCATCTGAGCGATATCGACGTCTCCGTCGGTGACGAGGTGAAGAAAGGCGAAAGCATCGGCAATCTGGGCAATACCGGACGCAGCACCGGGCCCCACCTGCATTTCGAGATCGTCAAAGGCGGCAAAGCGATCGATCCGATGCCTTATTTGAAGTAATTCAAACTTGGAAAAGGAGGACGATGACAGCGATGTTCAAAGACAACAAAAAAGCCCCCCGCCCGACCGACACCCTGATCGGCCAAGGCAGCCTGGTAGAAGGCAGGCTGGAATGCAAGTCCAATTTGCGCGTGGAGGGCCAGATCCATGGCGAAATCGAATGCCAAGGCCAGGTCATCATCGGCGAAACGGGTGAAGCCATGTCTAACATTAAAGGAGCCGAGGTGATCGTCGCTGGCAAAGTCGTCGGAGATGTTTCTACGACGGGCAAATTGACGATTACGGCGAGCGGCCAGGTCGACGGCAACGTGGAGGTTGCCAAGCTGATTATCGTCGAAGGCGGCCTGCTGAACGGGTCGAGCAAGATGGATCGAATCGCGCCCGTCCCCACGCCATCGGCCTCTTCCGGCAAGGGAAAGATGAAGAAGTCCGCGCGCCCCGAAGCGGGGTAAGGCGAAATAACGCGAAAAAAAGTTCCCGCCTGACGAGGCAAACGGGAACTTTATTTTTTGCGTTTTTTAGGCTGCAACATCCCTTTTCTTGAACACCAGCCAGGCGATCGCCAGGAACAGCAGCACATACGCCGCCAGTACCGCAGCGGAAAAACCTAACGTCATGCCGGCTGGACCCATCTGCCCGCCGCGGTATTGCCCCAGATCCATGTTGGCGAACAGCAGGTATTTCGCCCAAGGATAGCGGACGGGGTTAAACAACATCGTAAAGATGTTGCCCGCGAATAGAATAAAGATCGACAGCCCAATGGCGATGCCGCTGGAGCGAAACACCGTCGACAGCATAAAGGAAAACGCCGCGATGACCAGCAGGTCAATATAGCTGTAGAGCAGGCTTTCCAAAATCCGACCTAACGGACTTTCTCCCGGCAGGAAGATTTGCGACGGCACATTCGGGAAAATCAGGAACGCGACCGCCAGGGCGGAAGCGAAAAAGACCGCACTCATGGCCAGCGTAAATAGCAGTACGGCCGCCAGCTTGGACAACAGGACCTTCGTGCGCGTCCACGGGCGGATCAGCAGCAGCTTGATCGTCCCCCAGGTGAACTCGCCGGCCACAATGTCGGCGGCTACGACCGCCGCATAGATGCTGACGAGATAGTAGAAGAAGCTCAGTTGATCCAGGGCATCCCAGGCGCTCATGCGGCGGCTGCCCCCATCGAGCGAAAACAACACCCCAAACAGAATCGTCAGCAGGACAAGCAGCCCGAACATAATCCAGGTGCGGACCCGCCGGTAGATTTTCATGTTTTCGTTTTGGATCAGCGCGAGAAAATTATTCAATGTCCTTCCCTCCCGTCAGCTCCAAGAATTGATCTTCCAGGGAACGCGTCACGGCCTGGATGGCGTAGACGTCGATGCCTGCCATAACCAGCTTCGTGTTGATCCCCGCCGCGGCTTCCCGGTCGGCGGATACAATCAACTGGCTGCCTTCAATGCGTCCGGCGCCAACGAGCTCCGCCGCACGCCGCGGATCGCTCACCTCGAAGGCCGTCTCCCGCTCACGGCCTTCTCCCGCCTCCGGATGCAGGGACTTGACGTCCACGAGCCGTCCCTGCTGGATCACCGCGACCGTGTCGCACATCAGTTCCATTTCCGACAGCAAATGGCTGGAGACGAACACGGTCGTGCCTTCCTCCCGCGCCAGCACCCGCAAATAATCGCGGAGCTCGCGGATGCCCTGCGGGTCGAGCCCATTGGTCGGCTCGTCCAGCACCAGCAGCTTCGGCCGATGCAGAATGGCCTGCGCGACCCCAAGTCGTTGGCGCATGCCCAGCGAATACGTTTTGACTTTGTCATGGATACGGTTCTGCATGCCTACCCGCTCGACCGCTTCCCAAATCCGTTGCTTCGTCACCCCCGGGGACATGCGAGCGTAATGCAGCAAATTCTGATACCCGGTCAAGAACTTGTACATCTCCGGGTTCTCCACGATGGCGCCGACATGCGAAATCGCCTCTTCAAATCGGTCCTTGATACTCGCCCCTTCAATGAGAATGTCTCCTTCCGAAATGGACATCAATCCGACCATCATCCGAATCGTTGTCGTTTTCCCGGCCCCATTCGGCCCCAGGAATCCATACACTTGCCCTCTCGGGATGTCCAGCGTTAATCGGTCGATCAGCGTCTTGCTGCCGATGCGCTTGCTGACGTCCCGCATGCGCACGACCGGTTCCTGCGTCATCTCCATGGATACTCCAACTCCCTCTTCGTTCTGTATCCCGTTAAGTCAGGATAATTTATCCTATTCTACCATAAGGCGCTGGTCGGCTAAAGCCTCGGCGAGTGATGTTGAAGTGACGGAGGGCTGATGGAGGCGATAGCGATAACAAAATAGCAAACGTGAATACGCCCTCGCTTTCGCTGAGGGCGTATTAGATTAGGTCTACGACGGAGAAACGCCGCCGCATCAAGTATCGGTTGCTAGTGCCAGCCGTCCGTTGTCAGCGCCAGTTGTCAACGCCAGTTGCGAGCCGCAGCAATTGCCTGCGGCTTGTTGCCGATGCCCGGTTCACGCCTCGCCGGCCTGGGACTCCTCGCCATACCATAGCTGGCGGAAGCTGGCGCTAGAGGCGAGCAACTGCTCCGCCGTGCCTTCGGCTTCAATCGTGCCGTCCTGCAGCACGATGATATGGTCCGCGTGCGAGAGCGCGGCCTTGCGGTGCGACACCACGAGGCAGGTCGCCTGGCCTCGGGTCTGGAACAACCGCTCCCACAGCTTACGTTCGGTTTCGACGTCGAGCGCGCTCGACAGGTCGTCGAACACGTACAGCTGCGCCTCGCGCACGAGCATCCGGGCGGCCGCGGTCCGCTGGACCTGGCCGCCGGAGAGCTTGACCCCGCGCGGCCCGACCATCGTGTCGAGGCCGTGCGCCAGGTGCGCCACGTCGTCTTCCAGCACGGCGACGTGCAGTGCCTGCGTCAGGTTGTCCCCGCTCTCCGGCAGCCCGAGCAGGATGTTGTTCCGCAGCTTGTCGCTGTATAGGCGCGGGATCTGCGCCGTATACGCGCTTTGCGGCGGAACGAAGAAGTCCGCCGGCGTGCGGACGGGTCGGCCGTTCCAGCGGATCTCGCCGCCTTCCGCCGGCAGCAGGCCAAGCAGCGCCCGCAGCAGCGTGGTCTTGCCGGAACCGATCATGCCGGTGACGACGGTAAATGAGCCACGCGGAAGGCGCAGGTTGACGTTCTCGATCCCCCGGCCGGTCTCCGGATAGCGGTAGGTCAGGCCATTCGCCTCCAGCAGCTGCAGCGCATCCACCGGAAGGCTGCTCGAGTGTCCCGGCTGCACCAATTCAGAGGAGTCGGGCGTGGCCGGAGAAGCCGTCATCGTGTCGCCAGCATCTGCCTCCTTGCGCTTTCCGATGCCAATATACGCCGGAAGCGTCAATAGCTTGGCCGGAGCGCCCTGAAGCATTTGCTTCAAACGGGTAAAGCTAATCGCCATCTGCTTATAAAACGTCATGAAGTTGCCGACGTTCGAAATCAATTGGGTGACGAAGGTTAAGTAGTAGATGAACAACGACAAGTCCCCGACGGAAAACGATCCGCTGCGCATCTTGTAGCCGGCCAACACCAGGATTAAGCCGGTTCCGAGGTTGACGGAGTTCGTAAACACAGAGGACAGCGATTCGGTGATCAGCTTGTCTTTGACCATCATCTTCCGGCGATCGTCGCTTAGGCGTTCAAACCGGTGCACGATCCGCCCTTCCGCCCCGGCAACTTGGATCGCCTGAACATTCGCGAACATCTCGCTGATCGAGCCGGTAACCTTAGCCGTTGCGGCGCGGCTGGCTGCCCGGTATTTCTGGATGCGCGCCGTCGCGATTTGCGCCACCGTAACGACCAGAATCAGAGGTACAAAAACGAAGAACGTCAGCTCAGCATCGATTGAAATCAAGATCGAACTCGATACGGCGACAAAACCGATCAAACCAAACATATCGACCGACCAGCTCATCGCTTCCTCGGTTTGGTCCACATCGTCGCGGAAATTACTAATCGCTTCTCCCGGCGAACAGGGAATCGCTTTGGCGCCAGGCTCCTTAAGCACGTGGGCCAGCATATTCCGCCGAAGCAGCATGCTGATCCGAAAGCGGTAGCCCCCGTCCGTCCAGCAACCTACGGCGATCAGCATGATACGCGCCAGCGCCACGCCGACAAACAGCGCCATCAGCCCCTCGACTCCGTACGGGAAGTCGGCGTTGCCTTCCAAATCATCGAAGAATGCCTTCGTAATCAGCCCCGGAAGCAAGGGAACCATATGGATGACCATCCAGGAGAACAGGTTCGCGAAATAATAGGCCGGCCGATACAAAAGCAGCCTCCAGAAAAAATGCCGCGTACTCATGCCAATACCTCCTCGAGTCCAACGGACAGCATCCGACTGAACCGCGACCCCGGATCCGCGGCCAGATCGACGCGCGGCCCATATTCCACGATTCGACCGTTCTCCAGAATGAGGATCTGGTCGGCGCGTTGTACGGTCGATAAACGGTGCGCGATCATGATGCAGGTCCGTGATTCCAGCAGTTGGTTGATGGCCGTCTCGATCCGGTTTTCAGTCAAAGGGTCGAGACGCGAGCTGGCTTCGTCCAGGATGACCAGCCCCGGGTTGGTCAGGAACACCCGGGCAAACGCGAGCAGTTGCGCTTCCCCTGCCGACAGGCTGCCTCCCCCCGAGGCGAGCACCGTGTCCAACCCGTCCGGCAAGGCGGCGTACCACTCTTGCAGCCCCAATTCCTTCAGCACGTCGATGATATCCTCGTCCTGAATGCTTTCATCAAACAATGCCAGGTTATCGCGTACGGTGCCTTCCATAATCTCGATGTTTTGCGTCACCATTGCTACCCCACTGCGCAGCTCCTGCAGCTTACAGTTGCGGATGTCGATTCCGGACAGCTCGATCTTGCCCTGCTGAGGATCGTAGAAGCGCAGCAACAGCCGGGCAAGCGTTGATTTGCCGCTGCCGGTGCGCCCCAGCAGACCCAGCGTTTCCCCCGGCTTCAGCATTAGATCGAGCTCATGCAGCGTCGGGTCTCCGTCCTCCTCATAAGCAAACGTCATCCGGTCGAATTTCACAGATAGCGGTCCTTGAGGCAAAGGAGCGCCCGGGCCGTCGGTAATCCGTGGTTTCGTGTTCAACAGTTCGCGGACGCGGATTAGGCTGGCATCGGCTTTTTGTAAATCGTCTAGTTGGGTACGAATCTTCTCGATCGGCTGGGCCAGCAGTTCTGTATAGTAAAAGACGAGGTAAATCGAACCGATCGTCAACTCTCCCCGTCTCCATAACCAAGCGCAGACCAGAAAGGCGGCAGCGTTGCCCAGTGCAAACACCAGGATGGTCGTCCCCCACATCATGCCAAAGCCCAGCGAAGCGCGAATGCGCACCGGCAGCATCCGCCGGGCCATCGCGTAGAAACGCTCCAGCACATAGCCGGCGGCCCCGTTGGCCCGGGTATCTTCCGTGCCTTCCAGCTGTTCGCCGATAAACCCGTAAAGCTCCGCATTTTGCGCCCGCCATTTGGTCCAGACGGGAACGGTAAACTGACGAATTTTGCGGATGATAAAGATCGCGCCGACGACGAACAAGCTCATCGCTAAGCCAATCCAGACGCTTTCACGAAATAGTAGCACCAGGATCCCCGTCATCAGCAGCAAATTGCCGAGCAGGTGGATTAAGAAGCTAGAGAAGAAATTGGCCAGCGCATTGACGTCGCCGTCCACCCTTTCGATCAACGCACCGGAGGTGTTCGATTTGTGAAATGACATATCGAGCGACAAGCAATGTCTGACGAGGTCCGCTCTCAGCTTGTTGGTTGTGGTCCAGCCCAGGTTCTCGCTGAAGTAGGACGCACAGACTGAAACCAACTGCTGCGCGAGGGAAAAGCCGATGAAGAGTCCAGCCGCAATATACAAGGGCCTGAGACTTCCTTCCCCCTGAGCGGTATCGATAAAATAACGAATGACCTGCGGGTTGATCAACTGCAAGGCGATCGAGATCAACAGCAACGCGGTCATTGCGATCAGCAGCTTACGCTGCGTAAACACGTATTTCTCCAGCATTTCACGGTAATGCCCTAGCGGCTTAGTCCTTCGTTGTTTACCGCCTTTCATTGCATAAGTTTGTTCTGCCAAGGGACGACCTCTCCTCTCGCATCCGCTTACTCCTATTCTCCAAATCATTTTATACAAAAACATATGTTCGCACAATGGAATTCTTTATTTTCCTATGCAAAAATCCGCCCCGCTGTCTTAACAAGACAAACGGGGCGGTTCTCACCTTCTTGAGGTTACATTCAATTTAATTATTGCCGGCTCGAGCCAACTCGCGCGCGTTTGCTTCAAAGGCAGCCAGCAGCGCGGCCTCACCTTTCAGGCCTTCATCCTCAACTTTGCGGATCTGCTCGAGCATCCGCTTATAGTCCTTCGGAATGACGCGGACGAACTTCGGCAGGTACTCGTTCCACCGGTCCAACACACGGCGTCCCACCGAACTGTCCGTGTAGAGGATATGACGGCTGATTAACGTCCGCAGTTGATCCGCTTCCGCCGGATCTTCCACCGCTTCCAGCAACACCATTTCCAGGTTGCAGCGGCTGGCGAAGTCTCCGCTCTCGTCAAGCACGTAAGCGATCCCGCCCGACATCCCGGCGGCAAAGTTCCGACCTGTTCCCCCAAGGACGACGACGCGTCCGCCGGTCATATACTCACAGCCGTGGTCGCCGACGCCTTCAACAACGACGTTGGCGCCGGAGTTCCGAACGGCAAACCGTTCCCCGGCAATACCGCGGATGTATGCCTCTCCGCTCGTCGCACCGTAGAACGACGTATTGCCGATAATAATGTTCTCCTCAGCGGCAAACGTGGCGCGCGGCGACGGCTTCACGATCACCTTGCCGCCGGACAGCCCTTTCCCGGTGTAGTCGTTGGCATCGCCGTCAACGGTGAGCGTCATGCCCTTCGGTACGAACGCCCCAAAGCTTTGGCCAGCCGAGCCCTCGAAATGGAACGTGATCGTATCCTCTGGCAGTCCTTGTTGTCCATAACGGCGGGTAATTTCGCTGCCCACGATCGTCCCGGTCGCCCGGTTCACGTTGCAGATTGGAAGCCGAGCGCTGACGGCCTCTCCCTGCTCCAACGCGGGTAAGGCCAACCGCATCAGTTGCGTCATATCGAGCGTCTCCTCCAGCCCATGGTTCTGCTGTTTCGTGCAGTAGCGGCTGCTGCCTTCCTGCAGCTCCGGCATATGCAGCAGCGAGCTGAGATCAATGCCTTGCTTCTTCCAGTGATCGACCGCCTTAACCGAATCCAAGCAGTCAGTGCGTCCGATCATCTCTTCCAGGGTACGGAAGCCCAGCTCGGCCATCCATTCGCGCAAATCCTCGGCCACGAAAGTCATAAAGTTGACGACGTGCTGCGGATCCCCGGTGAAGTTCTTGCGCAGCTCCGGATTTTGCGTAGCAACGCCAACCGGGCACGTATCGAGATGGCAGACGCGCATCATGATACAGCCAACCGCCACCAAAGGTGCGGTCGAGAAGCCATACTCTTCGGCACCGAGCAGTACGGCAACCGCAAGGTCGCGGCCGTTCAAAATCTTGCCGTCTGTTTCCAGTACGACGCGGTCACGCAGGTTATTCAACATCAGCGTTTGATGCGTTTCGGCCAGCCCCAGCTCCCAAGGCAGACCCGCGTGGCGGATCGAGCTTTGCGGCGACGCCCCGGTTCCCCCATCGTAACCGCTGACCAGAATGACATCGGCACGGCCTTTGGCCACGCCGGCGGCAATGGTTCCGACACCGGCTTCCGAGACCAGCTTCACATTGATGCGGGCCCGTGGATTAGCATTCTTCAGATCATAGATCAGCTCCGCCAAGTCTTCGATCGAATAGATGTCATGGTGCGGCGGCGGCGAGATCAGGCCGACACCCGGCGTCGATCCGCGCACTTCCGCCACCCAAGGATACACCTTGCGGCCTGGCAGTTGGCCGCCTTCGCCCGGCTTAGCCCCCTGGGCCATTTTGATCTGGATTTCGTCGGCATTCACCAAATAGTTGGACGTAACGCCAAAGCGCCCCGAAGCAACCTGCTTGATCGCGCTACGGCGCAGATCGCCGTTCGCGTCCGGCACATAGCGCGCGGGATCTTCGCCGCCTTCGCCGGTGTTGCTCTTCCCGCCGATCCGGTTCATCGCAATCGCGATCGTCTCGTGCGCTTCCTTACTGATCGAACCAAAGGACATGGCCCCTGTCTTGAAACGGCGCATGATCGATGCCGCCGATTCCACTTCTTCCAGCGGAACTTTCGGTCCGACCGGTTTTAGCTCCAGCAAGGAACGCAAGGTCAAATGCTTCTTATTCTCCCCCTGCACCAGTGCGGCGAACTTCTTATACAGCGGGTAGTCGCCCGTCCGGACTGCCTGTTGAAGCAAATGCACCGTCTGTGGGTTGAACAGATGCTCTTCCCCGCCGCTGCGCCATTGATATTCCCCGATGGAATCCAGCACCTTGTCGCTGCCGTCTTTATCGGTGTACGCCCGGTAATGATGGGCCAGCGTCTCGGCCGCCACTTCCTTCAAGCCGATGCCCCCAATCCGCGACGGCGTCCAGGTAAAATAACGGTCTACGAACGAGGGTTCCAGGCCAACCGCTTCGAAAATTTGCGCCCCACGGTACGATTGGATCGTTGAAATCCCCATTTTGGACAACGTTTTGACGACCCCTTTGGTAGCCGCCTTGATGAAGTTGTACACCGCTTTGTCATGCGAAACTCCCTGCAGCATACGTTGACCGATCATATCCTTCAGCGTCTCGAACGCAAGATACGGATTCACCGCACTAACGCCATAGCCGAGCAGTAACGCGAAATGATGCACCTCGCGTGGTTCGCCCGACTCCAGCAGCAGGCTAACCTTGGTCCGCGTCTCCTCACGGATGAGATGATGATGCAGGCAGGACACCGCAAGCAGTGCCGGAATGGCCGCGTTCTCCGCATCCGCATCACGGTCGGACAAGATTAGTATATTGTGGCCTTTGGCAATAACTCGATCCGCCGCTTCGCATAATGTATCCAGCGCTTTGCGCAGCCCCTCCGCCCCTTCAGCGGCCGGGAACAGGATCGGAATCGTGATCGCCTTGAAGCCTGGCCGATGCAGATGGCGGATCTTCGCGAAATCCTCATTGGACAAGATTGGCGAATCCAGCCGGATTTGCCGACAGCTCTCCGGTTCCGGCTGAAGCAGGTTGCGCTCCGGCCCGATCGTTGTTGCGGTTGAGGTGACCAACTCCTCGCGGATCGCATCGATCGGCGGGTTCGTGACCTGTGCGAACATCTGCTTGAAGTAGTTGTACAACCGCTGGGGCTGCTCCGACAATACGGCGAGCGGCGCGTCATAGCCCATCGAAGCGATATTTTCCTGACCCGTTAAGGCCATCGGTTCAAGCACTTTCCGAAGATCTTCATACGTATAGCCAAACGCCATTTGGCGTCGCGCAATGTCTTCATGGCTTTCCAGCGGCAGCTCTTTGGCTTCCGGCAGGTCTTCCAGCTCGACGAGGTGCTCATTCAACCATTCGCGGTACGGATTCTCGCGAGCGATCGCCGATTTCACTTCCTCATCGGAAATGATTCGACCTTCCCTCGTATCGACTAGCAGCATCCGCCCCGGACGCAGACGGTCCTTGTAAAGCACATCCTCTGCGGGAATATCGAGGACGCCGACCTCCGAGGAGAGGACGATCAGATCGTCCTTCGTCACGTAATAACGCGACGGACGTAAGCCGTTCCGGTCCAGGATGGCTCCGATCTGGATCCCGTCGGTAAAGCCCATCGCCGCAGGCCCGTCCCATGGTTCCATCATCGTGCTGTGATATTCGTAGAACGCCTTTTTATCCGGGTCAATATCCTCCCGGCCGTCCCACGGTTCAGGCACCATCATCATGGCCACATGCGGCAAGGACCGTCCACTTAGATACAAGAACTCAAAGGTGTTGTCGAACATCGCCGTATCCGAACCGTCCGGGTTGATAATTGGCTTGACCTTCTCCAAATCGGTTCCAAATGCCTCACTCTTGAACATTGACTGACGAGCATGCATCCAGTTCACGTTGCCGCGCAGCGTGTTGATCTCGCCATTGTGAATCATAAAGCGGTACGGGTGCGCCCGCTCCCAGCTTGGGAACGTATTCGTGCTGAAGCGTGAATGCACCATCGCGATCGCCGATTCCAGTGTCTCGTCCCGCAAATCCAAGTAAAACTGCCCCACTTGCTCTGTCGTCAGCATCCCCTTGTACACGACCTTGCGGCAAGACAGGCTGGATACGTAAAAGGCATCCCCATGTTCTCCGCCGCTGTAGCGGATCGCAAGTTCAGCTCGGCGACGGATCACATAGAGCTTGCGTTCAAAGTCCAAATCGTCCTGGAGATCCGCGGAACGCCCGATGAATACCTGACGAACGAACGGCTTCGCCGCTTTGGCCGAATGCCCCAGCGTCTCGTCGCTAGTAGGCACCGTCCGGAAACCGAGGACCCGTTGCCCTTCCACTTCGGCGATCCGCACGAGCTCCTCCTCCTGTTTGGCCCGAGCCGCTTCGTCATGGGGCAGGAACAGCATGCCAACGCCATACTGTCCCGCATCCGGCAAAGAGAATCCAAGTGTTGTCGCTTCGGCGGCAAAAAAACGGTGCGGGATTTGCAGTAAAATACCTGCTCCATCCCCCGAGTTTGGTTCGCTGCCTTGCCCCCCCCGGTGTTCCATATTCGCTAGCATGGTCAGCGCCTGGCTGACGATATCATGGGAGGCTTTCCCTTTGATATGGGCCACGAAGCCCATGCCGCAAGCGTCCTTTTCGAAAGCGGGATCATAAAGTCCTTGCTTGGGAGGTATAACGGTATGTTTCATCATCTGACGCAACCTTTCTATTTAGAGGTAGTTCAAACATCATAAGCGAATATATATAGATCATTCTTCATGCCACGACACAGTGCCGGATAAGCCCGGATCAATCTTTCTTACTATTCTAACGGAAAATGTCACGTCTGTTTTTGCATTATATTCTCTTTATTTTGCACTATTGATTAGAACTTTCAGGCCATGACAGGGCGATTTTGCCTCGAAAGCGTCACCAAATGAAGCCGGATTGTTGTCCTGCTTGGCTGTTTGCACCATTATCCCTTTCATTAAGGGGGAGACGTAAAATCCTGTGAAGGGAAAACATTGATTTATCCCCCTCGCGTGTTCTCCCCTCCAGGGAGGGCGGTGACCCTGTGTCCTGATCATTCGGGATAATCGTGGAAGCGTTCGATAAAGACCATCAACCTGACGGCAGCGCGTGCCCAATGCAAAAAAGATCCGCCCACCGGATATCCGGAGAGCGGATCTTTTATTTCGATATAATTACGATTAATGCGATTGGACGCTCAGATTGGCTTCGGGACTAACGTCCGTGCTGCGTTCATGGCGCATGAAGTACACCAGCGTAATCGCCAGGAATACGACGCCAAACGCGGCCAGCAAGCCGATGTTCTCCCAAGCAATCGGCATATCGCCGGTTGAGATGACCGCTTTGAAGCCTTTGACGCTGTACGTCATCGGCAGGATCGGGTTGAAGGCTTTCATCCAGTTCGGAATCAATTCGAGCGGGAATGTCCCGGCGCTGGTCGTCAGTTGGAAGATCAGCATGAGGATAGCCAAGAACCGTCCCGGGTTCTCCAACCAGGTCACCAGCGCTTGAATGATGAACATGTAACACAAGCTGGTGATAAAGGCGAACAAATAGAAGAGCGGAACACTCTTCACCTCAAGCCCCAGTCCGTACAAGACCAGGACGACGGCCAGTAGGGACTGAATAAGGCTCATCCCTGCAAAAGCCATCGAACGGCTCACGAATCGGTTCCAGCCGCTGGCTTCCGCCACCGAGGTTCCCCGTACCGGTACGACCAGCGTCGAAATCAACGCCCCGACGAACAGACCGAGCGACAGGAAGTATGGAGCAAAGCCGGTTCCGTAGTTTGGCACTTCGTTGACCTTCTGCTCGTTGATTTCAATCGGCTCAGCATACATGTTCACAAGCGCGTCGGTTTTCTTCACGCCGGACGTTTGTTCTGCCGCATCGGTCAGCTTCGAAGCCAACTCGCCCGAACCTTCCGTCAGTTGATCCATGCCGTTCTTCAACTCGCCGGCACCTGCGTCCAACTGCTTGGAGCCGTCAGCCAGCGTGCCTACGCCACCGGACAATTGCTCGACGCCGCCAAGCAATTGTTTCGCGCCAGCGCTAAGTTGTCCGGCACCGCTCGCGAGCTTCTGTCCACCGGCCTTCGCTTCCGAAAGCTTGCTGCCAAACAGTTCAAGGCCGCTTGCCAACTGCTCTTGTCCTGCATTCAACCGCGTCGCGCCTTGCAGCAGTTGCTCTTGGCCCGCCGCCAATTGTTGACCGCCTTGGGCCAGTTGTTGCTGGGCGCTATGCAGGTTTTGGCTGCCTTGCAGCAGCTGTTGGTTGCCTTGGTGCAGCTGTTCACTGCCTTGGGCCACTGCCTTGCTGGCCGCGACCAGCTGTTGCACCGCGGCGCTCTTCGCTAGTTCTGGATTCGATTGGGCGAGCTGCTCCAGGCCTTGCGCAACGCTGTTAGCGCCCGCAGCCACTTTCGCGCTGCCTTGAACCGACGATTCCAAACCGGTCTGCAGTTGGGCGCTGCCTTGCTCGGACGCTTCTAGTCCAGCTTGCAGCTTCTTCGCGCCTTCAAGTGACGACTGAAGCCCTGCTTGCAGCTGCGTACCGCCTTGATGCGCCTCTTTGGCCCCATTCTCCAACTGCTGATTTGCCGCTTCCAACTGCGTCAAACCGCTAGCCAAGCCGCTGGCCCCGGTTTTGACCTCATTGATGCCTTGGTACAGCGACTGCGTGCCTTTCTCCAACGGTGCAACGCCATTCTCCAGTTTCATCGTGCCATCAACCAGTTTGGCTAGATTCTCCTTCAGCTTCTTCGTGCCGTCGTCAAGCTTGGCCGCCCCATCGTTCAGGGTGCTGGCACCGCTGCCGGCGTCGCTGAGTCCGCCGGAAATCTTCTCCACTTGGTCGAACAAGGTTTCCGTATAAGCTTCCGTCACCTTGGCGGAAACTTTCGATTTGATTTCCTTGACTGCCGTGCCGCCGATTTGCGCTGCGAGGAAGTTATAGCCCTCATTCGGTTCGAAGATCAGCTGTGCCGGCGTTGGATTCTCATCCATCAGCGTGGTCGCTTGCGACGAGAAATTGTCCGGAATCACGATGGTCATGTAGTAGTCGTTGTTCTTCATTCCGGTTTCCGCTTGCTCGTGAGTGACGAATTCCCACCGAAAATCGTCGCTTTTCTTCAGCTCGGTTACGAGATCCTCACCGGCTTTGAGTTCTTTTCCCTCGTACTGTGCCCCTTGGTCTTCGTTCACCACCGCAACCGGCAGCTCGTTCATCTTCCCGTATGGATCCCAGAAGGCCGTCAGGAACATGCCGCTGTACAGAACGGGAATGAACAGCACAACAAGAATCGGGATGAACACTTTAGGATTCTTGAAGGTGGCTCCCATATCCTTGAAAAATACGCTTAATGATTTCATTTTTGCTTTCTCTCCCCTTGGTGGCGTCTTTCTCTAATAGTTGATCGGTTCCTTTATGCTCTCGCCGGCAGAAGTAAGCCTCCTGCTAGAAAGTCGCGGATAAACTCCTTGATTTGTTCTTTACTTAAAGGCTCATTGTTTTTGTTCCAGTCCGATGTTATCGCGATATACAGCTTAAACACGACAAAAGCGACCAGCTTAGCATCAAACGGGCGAATCTCCTCCCGTCTGGCGGCCCGAGACAGATGACGCTCCAGATACTCCAGAATCGCGTTCTCGATCTGCTCCAAACCCTCCCGGGCCTTCGGAGTTCCGAAATCGCGCACCTCTTGGGATAACTTGATTAGGAGCTCATGCTCGCTGCGGAATTCCAGCAGCGCATCCATCGCTCGGTGCAAGTTCTCGAAGAAAGTCTTCTCCTCGTCAATCTCCGGTTCGATGACCCGCTTCATTTCCGTGATGACGGAACGCAGAATTTCATCGAACAGCTCCTCCTTGTTCGTGAAGAAGGTGTAGATCGTTCCTTTGGCCACATTTGCAATTTTCGCCACATGGTCCATCGTCGTTGCTTTGTAGCCGAATAAAGCAAAGGACTTCTCTGCCGCTTCGATTACGAGTTTACGGCGATCTACCACAGCCATCCTTGTCACCTCCCTGCGTTGGAATTGTCGATTCTCATTATATCGGCCGAAAATGACTAAAATTCAATTCCGGTCATTTGGTCATTCCCTACTTTACTCCTCCCGTATCCGAAATGCAAGCTGTTTTTTCAGTTTTTTTCATTTGTTTTCATTTTCTTGTCCCACGCCTCGACTCCCCCTGCCGTCCCCCCGACCTAAGTCCAGTCGGCTCACCCGTCCGGAGCCTCTTTAATCCAGCATATAAACAACATAAACTTAGTATCAGAGGCAATGAAACGGAACTATCTTGGAAGCAGGTGAAATGAAGATGCGAAAAAGAAGAGTGTTGATCTTATCGGAAGGCTTCGGAAGCGGGCATACACAAGCCGGACATGCGCTGGCAGCAGGGCTAAAACGAATGGATCCGCAAATCCGGACGAAGGTGTTGGAGTTAGGTTCGTTTTTGAATCCAACCGTGGCGCCATTGATTCTCTCCGCCTATCGGATGACGGTAAATACCAGCCCCGCGTTAGTTGGCTTATTTTATAAACACAAGTACGAGAAACCGGTAAGCCGGTTTACCCGTTTGGCTCTGCACAAAATGTTCTATCAGCACGCAGCCGACGTCATCGCGCAGCTTCAGCCCGACCTGATCGTTTGCACGCATCCGATCCCGAGCGCCATCGTTTCCTACCTTAAGCTGGCCGCCGGCCTGGACGTGCCGCTTTGCACGCTGATCACAGACTATGATGCCCACGGCTCCTGGATGAGTCCCGGCGTGGACCAGTATCTCGTCTCCGCGCCCGAAGTCAAGGCACTGCTCGTCCAGCGCGGCGTGGCTCCTTACAAGATACAGGTCACGGGCATTCCCGTGCACCCGGATTTTTGGAGCAAGCAAGAGAAGGCGTCCGCCCGGGAGGATTTGGGGTTGAAAAATATGCCGACCGCCCTCGTGATGGGTGGCGGGTGGGGATTGCTGTTTAGTGAGGAGCTATTAGCGAAACTGGCTGCCTGGCGCGAGAAAATCCAGATCGTCTGCTGCATGGGCAGTAACGAGAAGCTCGCCGCGAAACTGCGAGCCCACCCCGCTCTTCAGCACCCGAATATCAAGGTGATCGGATTTACGCGGGAGATCGGCAAATGGATGGACGCCTCCGATCTTCTCATTACGAAACCTGGCGGAATGACCTGTACCGAGGGGATGGCCAAAGGCATTCCGATGTTGTTCTTCGAATCGATCCCCGGCCAGGAGGAAAAGAACCGCGAATATTTTGTTAAGCGTGGGTTTGGCGCCGAGCTGGATTCTCCGAACGTTTTGGACGTCTGGTTTGAAGCCATCTGTGACCGGCACGCCGCAGGCGGCCGGACCGTGCCGGAATCGGCAGCGCGGCAAAGCGGCTATCGGCCTGACCTTTGCGCGGGAGCCGTCATCAACTTGCTCCGTCCGATCGTCGCCCCGGCCCGCGTACGTCTGCAAACGGCCGGCCCTGCTGAACAGCGGGCCAACTAACCCAACTCCGCCGTCCCGACCACTTCGTACATCGGGCGCTCATGCATATGCGTCCGATAGATGACCAACCGATCAGCCGTCCAGTGGCCGAAATCCGCTGATAAGGCCTGCAGACTCTGCGGGTCTATTTGGGTTTCCTCCCGAAACTTCCGAGCCAGCGTAATATGCGGGCTGAATCGCCGTTCTTCCGGTTCAAAGCCGAGAGAACGATTCTCCGAAGTAACCTTGCTATGCAGGCTTTCCAGCTCGGTTACCTCTCCGCGTACGCCGGCCCAAAGCACGCTGGGACTTGACGGCCGTCCAAAGGTGCCGATCCCCATCGCTTGCAAGCCAAATGGAATCGCCCCCTTTGCCGCCCGCTCGATTGAAGCTGTTAATTCATCCAGACGTTTCGGCGAAGTGTCACCCAGAAACTGAACAGTAATGTGATAGTCCCCGGCATGCACCCATTTTTTGAATGGAAGGAATGCCTTTTGCTCTCTACACCATGCCTCGAGTTTTTGTTTTACCTCCAGTGAAAGGGGCACCGCGATAAACAATCTCCATTTTTCATCATTTCCTGACATCGTTTGTCACCTACTGTGATATTTTTCTCAATTTATTCATTTTTTTCGACAAATTGAAGTGCGATTGATTACATCCCGCAAATCTATTCTCTATATAATGTGTCTTAGTGCTACTTACATATACAGTCATCAAGCCTTATTGACGGGAGATGGAATATGAGCTTTGCACAAAAAATTACCTCTGTACTGATTGGGCTTCTTATCCTGATCGGTTCGCTGATCGGGTTATTTGGGTATCAGATGACGTACCGCCAGGTGGAAAAGTCGGTCGGAATCGAAACCGTGGGCTGTGCCAATATCACGACCGGGCTCGTCGATCCAGAAGCGATCGCACAGCTCGCTGAAGGAGACCGTACCAGCCTTGCGGAGCTCGAAAAGCGGCTAAACTGGACGGTCGAACATAAACCGCTATTCAAAGAAGTGTTCCTGATGTCACTCGACGGTACCATTCTCGCCGCCGATCAGAACCTCCAAAGCCGGGGATACAAAGCCGGAGATGCTTTTTATTTCAGCGCGCAGGATAGGGACATGATTCTCCAGATGAAACATTCCGTATATACGAAGGTGTATTCTTATGACGGTGTGAAGCTGCTTAGCGGCTATGGTCCCATCTACAAAAATCACGATCCGAATCAAGAGATCGTCGGATTAATGGTCATCAACTTTGACGCGTCCATCATTGGGGAACGAACGCGCGACATCCTGCTCCTTCCGTTCCTTATCGGAGGGGGCGTCCTGCTTGCCGCGGTTATATTCGTGTATTTCTTTATCCACCGAATGATTCGTCCGCTCGAAACGCTATCCCGGCATGTGGAACAAGTGGCTAACGGAGATTTGACCGTTCAGACGCACCTTCTTAGCAGCCAAGACGAGATCGGCAAATTGACGCGCAATTTCGCGATGATGGTTGGCAGCTTGCGACAGTTGATCACCGAAGTCAACGATACATCGATGCAGGTCGCTTCCTCCTCGCAGGAGCTATCTGCCAGCGCACAACAAACCGGGAAGGCTAGCGAGCAAACTGTGGGGATCACATTGTCTCTTGCCGAAGGCGCAGAACTGCAGCAGCAAAACCTGGAATCCGGGTCGGCGATGCTTCGCGCGATGTCCGAACAGATCAAGCATATCGCACGTCATGCCGAAGGGGTCTCTGAATCAGCCGAGCAGGTCTCCGCTGCATCCAACCACGGAGGACAGGCTATTGAGTTAGGCGTGAAGCAGATGGCGACGATGGAAGCCCAAATCGTTCACCTCTCCGCAATCATCGAAGAGCTGGGCACCCATTCCAAAGAGGTGCAGAGTATACTCGATATTATGACCGATATTGCAGCCGAGACGAATTTGCTTGCGTTAAACGCTTCGATTGAAGCGGCCCGAGCTGGAGAATACGGCAGCGGATTTGCCGTCGTTGCTTCCTCGGTCCGTAAACTGGCTGAGCGTTCCGCCGTTTCGGCGCAGCAAATTGCCGAACTCATCGCCCATATCGTCAGACGGGTGGAACTCACCGGAGAAGCGATGGATGTGACCGTACGCGAAACGAAACGCAGCTCCGAGCTGGTGCGAAGCGCCGGAGCCTCCTTTGCAGACATCCAAACCTCAGCACAGTACACCGCGGAGTCGATTGCCGATGTCAGTGAAGGCGTTCGCCACTTGTCCGATCACTCGCAAAGACTGGTGCAATCCATTGAAGAAATTGTTCGTTTTGCGGGCGATACGGCAATCAGCGCACAGAACATGTCGGCAGCCTCCGAGGAGCAATTGGCCGCCATGCAGGAGGTTGACGCTTCAGCCAGCTTCCTTTCCGGCTTGTCGGACAAGCTACACACCTTGATCGAACGCTTCAAAGTGATTTGACCCAACAATAGCAAAAAGACCTTGCCCAACAAGCCTTCATTCGCTTGGGCAAGGTCTTTCTATAACCATTAAGTCTTATTTGCCAAGATAAGCATTCAGCATCCAGCGGTGTTTCTCGAGCGCGGATACAATGCCGAGCAGCAGGTCACTGGTCGCTTCGTCTTCCGATCTTGCCGCTGCTTCCATGCCATCCTTCAGTTCGCTGCCCAATTTCTCAAAATCAGCGATCACGGCAGCCACCATCTCATCCGCGGACTCCTTGCCGCTCGCTTCGGAAATGCTGGCAAGTGCAAGTGATTCGCGCAGGGTTGCCACGGGTGTGCCGCCAATTGCCAGCAGGCGTTCGGCGATATCGTCGATATAACCTGCCGTTTCGTTGTAGAAGGATTCAAATTTCTCATGGAGCGTAAAGAAGTTCGGGCCTTTCACGAACCAGTGGAAATTGTGCAGTTTCGTGTACATTACCGTCCAGTTTGCGATTTGCAGGTTCAGTTGTTTTTGCAGTTCTTGATCCGCTTGTGTCATTGTTTGGTTTGCCATCGTTATTTCCTCCATTCGCCATATCAAAATTTGAAGTGCAATCCGTCTAATGGGTCTCCTGATTGAAATGCTTTAAATTTAGACTAAATCTAAATCTTGTTTATATCATACCACTCCGCTTTCAGAGATGCAACCACTTGCTTCATGAACATCACATGAAATTCCAAAAACCATCAGGTCTATTCTGTACCTCTTTCATCCTTGATATGCAAAGGACCGAACCGGAAAAAATCGTCCGATTCGGTCCTTTGGTATTATCTTTCGCTGCGGATATGCAGCTTAAACTGCTCCAAGCTTCTTTCCATTTGGCGAATGCCATCCTCCACCAGTCTGCGGTCCACCGCATTCTCCAGATCAAACTGTGGTTTGCGGGCAGCCATCGCCTTCTTTTCCTCTTCCCAATAGGCTTGCCGACGCTGGATTTCTTTATATTTGTCCAGCAGATCGGTAATGATATCGTAGAAGCGCTCGTAATCGACGATAATGTCATCCAGGAATCGGTCAACTTCCTCCTTATCGTAGCCCCGCATCTTGGCGTCGAAATCTTTTTCATGAATGGAGAGCGCATCCAGTTTGATCCCTAGTTGCCGAAACAGGCTTTTTTGATCTTCCAGTTTGCGCGCGTATTCGTCTTGCATTCCAAATCCCTCCGTACCTGCCTAAAAAGGTTATAAAACGCGTTTTCCTTGCAAAAGCAATCGTATCTTTTATAATGTACCACATTTTTGGCCTTCCGTTCATCTTCACGGTATGCAGCGAGTGATACAAGTATTCGACAATGTCCGAATTTCTTTCTATAATAGTCATTAGCTGAGTCTAACATCTGGTGGTGAGTAACGATTTTATACTTATTAACTTTTTTGTTATCGTTTCTGATTGTGTATTTTCTGATTCCGCCGCTCGGTAAGCTGGCTTTCCGCCTCGATTTCGTGGACAAACCCCGTGCGGACGTCGAGCGCAAAATCCATCGCCAGCCGATCCCGCTAACGGCAAGCTATGCCATATTTGCCGGGTTCTTCGCCTCGTATCTGTTGTTTACGCGCAACTTCTCCTGGGAGACAGGCGCGTTGTTTGCTGGCGGCGTGCTGCTGCTGGCCATCGGTACGATCGATGACTGGTACAAGACAAAAGGCAAGGATTTTCCCGCGCTGCCCAAGCTGATCGTGCAAGTATCTGCGGCTGTCTTGGTTTATGCGGCAGGAATCACCTTTAGCGGCTTCGTTAATCCATTTAGCGGCGACTACGTCCTGCTTCCCGCATGGCTCCAGTTCGTATTGACCATCCTGTGGATCTTTGGGGTCACTACGGTGATCAACTTCTCTGACGGATTGGATGGCTTGGCCGGGGGATTGTCCGCCATTTCTGCAGTAACGCTGTTTGTGGTGGCTTTGACCAAAGGACAAACCAACTCCGCCATGCTGTCGATCGCCCTCATCGGGGTGACGCTTGCTTACCTGCGGTATAACAAGCCGCCGGCGAAAGTATTTATGGGGGATGCCGGAGCGACCTTCCTTGGGTTTATGCTGGCAGTGATCGCACTGGACGGTGCCTTTAAACAAGCGACGATCTTGTCTTTGTTTATCCCGGTGCTCGCCCTCGGCGTACCGATATTCGATAATCTGTTCGTTGTCATCAAACGGATGCTGCAGGGGAAATCGCCTTATGTGGCGGATGCCAGCCAAGTGCATTACCGGCTGCTCCGGGCAGGGCTAAATCAGAAGCAGGTCGTCATGTTCCTGTACCTCATCAGTACTTGTCTGGGACTATCCTCCATCATTCTTCTCCTGCTCCAGGTATAACGATCGGCACTTAAACCGTTCAAGCAACAAACGCGTGCTCGGGTTTCTTCCCGTAGGCACGCGTTTTTTTGCTTTGGAACCTCAAAAAAAAAGACCCCCGAAGGCGTCCTATCTACTGGCGTTAAGAAGATTTATTCGTTTCCGCGGCTGGTTGTATTTCCGCTGCTTGCGGCTTCTCGTCTTCGAGGATATCTCCGCGTGCGCCTCTCTTAAATTCCTTGAGCATCGTGCCGAAACTACGGCCCAGTTCCGGAAGCTTGCTGGGACCAAATAGTAAAAGCGCCGCGATCACTAGAAGCAACAGATGGGACGGACGCAACAAATTTTCAAGCACATTTATCACTCCCAAACATTATCTTTGTGGTCATTATACTACTTTATTGGAGGTAATGGAAACCCTTTATCGCCAGTATCGGCTTTATCTGCGGACAAGATGATCGCTCGCCCCATAAACCAATTCCCTTCTCTGGGCATATGCTGTGTCATCATGTATTGCAAAGGAGCGAACATCATGGGTTCTTACAGTCTGTTGGCTGTCATCGCCATTGGACTCGCGTCCAACCTGGATAATGCGGGAGTCGGAATTGCCTACGGGGTACGCAAAATCCGCATTCCATGGTACTCCAATCTGGCCATCGCCATCATCTCTTTTTTGGCCACTCTGGTGTCGGGTTTTTTCGGAAGCTGGTTATCCTCGTGGATCCATCCCTGGATCGGGCAATTATTGGGAACGGTCGTGATCGTTGGTGTGGGCGTTTGGGTATTGCTGCAGCCGTTTCTGGAGAAGAAGATCACTTCCGTTCAGGAGGAGGATGTGAATCCGCTGACCCGCCTGCTGCGCAATCCTGAAGAAGCGGACAAGGACAGCTCCAAATCCATCAGCTTGGGGGAATCCGTTGTTCTCGGGATTGCTTTGGCCATGAATGCGTTAGCCGGTGGTTTCAACGCCGGAATTACCCATCTGAACGTTTGGTATACCTCGATATCCGTCGGTTTGTTCAGCTACTTGCTGCTGGCTGCATGCGCTGGCTTTGGCGAGAAGGTCGCCGCGGAGAAGTTCGGAAACCGGGCCACCGTCATCTCCGGATTGTTGTTAATCCTGATCGGCATTCATCAACTCTTCTGACAACCTACCTTATCTACAAATTCTCCTATATAATGAAGAGGATGGTGCCAGTAAAAGGAGGTCATCCTACGTGAATTGGTTAACCCGCTTTGAGCAGGATTTAGGTATAGCATTCGATGATGCAGAACACCTCTTATCAGAGCTGCCGGAGGAATTCCGGAACCAGGCAATCAACTACCTGGAAAGATTTCGCATCTTAAACAAAGCGGGATCTACAAACTATATTTGCTACTTGTTAGCGTATTGGCTGCAAGAGGCCTCAAATTCCAAACTAGAAGATTGCCGACGTCTTACCGTAGCCATGATTTTCGTAATGATGTATTATCATCTGATCGACGAGGTCATGGACGATCCGGAAGTGAGCGATAAACGGAAACTACCGCTAGCGAATCTGCTACAATTTGAGTTTTGGAAGATTTACAGCAGTTACTATCCGGCAGCATCTCCATTCTGGCATAGTTACCGCAAGTATACTGCTGAATGGGCAGAGGCGGTGGCACTTGAGAACCAAAACGACTTTTTCCAGGAGGACCCCGTACGGATTGCCCACAAGGCTTCTCCGGTGAAGTTGACGGTAGCCGGCCTCCTGATCCTGAACGGCCAAGAAGCCCGGTTGCCTGCATTCGAAAAGGCGGTTGACGTTGTATTAGTTACGTTGCAAATGTTGGATGACTGGGAGGATTGGGAGAAGGATCTCCGCGAAGACAGCTATAATGCGCTTATTTCCGAAGTGCAACGCGAGCTGCAAATTCCCCGGGACCGTAGACCGAATCAGGAGGAGATCAAACACGCTTTATTTGTGCGGGACATTCTTTTCTCCTATGCCGAGCGGACAGATCATAACGCAGCCGTACTCGATCAGACCGCACCGACCCTTACACATTTGATAGACTTTCACGAGTATCTCCGACAGAGTCTCAAGCAGGGGGCACAAAGCCTGAGAGAAGAGAGAGAACTGTTGGCTCAGGGTGGTTTATTGTATTGGCTGTCGAAAAATCAAACACACGCCTAGCGTTATGTCGAATAACATGTTATAGTAATAGGGAAATTATACTATTTTTAGAAAGGGTGATCTTATGACATCAGGAGCTCTCCTTCAATCGCAAGTCGTTGAGAAAGCATGGCAAGACCCAAGCTTTAAAGCTAAGTTGCTCGCCGACCCCAAAGCTGCTATCCAGGAGGCACTGGGTGTAATTCTCCCGGATCACATCAAAATCAAAACCGTGGAAGAAAGCTCTGACGAGTTCTACGTTGTACTTCCACCTCAGCCGGAAAAAGCAGTGAAAAGTGAAGTAAAACCAGCTGGAGCTTGGTTCTAACCTTTGAAGACGACCTCAACATCGCGAAGAGGTTAAAGCCGAAAGGGCAGGACACGAGGAGCAATGGAACCGGACAACTTCCTCCTATTTGGAGGAAGGAAACCGGATGACCGCTTCCGTTCCTGCCCCTTTTTTACTGGTAAAATGGATCTCGCCGTTCATCACTTCGATGATTCGAAATGTCACCATCAACCCCAAACCGGTCCCCTTCGTTTTGTTTGAGAAGTAAGGTTCACCTAGCCGGGCCAGCACGTCTTCATCCATCCCTTCCCCGTCATCTTTAATATGAATGACCACTTGGTTATCTTTCTCGTAACTCCAGATTTGGATATCCCCTTCGCCTTTCAGCGCTTCAATGCTGTTCTTGATAATGTTGATGAAAGCTTGTTTGAATTTGGACGAATTCCCTTTTACGTAAAGATCTTTGGGGATATGCGTCGTAATTTTCCCGCCTTGCAAATTGGCGAGCGGAACCAGAATGCCTTCAATATGAATAAACTCATCAAGCACGTTCAATTCCGTAATTTTTCCGCCTTCCGGCTTTGCAAAGGTCAGGAAGTCCGTAATAATCGCAGAGGCGCGATCAAGCTCCTCCAAAGCCATACTTAGATATACTTTATCGGCTTGCTGCTGCTTCTCGACTAGCAACTGCAAAAATCCACGAGTGACCTGCAAGGGGTTGCGTACCTCATGGGCTACAGAAGCGGCAAGCTCACTTATGATCTCCATCTTCTCCGAACGCTGCAGCTCATTGTTGAACATCTCTAATTGCTTGGAATACTCTACTACCTGTTCGTGGTTTGCGACAAATCTCCGGCTTAGAATAATGATCAACGAGCCGAGGAAGCCGATAATTCCCAACTTCCATAAGAATAGAGTATAATACCCGTCATTATAGTAATACCAAAGCAACTCACCTACGCAGAGGAAAGCAAAAATTAAGAACCCGCATAATAGAATGACGGCTTCTTTGTTCCCCTTAATCACATTGATCGTTAAAGTCCCTGCCAGAATGATGAATTGGGCCACCATGATATAGCCCATGAATTGAACGGTAACGATGGTGTAAAGTGTATTGAACATGTCGGGTGAAATCTCATTTAGGATCAACATAAAGGCGCAAAGAATCGAATACGCAAACACAACTTTGCGCGAACGTCTTATCAAGCCTTTATATCCTGAACCGAAGGTTTGTTCAAAGAAATAAGTAAGCGCCGGAAGCAAACTAAACAAGGCCAAGTCAAACAATACCATAAGTAGCCTACCCGCGATCACAAAGTCAAACAGCCAATAGACAAACGACGTGTACGTGAGCACAAGCAGTCCGCTGGAAAAGATGACTCCGCATAACGAAAACCACATGGGGATATGTACATGCTTTAAGAAAAGCGCGCAGATGAGCATGATTGCAGCGATAAAAATCAATGTACTTCCCAATACGAGGTCCGGAACGTTATCCCTAACGAATTTTTTCATCAAACCTTGATAATCGCCGATTTTGATTGGAGCAAACAGGCCGATTTTATACGTCGCCGAGGTTGACCCAATATAGACGGTTTGCTTGGAGTTCTCCGCAGTGATCGGAATGACAATATTGTTGATGGCATAATTGAATAACCGATTGGATTCGTAAACGCGTTTCCCGTTAATCATGACGATCACATGACTTGCATTAATCTTATCGATAAACATAATTTGGGAATTATCTGACAATTCGGGGAGCTGAAACTTGATCCATTGGGACATCCCATTACGGGGCTTCTCTGGGATCACCTCATCTGCTTTCACATCTGTCCAGCCATCCAGCGACTTTACGTTATCCATACTCGTTTCTGGATCGAATCGATCCGTCCATGTGATTTGCCAATGATCTATTTGAATGGTATCTGACCCAGGATCATCGTAACCTTTAAATAAAAAGAAGCAAAGCGTAGCCAAGAGCAGTAGGAAAAACACAATAACGCTTTTTGTCAAAGCCTTCATATAACACCTCTGCAGTTATGATTAAGAGAAAGCCTGTTGTTGAATTTCTAGAACAATACATCATTCGATACAATTACCGCAAAAACCTTCAATTATATGGAAATAGTGATAAATATTTTTAAGATTCGGGCACCACAGTTATTTTACCGTGTCTAAGTTGTTTTATCTATGAATAGTTTGCATTTTCTATCAAAAAAAACGCAGGAGCCATCTCCTGCGTTTCATCTCGTTAAACTTTCAGACGGACAGATCTATACTCCCTCCGTCGTTCGTTTCACTTCGTTTCGCACAACGGACGCCGCTTCCGCCCGCCACAGTCTTTCCCCAGCGCAAGCACCAACAAGCCAAGCGCTCCGATTACTCCACCTAAATATACAAATGTCGTCCCCGGTCCAATCCTTTCCACCAGAAGTCCACCGAACAACGGGGCTACGAACATCACAGCTCCCAAGAGAGAGGTTTGGATACCAAAGACACGGCCGACCATGGCCGATGGCGTTTCTTTTTGCAGGCAGTAATTGAAGGTTACGACCACCAATCCATTGCCGACGCCTAATCCGAATCCCAATAACAGGATGGGAACTGCCGCACTCCCCGCGGGGAGCAAGCCCAGACCGCCGACAGCTATACCTATCAACCCGTATCCGGCGCCGAATTTCCAAGCGTAACCTGCTGCCCCTCTATTCCAGCGGTTAAGCACTGCAATCACCAACACGGCCCCAATCCCCGCCGCGGCTACCATCCAACTGAGATAAGCCTCCTTCAGAGGGGCAATTTCCCGAAACAGGCTGGTGAATTGAAAATCGATCATTTGGATGGCTGTCGTCGCGACAAAACCAAACAGCAGAGTTACCAGTAATAACCGGGTTTTCAGGATAAAACTTAAGCCTTCGATCCACATGGTACGCAAGGATGTATCGACAGCAGTTTCCGGAGAGGAGGAAGAACTAGCTAGATTTAGTCCTACCTTCTTGAATTCAACTTCCGCCTTTTTGATCGTGAGCAGAATCAACAATGAAGACAAACGAAAGCAAGCATTCAGCAGGATGCACCACTCTGGTGTTAATAAGGCCAGTGCAAAGCCGCCGAGCAGCGGACCGGCGATCTTGGAGCCCTGGTTGACGAAGCCATTCAACGAGGTTGCTTGAAATAGCTGGTCTTCCCGAACGATGCTGCGCGTCAACGCTTGTTGAGCGGGAATCATGAACGTTGAGAGGGTTGCTCTCAGTGTCAGCACCGGAAGCAACCAGAGCATATTCGGAGCCAGCAGAATCAGCAAGGTCAGCGCGGCTGTCAGCAAATCGCAAAGGCGCATCAACTTCAACTGGTTGATTCGGTCCGCGACCACGCCCGCAAGGGAACCGAGCAGGACACTAGGTAGAGCGTTGGTTACGGGAATCAGCGCCAGCATGAGCGGCCCGGCTTCCCAGCGGTATCCCACCAGCACCTGGATGGCCAGCATATCGAACCAATCACCAAATGTCGCCGCTGTGTAGGCTGTATAGATACGTGTGAATATCTTGTTACGAAGCAAGCTGGCAACCCCGGCTTGTACATTGCCCGTCATTTACACTCCCCCAAATAAAGCTAGTTTCGAATGACCTAAGCTCAATGTAACGGAGGAATGTCAGAGAATCATCAGAGCGATTGCACAGATCAACCTAACTCGCCGCGGATAACGGCTTCGAGCGCGTCCGACAACCGGGTTACCCCTATCCGATCCAGTTCCATGTCAAATAATGCCTTGTATTTTCGATCCAACGCTAATGGGGGAGGGAACAGGATAAAATAATTAACGATTCGGTACAAGGAAAGTAAGCGTAGCGGCACGAAGCCAGACCGTTCCAGTACAGCCAGCCCTTCATCCAGTAGTTTTTCCGCTCCCGTCCCTTCCCCTCTCCGCTGCAGCCATAATCCTTTTACCACTTTATAGCTGCCAATCTCTCTTAAAAAGGGTTTCTCGGTTAACATCCCATTTTCTATAGCATCCGCCAACTTCTCGATTTTGCGCTCCGGTGATCCTGCCACCAGATGAGCCAACAGCTCAGAGATCGCGGTTTGCGGGATGAAGTTGTCGTAACTCAACTCCGCGATGATGCGATAGCTAAGGCGTAAGCGTTCCACCGCTTTTATCGGCTCACCGGCCAGGGTATAAATATCCAGGATCGTCAGAATCTCCATCTCCCTGTGATGAGGGGGCGGCAGCAATTCCAGGGCAAGCATACGCTCGCATACCGGCAAGGCACGCTCCGGACTTCCCGACAGGCAGAAGAACAGCAGCAAGTAATACAAGCGGTCCCGCAAAGGAGCATCGTTCTTATTCAAGAGCCCGTCCAGATCGCCTTGCACAAACGGGATGTATACCGCGTAGAACGGATCCAGTTTATAGCCAAGCACATCCTGCTGGCGTGCCAGCGTCAGCATCGAGCGCCCTTGGCCGTAGAGTTGATATTTGCCGAGCAGAGCTCGCATGGTCTCATGCAGCTCCGGGTCTGCTAGGGTTGGAATGGTTCCCTCCGAATGATCGGAAATCGGGAGCACCAGGTTGTAGCCTAAGCCCCGAATCGTCCTGATCTCCAGCCCGTGGATAGGCTTTAGCTTCTTGCGAAGCCGATAGATATGGTCGTCCACCGTACGCTCGACCGGGTATTCCAGCGGCCACACCTTGTCCAGCAACTGTTCTCGGCTGAATGTCCGACCGGCGTTGCGGTGCAAGAACTGAAACAGCGCGAACTCCTTCGGCAACAACTCAACCGTAAGGCCCTCTGCGGTAACTTTGTATCGTTCGCTGTTGATTTCCATATGCATCGGTGTTCCTTCCTTCCTTCCCCGCAAATGTTCCCCATATTATAACATCTACGCGCAAAAAAAGACTCCGGACAAACGCCAGGCATCGCTGCCTGGCACCCGTCTGGAGTAATTTCCTCGCTTTTCGTTTCTGTTAAGCCAACTCCGCTTCGATCCGCCGCACGGTACCGTTGCGGATCTCTTCGGCCAGCAAACCCTCGATAGCGGAGCCGTCGACGACTTGCTCCGTCCCATCCTGCTTCTGCACCGCCAACCGACGGATTACCGCCGCATCAGAACCGAAGGTGTCTTTCTTCTGCGGATTCCGATATACGACCTCCGTCGTACCCAAGAAGCGGAATGACACTTCACCCCGCTCGTCAAAGAGCCATCCCGGCAGGAGGGGTTGGAGCGTAAGCCGAAGCTTGCCTTCGTGCATGCGGAAGACTCGTTTCCCGGCCATCATCATCATCCACATGCTGAGGAACTCGGCGGTGGATCCGCTGAGCCGAGCGACATAACCGCGACCATGGGTATCCGGATCCGGGTTCACGCTCGTGGCGATAAAGGACGAGTTCTCCAATGTACTGCGGCCATATACGGCCGGATCGAGGAACGGAATCAACGAGGCGCGAAGCTCCGCGAAGAACTCCTCCGTCAAGCCGCTCTTGAGCAGCGCCAGCAAATACTTGTAGCTCATATGCAGGAAGACTGATTCCCGCTCCAGCCACCCCGCTGTAAAGGCGCGAATCCGTCCGATTTCATGGGTTTCCGCATCCAGACTAACCGAGGTTTTGTACATTTGAAGCCGGGTGTCGAACAGGTCGCTGCGGCGGATTTGCTCGTACGTCCGCTTAGCTTCGCCCTGATCCTCTACTGTCTTCAACCAACGGGCTGGACCTTCCAGGAAATGCGGCAGCGGCCGAACGGTAAATTTCTTCACCACCGCCTTGGGCAGGCCGTAACTGCTGATGACCGGCGCGCCTTGAGCATCCGTCACCGGCTCAAATTCCACCGCTTCGAAGGCGAAATACGTTGGCGTCACGCCATCGCCCAGCCGGATGGCTTCCTGAATGCCGCGCTCGATTTGCTCCAACATCCGAGACGCCAGGCTTCCGATCGCACTTAACGGTAGACGGACTTCCGTCCCGCTGATCCCGAAACGAATGGCTTCCCGGTACTTCTCGCGGGCAGCGGCCACCCGGTCCCAATAACCAAATGGCTCCAAACTCCCCGCCAAACGGACTTCCAGCAGGTCGCTCACTTCACCAAGCAAAGCGGCGAGCTCTTCCGGCACAGACACTTCATGGCCATCGTCGCCAGCTTCGGCACAAGCCTCCTGAACGAACCGCAGAAGCCGCTTCAACTCGAACGTCTCACTCATTCCCGAGCCAAACAGTCCAGGCAGTCCATTCATTGCATCGTTCCAGCCTGGTTTATTCGCCTCCATCTCTACGCCCATTCCGAAGGGATCCAGCGTGGCGAACTTGATCAATCCCAGAGACAACAGCTTTACGAACAAGGTGGTGCGATAAATTTCTCCGTTGCCATACCCCGTTTTGAGCCAGTTGGTGCTCTTCAGCGTCAGCCCTTGCTTCGCCATCTTCTCTTCATCATGGACCAACGAGCCGTATTGGCGAACGTGACCGCCGCTCAGTACGTACTTCTCACTGCGCGGCAATACCCGGGCCGGACTGTCGAAGAACGTGTATTCCTGCTCCCCGAACAACAACCGCTCTTTACGATCCGGGAAAATATTCAGATAACTGTCGATCAGGTCCATATTGTAGGTCCAGTGATCCGACCAATAACCTTCGCCGAAGGAAGCTTCGATTTGCTGCTCGGCGAGAGATAACACGCCGGTCAACAGCTCATTTTCCCCAACAAGAAGCTGAGCACCGCGGTTGATGATCAGCGAGATCACCTTTCCCGGGGTAAAAGAACCCAGACAAAGCGCCGCGAGTTCATCCCGGTGATCAACTACCGCCTTCTGCAGGAAGGCAGACAGCTCGTTGGCCCGCTCCGCAGGGACCCGGAACGTCGTCCCTTCAACGCCAAGCGGATTGTAACCATCGGCTTGAATCAGGCTGAAAAACGTGCGGATATTAAACGTCCCCACCCGCGGATTGAAATAGACATCGCTTCGCCGGTTTTGGTTGGCGTCACGGAAGTTGCCGTTGCCCTGTGAATAATATTCCGGGGCGATGGAGAAGAAATTGTAGTCCCGCTCCAGATCTCCGTGTTTACGGGAATACAGATGAACCACAAACCCTTCCCGGCCGTTCTCGAAGATAAACGGATATCCGCCGCGCAGGAAATTGTCCAGATAGCTTTGTCGGCAATAAGCGTCAAACAGCGGCAGGGCTGTCTTCGTAGCGATGTCAGCGGTGAGCTCGTCGGTCAGTTGACCGGCTTCCGCATTTTTACGGGCGATGTAGTCTGGGCTGGCGATGTCAGCGGCTTTGGTATTCAGCCGTTCGACGCTGTCGATATGCCCGATCAAGGTATAGATGTGCCGGCTTTCTCCTGGGGCCAACTCGGCGGTCAAGGCCGAAAAACCACAAGGGACCTTGTTGGTGCAATACTGCGGCTCTGCGGTTAACGTGGACAGCGGCTGCTCGGCAAAGCGGTCCGGATAAGCCAGCGAAGTATTGTCGCCAAAAATGACGGCAAAGTCGGCGATCGTCTTCAGCAGTTTGCCGTCCTCGCCGAAGGTCAAGCAAAAATGGCCGCTTTGTACCTCGCTCACTTCAGCCTCATCATGCGTGCTGGATCGGACCCGGTAAAACGGAATCCCCTTCTCCAGATTGTCGACCTCCATCCAGCTGCGCAGAAGATTGCCGATCTCCTTATAACCGGCGTTCTCTACCCCGTACGGCAGAATCTCCGGCATGCCATCCAACATTTCCAGTTGCAGCGGTGCCCCGGAAATATTCGTGATCTCCACTTGGCGCACCAAGGCTGCATAATCGTCGTTAGGCATTTGAAAATATCGAACCTTCACCCGAAGCCCCTGTGCTTCGTTGGTTTCCTCAATCGTCAACTCATTCGCTAGAATATGCATGCGGCGAACGGCGGAAGGGTCGGGGAAGGCGCTTTGGAAGGGCTCGTAGATCCCCGTTTTTCCAGCGGCCTTGATGAACGTCCGGAAGCCCTTCATCGCTACCGATTGGTACGTAATGCTCGCCGGGGAGAATTCCATGATCGGGCTGTTTTTATCCCGGATCCCGAAACTGCAAACCGCCTGTCCCCGGTTGACGTAAAATGTCCACATCGGAATCCCCTTCAGGCCGGCAAGTCCGGGGAGGAAGCTCGAGAACGGCTTCGCCCGGTCAAATTGTTCAATGACGAACGCATTTTCCTCAAAAGCATATTTAGGCATAGGGCGTATCCCTCCGTTAAGTAAAATTAGGTTTAAGCTTGGATGATGTACGTTGCGATCGAATGGGCCGGCAGCGTTTCGCTGGCGGCTTCGCCGCCCAGTTCTAAAGCAAACGGCTGCGCTTCATCGCTTTCGTTCTGCACAACCACCGCGAAGCTGCCGTCCGGATTGCGGAACGCCGTAGCCAGCAGGGATGGAATTTCAGTATCCATTCCGATGCGAACAGCCCCAGGTTGGATATATTTACTGAAATGGCCAATGTAGTAATAAGAACTGTTGTAATGAACCGTATCGGCCTTCGTATCGGCGATAATCGGCGCGTCGCATAGGTTGCCCACATGGTTCGGGCCTCCCGTTTCGTCAAGCACTAGGTTCCAATCCAGGAAGCCTTCGTTCCAATTGTTTAGGTCACCGATGATATTGCGGCCATAACGTTCGCCGGTAAACCATGCGCCAAGCTTCACGCCGCCTTCCTGACAGCCTTCCGTAAACAGGAGGTGCTTGTCGGGGAACAGTTCATGCACTTTGCCAACGTTCTCGAACGCTTCGCTGACATACCAGTGAAAGCCGGTTCCCCAAACGTATTGGGCCGCCTCGGGATCGCTCAGGACGGCGGAGGCGCGCTCGATCATAATATCCCGGTTGTGGTCCCAGATCAGGATGTTGACGTCTGCCAGCCCTTCCTGATGCATCGTCGGCCCCAGGTGATCGCGAACGAAATCGCGCTCTTCCTCGCCGCTGTAAATACAGGAATCCCAGGTTTGCACCGCCGCCGGTTCATTCTGTACCGAGATCCCCCAGATGGGAATTCCCGCTTCGCGGTAAGCTTTAATGAACTTCGTATAGTATTTCGACCAAGCCTCGCGGTATTCCGGCTTTAGCTGGCCGCCGTGGTTCATGTCCCCGTTCGTCTTCATCCAGGCCGGCGGGCTCCAAGGAGAGGCTAGCATGGTGATGTCCTTCCCAGCCGTTTTCGCCGCATCATGAATCAGCGGAATCACCCACTTGTGATCACGGGAGATATCGAACGTCTTCAGCTCAACATCGCCGTCTTCGATGTACGTGTAGTTTTCGAGTGCGAAGTCGCAGCTATGGATGTGCACGCGACCTAAGGTATACCCCAGCCCCTCTTGCGGATCGAAATACCGGCGGATGACTTCATCTCGTTTCTGCGGACTGATCCGGGATAACGTATAAGCGGTCGCTTCCGTAAAAGCTCCGCCGAAACCCATCACCGTTTGGAAGGTTTGCTCCGGCAGGACCTTCAACCTCTGCCCCGCTCCGACACCCGCACCGGATTGAACCTCCAGTTCCCCTTGGGGCTGCAGACGGTCAGCAGAATCGCGTGAAGTGAGTACCTTTAACCATTTTGCCATCGTGAATCCTCTCCTTGAGTTTCAAAATTAGCGTCCCTGAAATCGATTACATTTCATAAAGGAACAGTGTCGGCGGAATGAGCTGAGCCATCAACTTTCGAAGTATGACGGGCATCGAAACCGGTTTCGATATCTTGTAAAAAAATAGAGGCAAGCCAGCTACAGCGATCGGCAAGACTCTCGAACGACCAGCTCCACCGGGATAACGCCCTTTTGCACGTCTTCCCCGCCTTCTATCGAATAGATTAACATGTCAGCCGCCCTGCTGCCAAGTACATATGTATTTTGTCGTACCGTCGTTAAGGCCGGCGTTAAAAATTTCGCCATTTCAATGTCGTCGAAGCCGACCAACGAGATGTCCTCAGGAACGCGTAGTCCATGCCGTTTCATCGCCATCATGGCCCCGACCGCTAAATTATCGCCGGCCGCAAATACAGCCGTTGGCCGTTCGTCCGCTTTCAAGAGTTCTTCCATCGCTCTGCTGCCGCTCTCTATGGTGTAATCGTAGCTCCCTTGCACGACATGCTGCGGGTTGATCGTGAGTCCTAGCTCCTCCATCGCCTGTATATAGCCGTTTAACCGCTGTTCTCCGGCGAACGTTGGACCGCCGCCGATATGTGCGATTTTCCGGTGGCCGATGGAATGCAAATAGGATACAGCCTTCCGCACACCTTCCGCATTATCCGAGTACACGGTACTCTTGACGGTAGACTTCTGATCTAGCAGTACGCATGGGATTTTAGACTCCAGCAGCTCTTGGAAATAGGGATCGGATGCATCCGGCAAGACCACCACCACACCGTCGATGCCACGGATCTTGCAATGCTCCAGATAGCCACTTCGCTTGCCGCCGATATCCTTGGAAATAAACATCAAGTCATAACCCTTGGAGGTGGCAACTTGCTTGAAGCCCTCGATGACGCCGCCGAAATAGGGATGCAGGATACCCGCGCCGGAAGGCTCGATAAACAGCACGCCAATCATCCAAGACCGTTTGGTTGTCAGCGAACGCGCGTGAGCATTCGGCACATAACCAAGTTCATCGGCTGCGTCCAGGATTTTACGGCGCGTCTTCTCACTGACGTCGGAGTATCCGTTAAACACCTTGGATACCGTGGTCGGCGAAAAGCCGGTAAATTGCGCGATATCGTAGATCGTAATCAACATCTCATCTCCTCTGCCCCGGTCCAAGCAAGCGGCTCGTACCAGGATTCACAGGCCATTGTAGCCGCTGGTTTACCGGAAGTCAACCGGATTCTGCAAAGCGCTTGAATAACCGACCCGATGCTTGCGTCAAAAAAATCGCAAGGCCCGGGTGATTTCCCTGAACCTTGCGATTGGAGGTTGCGTTTACAGTGTGCCAACAATCAACTGAACATTTTTATCTTCGCTAAAGGGATACGGATCCAACCCATCGGCCGGAGGATAAACCCAGCTTAACCCGATCTCATACGTTCCAGGTTCGGCTGCATAGGGCTCCCATGCCAGCGTTAAATCACTGCCCGCTGCCAACAGTGCGGCTAAAACGCCTGCTTCACCTGTCAGGTAAGCCGTTCCATTCCCGTCAACGATCCCCGAGGCAACCGGCGCACCGTTATGATAAAGTGTGACCGGTACGTCAGCATACGGAGCTTCACCGTATATGGTAGCCTTCAACGCCAGTCGATACGATGGTTGGATATTCTCACCTTTGGCGCTAAACGCATAAGTCAGTTGTTCCTCTGGAGCCAGATTTACCGATGACTCTCCGCCCGTAAAGCCGATCGTCGGCTTTTCGGACACCTTAAACTGGAACGATTGTTTGCCTAATGAAACCAGAGTATCCCCCTCACTTTGGAAAGCCTCTGCGGTAACGGTATAATTGCCGATTTGCCCCCAGTTAGCCGATATAACGGCCGGCCAACCGTCGCCTAAGGCTCCAATGCCGTAACCCGCATCCTCCTCGGAAGGAAGCCACGCCTCTCCACAGCTCGCCGCCGTCGACGTTCCGCATGCCTCTAGGTTCAGCTCGGTCGGCGGCAACGAATCATATTCGAAGTCGTAACCGATCGCGGCATATACCGCCTCCGGCACATTCGAGCTAAGCGTTACTTTGACCTTAAGCTTGTCCGACTTCGGCTCCACTCCCTCTTTTAGCGTCAGGCCGAAAGCCAAGGTGTGCTGTACACCCAACGGTACGGACGTTTCATCGGCGTACCGCCAGTTCAAAGTAAACGATGCCGGGGGTTCCGGATTTGGATTTGGATTCGGATTTGGATTTGGATTCGATGGCGCTGAAGTCCCGCCGCTCGGCGCCGTCGGTACTGCAGGCGCCGGAGACGGAGGAGTGGAACCCCCTCGCTGGATCTTTTCTTGCTCCAGCTTCCGCTTATCGGCCAAGAATTGTTCCCGATCCTGCGGTGGGAGTTGATTCGTGAATTGCTCCTGTGCCCTGGCACGGGCTTCCTCTTGTGCCTTCCGGTTCTCCTCCTGCAGCTTTGCTTGTTGCTCTAGAATGCGTTGAATCAGTGCCTGGTGCGCATTCTTTAGCTCCAGTTGCTGTCGATTCAATTCCTCCTGCTTTTCCTTGAGCAGTTGTTCCATTTTCGCGAGTTCTGGATTTACCCCAGCCGTTGGATCCAGCGGTTGAACCTTGTCCAAATCGATTTTCCCGTTCCCTCCCAGGGAGCGGTTGGCCTCGTCAATCAACTGCTGCACTTGCCCGGAAGACAGCTTTTGTTGTTTTACGGCTTCTTGCGCCAGGTTCCCGACCAGGTTGGACAAATTCTGGCTTATCTTGTTGAGATCAGCTAACTGCTGCGCGAGATTCGGGTTTGCAGGCTGCTTAGGCGTATTCGCCTGTTCTTCAAAACTCTTTTTCGTTTGCTCGTTTTCCTGCTGAATTTTCTCAGCGTTTTTGAGCAGGCTTTCGATGACTCCGGGCGGCGCGTTTTGGATCAGGCGGGTCGGATCGACCACACTGGGTCCGCCGGGTTCACTGCCCCCAAGATAGATTTGCTGCGCTGGATAGATGATGATTGGAGGCTGCTGGTTAAGAGATCCCCCAGAAGCAGGTCTTGAACTACCTGTGCTCACCGCCCCCGCAACCACGCTTAAGCTGCTCGCTCCCGTGACCGGGTCCGTTACAACCAGAAAGTGAGTTCCTTTTACGTCCAAGGTATGATTCCCGTTCACCACCTGGAACGTATCCGGCTTCCCGTGCAAGTCGGTCACGGCAAAATAGGCCATACCGGAAAGCATCGTCAGCTTTGTTGTTTTCCCCTGCGGTCCGCCGGCCAGGCGGCTGATGTCCAGCAAGCTATACTCCCCAAGATTCACTTCATCTCCGGTATCTTTGATCCGCAGCTGCGCGCCGCCTTGACCGACGATGAGCCGATCCCCTTGCTGCAGGGTCATCCCCTCAAACGCATCATACTGTAAGCTTGATCCAGCGGGCTGAACCTTGGCCTCCCCCTGTAAGGCTACAATGACGGCGGTTCGCACGCTGATCTCTGACGCTGCAACCATAGCTGATTGGCCAATGGCCATCCAGATCAGTAACGCAGCGATCCCCCCGCATAGGTTTCTTATCCATTTGTTCATGTCCTTCACCTCCTATTTATCCCTCATGATGGCCAGTCGAGCTTCCGACAGCCAAGTGATTTCCTTATTCAACAAGGCACCGGCATCCCGCAATGGGATATACACTTTGCCGCCGCTGACATAAGGAGCGGCAGCCAAAGTGAACTGTGATACCTCTCCCGTCGAGCTGTCGGTAACCGTCACTTCAGAATTTCCGGTACTTAAAGATAAGGATCGCCCCTCTCCTTGGATGACAATGCCCCCCGCTGAATTTAAGGCGATAGTGTAACCTGCGGCCTCCGCGAGAAGACGAAGGGGAACATCCAATCGACCTTGCTTGAGAATGAGTTGCTCCTCCCTTGCCAACCAGCGTTGCTCGAACAATAATGCCGGTCCCTTAAAGTCCACAGCTGAATCTGGTAACCGATAGGGATGCAGCATACGGACTTGCCGATTCATCGCGTCAGCTACCCAAACTTCACCGGTATCCCCATCAACCACAACATCCACCGGCAATGAAAGGTGCGCGTTAGCCTCCGTATGCCCCGTGTTGCCCGGCGCTCCATCCCGGTTGCCGACCAGCGTCGAGACTGTCTGATGTTGAAGCAACCGGATCGCATGATTCAAGGAGTCGGCGATCAGCAACCCTTCTTTCGTCCAGGCGAGACCGGCTGGCCCATTAAACCGCGCTGCCGCCGCATCGCCATCCTGATAACCACCAGCTGCCAGCAGAGCCTGCTCCGATGCCGAATTCATTGATTCGGGCACTTTACCGGCCACCGTCGTTACCGTCTTCGTTGTAAAATCGATATAGCGAATGAGATGATTCCCGCGATCGCTGACATACAGATTCCCTTGATCATCTAGGGCCAATCCGGACGGTTCGTTAAACCGTGCCTGCGTCAAACGGCCGTCAAGGTAATCCCCTGCAAGAACGACGAGTCCCGGATACACCTCGACGACGCGTTCCGAAGTTGCGTTCAGCGTGGTGACCTCACCGTCCGGGGTGATTCTGCGTATGGCATGATTCAGCGTATCCGCCACGTAAACCGTCCCGTCTCCGGTGACCGCGATATCCTGAGGCGAGTGAAACCGGGCTTTATCCCCTTTGCCGTCTCGAAACCCTAAGATACCGTCACCGACCAGGGTATGCACCTGCCCGTCCGAGGTGATCTTTCGAATGGCATGATTGCCCGCATCTGCAACATAGATATTCCCGGATGCGTCCATTGCCAGCCCTGATGGAGCCCGGAACGCAGATTCCCCTAATGGACCGTCAAGGAATCCGCCGATCGGTTCATTCCATTCATCCAGCTTTGCCGGGAAAGGAAGACCCGCAAAAGTGCTCACGACCCCGTCTTTGATTTGCCGGATCACCTGATTGGCCGTATCGGCCACCAATAAACTTCCGTCAGGTAATCGCAGAAGACCTCCGGGAGTTCGAAAATCAGCCTCCCCCAATGCTCCTTCCGTCCACCCTGCTTGTCCTGTCCCGGCATAAACGTCCACCTGCAGCAAAGGTCTGCCGGCATCGTTGACAAGTCCGCCGGACCAAGCCGCCGAAGCTGGCGTTTGTACAGCGACAACACCACTCAACCCGAGAAGGGCTGCCAGCAGCAACCTCCCTTTAAGTTTCATGTACCTTTTATTTTGCAATCGACTCTCCCCTTATCCTTTAGTTCCTGAACAGCCCGACAAATTCTCCAACAACCAACTATGATATTTATCACACAGTTATAATATCGGAAATTTCTTCCTCTGTATAATCTTTTTCAGTCGAATTCCGAGGTTTTTTTTGGGGCACACTTTTGGAGATTCGCAATTTCCAGGAAAGGAGACCGTTCGTCATGGACGTATTAGATGACAGAACCTCTGCCGACTTCGAATATGAGCGGTACGAGCTGCTTAAGGAGTATCGCCCCGAGAACGACATCCCCAGCGATGATCTGCTGCCTCACGATACACGGGTCGCTCAAGGAATCAGTGAGGAAGAGACCGCGGCAGTAGGACAAGAGGCTCCGCTTCCCGATGTGCCGGATGCGGACGCGATCCAGAAAGACAGCCCCATTGATCCTGTCGCTCCCGATCCGGATGTCATGCACGGTACCGATTTGCTCAACGGTTTTGACGGTGACGAAACCGAATAGATCCTTACGAAAAAAAGAAGCCTCCCGCGCCCGATTGCGCGGAAGGCTTTTCAAATTGAAAACCATTAGTCCTTATACACTTTAAACTTACCAACCAGGGTTTGCAGTTGCTCAGCCAGCCGGCTTAAATCGGCCGAGGACGAAGCGATCTCTTCCACGGAAGCAAGCTGTTCCTCCGCTGCGGCCGATATCGTTTGCGTGTTGCCGGCCGTCTCCTCGGAGAGCTGGCGAATTCGTTCGATCGCCTCTCGTGCCGTTCCGGTTTCTTCCGTCACTTCCTGCATGGTCCCGGCAGCCGTTTCAATCGCACCCGCCGCTTCCACGACCGAACGGCTAATGGCAACAAACGATTGACCGGATAAATCAACGGCCTCCCTACCTTCCGACACTTTGGACTGAACGTCTTCCATCGTGGTCGCCGCCCGATTCATTTCTCCCCGGATCTGAGCGATTAAATCGCGGATTTGGTCTGCGGATTGCCCAGAGCCCTCGGCCAGCTTCCGAATCTCGCCGGCAACTACCGCGAATCCGCGCCCTTCCTCGCCGGCTCGGGACGCCTCGATCGCCGCGTTCAACGACAACATGTTCGTCTTCTGAGCGACCCCTGCCATCAATGCGGCAATGCCGCCGATTTGCTCTGCACGCTGATGCAGCGAACGGATCACGGATGCCAACTCCGCAACCGTCTCTTCGACACCGCGGATCTTCTCTTCAGCGCCAGCCACCAGCTCTGTACCTTGCTGGGCGGAGTCCGCCGTCCCCGACATCGTCCGGGTAATGAGCTGCATGTTGCCGGAAACGTATTCCACTTGCCGGGCCATCGCATCCACGCTGGCTGCACCGCTTTCCACACTGTTCAGCTGCTGCTCGCTACCGACAGCAACATCCTGGATGGCCACCGTCACGTGTTCGATCGCTTTCGTCGTCTGTTCGGATCCGGCGGATAGCTGCTCGGCCGATGCCGAGACATTCTCGGTCATTTCTCGAACCCCTTCGATCATCACTCGCAAATTATCGACCATCAGCTGGAAATTAGCGGCCAGTTCGCCGATTTCATCGCGCTTGAAGCCATCCAGCTTCTCCGTTAGATCGCCTTGACCGAGGATCGCGGTAGCTCGCTTTAATCTGCGGATCGGAACGAGGATCGAACGGATATTAAAGATGATTAGAATGGCTCCTCCAGCTATCGACAGCAATACAACAAAGATCGCGGTATTGCGGATTTTCACCGTTTCGCGCGACACCTCGCTTTGACTCATCGTCCCACCGATCCGCCAACCGGTTAATTCATTCTTGTGGATCGCCATCTTATATTTCTGGCCGTTCATGTCGTAGTCAAACGTTCCTCCGTCCTCCGCAAACATCTGGGACACGTAACTGTCTTTCGCCTCTTCGCCGACGCCGCCTGCCGGATTTACGACCGTCTTCTTGGTATTGTCGAGAATCAGGATATATCCCTCTTCTCCCACTTTCATGTTCGTCATTTTCGAAATGCCGGATAAGTTCAAGTCGAGGGCAATGACTCCCTTTCCATCCTTAAGTATCTTAGAAATGGAAACGACCGGACTTCCGTCAACGGACAAATAAACCGGGGAAACGACCGCATTGGGGGTCTTCAGCGCCTGCACATACCAATCCCGTACTCTCGGGTCGAAGTCAGGCGGCAGTTCCTGGTCCACCCCAAGCAATGTTCCCCCTTTACTTGTGCCGACATAAATATTTAACACATCCTTATGTAAGGCCAGGTATTGATTCAGTCGGTTTTTCACCGCCGTTCCCCCCGACGCTAACTCCGCATCGACTGTAGGCGTGTCCAATTGGCCGGCAAAATAATCCAGATCGGACGTCATGTTCTCAAAATTGCTTGTAATCACCGTATCTGCGGTGTCCACACTCTCTTGCGCACTGGACATCAGTTCCGCTTCAATCCCGTTGCTCGCCGTCAAATAGGTCGTACCGGCGATAATCAGGCTGGGAATCAGCAAAACAGCGGCAAACGAAAAAATAAGCTTTTGACGAATGGAAAATGAAAATTTACGAAGCATGATAGTCCTCCCCAATAATGTTTACCCTCACGGAAAACGGTAGATGCCTTTTTGAATCGTCTCTTCATAAAACAGGTCTGCGGCACGATACACTCGGTTTCGGCCCGCTTCCTTCGCTTGATAGAGCGCCTGATCCGCCTTGACGATCAGCTCCTCCTCATGTTCGTTGGGGTACGTCGCACTCCCCGCCGAAATGGTCAGCCTAAGCTCGCCTCCATCCGGTAGAAGGAAAACGTGGTTCTCCACGTTACTGCGCAAGCGCTCGGCAATCATCTTGATCTGTTCGGCATCGCAACGATCGACCAGGATCACGAACTCCTCTCCGCCCTTACGAGCAATGTGATCGCCTGGCCGGAACGTTTCCCTCATGACATCGGCGATCTGCAGCAGGACCGCGTCACCTGCCAGGTGGCCGTACCTATCGTTAACCTGCTTGAAATGGTCGATGTCGACGAAGAGCAAAGTGAACGGAATTTTGTCGCGCTGAGCGGCGGCGATCTTATGCTCCATTTTCACTTCGAACGCGCGAGAATTGTATAGACTGGTCAAAAAATCGCGGTTCGCCGCTTCCCTCATCATGCGTATGGAATCGTCCTTATTGCGCAAATAACGAAGCATGGAAAACGTAAACATCCCAGCAAGTATGAACAGAGGAAAATAGAGCCCAATCGCCTTGAATGGAAGTCCATTGCTTAGAATCGAAATTACGATCACGGTACTCGAAGCGCTTAGAGCTAAAGTGAGGATCAGGCGCTCCATCGTCGTTTTCCGCCCGCGCAGGAACATGAGTCCGATCAGAAACGTCACGGGCGCATTGATCGCGGCAATCACGGAATGCATCCCGAAACCATACAGGAACAGCAAACGGTAGATCGCGATAAATAAGGTGGTGATGACGCCCGAAATCCCCCCTCCCATGTAGACAGAAATCAAGATTGGCAGTTGTCTGAAATCGGCCACGGCATGCCCGGAGATAGGGAAGTTGTAATACATCAGCACCACGCCCAGCAATCCCAGCGAGCTGCCCAGAAGAATTCGAATACACAGCGCCGTCTCCAGGCGGTCGGGCATTTTGTTCTTGATCATATATCCAAAAAAGATCACCGTCGTTAGCAGCGTAAAATTGTTGAATAAGCTTTGCAGCATCGAATGTCCCTCTCTGATGTATGGTGCAATGGTAAGTAGTGCTAGCATAACATATTAGAAGGGCAAAAATAAGATATTTTTGCTAATTTTCGATTATATTCGACATATTGTGACATCTTATGTCGAACGTCCTGTCGAATCGATTTCTCTACCCTTCCCAACGTGATATAATGGCGTCAGATTCATGAAAGGGTGACGGTGATGGACAGCGCGGCTGCGTTCCAAGGAGAGGAGCCTGTACGGGTATGCCTATTGGCGGGAAAAATCATGCTGCAAAGCGGTGCGGAAACGTACCGTGTGGAAGATACGATGACCCGAATGGCCGATGCGCTGGGGCTCTCCGGCTCGCATAGTTATGTGACGCCGACGGGGATCGTCTTTCAATCGGGCGAGGCGGAATCAGCCAAGTTGATCCGTATCGTGGAGCGGACAACCGATCTGCAGAAGGTATCCGCGGTGAACGATATTTCCCGGAAGCTGGGCAGCGGAAATTTGACGACCGCCGAGGCGTATGCCTTGCTGCTCGGGATCGAGACGGTGAAGCACGCTTATCCGATGCCGCTGCAAATCGCGGCTGCAGCCTTGTCGAGCGGCTGCTTCACGCTGATGTTCCGCGGGTCATTAACCGATTTTTTGCCCGGCTTGATGTGCGGCGGCTTGGGGTTTGCCGCATACTTGCTTTTCCACCGGCTGGTGAAGGTGAAATTCTTCGCTGAATTTACTGCGGCGCTGCTGATCGGGCTGCTCGCTTTAGGTTTCGTGCAAATCAGCTTGGGCCGGGAGCTGGATAAGATCATTATCGGTTCCGTGATGCCCCTGGTGCCGGGTCTTCTGATTACGAATGCGGTCAGGGACTTGATGGCAGGTCATCTCGTATCCGGGTTGTCGCGCGGGGCGGAAGCCTTTCTCACCGCCTTTGCCATCGGAGCCGGGATCGCCGTCGTATTTACCGTGATATAACTAGAGCCAGAAGGAGACGAAGCGATCCCATGTATCTATTCGTTCATCTGCTTGCCAGCTTCATTGCTTCAGGAGCCTTTGGCATCCTCTTTAATGCCCCGAAACGTACGTTGCTTCAATGCGGCCTGTCCGGTATGGTCGGCTGGATGGTCTACATCCTGCTGGAGTCGCAGATGGGAGGCGTATTTGCGACCGTTGCTGCGACTTTTCTGGTTGGTGCCCTAAGCCAGCTGTTTGCCCGGATCTACAAGAAACCCGTCATTATCTTTAGTGTGGCCGGCATCATTCCATTGGTCCCCGGCGGTCTGGCGTATGACGCCATGCGTCGATTCGTGGAGAACCAATACGACTTAGCTGTCGAGCTCGCCGCTAAAGCTTTTCTTCTATCCGGTTCGATCGCAATCGGTCTCGTTTTGTCCGAAGTGCTGGGCCAGCTCCTGATTCGTCGTGTTCCGCGGCGGCGTCTACGCAGGCGGGCGGACAAATAAGAAATCGGCGCCGACCGCTTAATGCGGCAGCGCCGATTTCATCCAGAACGAGTTCATATATACAAGCTCAAATCCGCATTTCAACATGTTCCCATGGCTGGCCGTAGCAAACTCGACATCGGTATAAACCCGATTCAGTCCTCGTTCCGACGCCATTCGCAGCCGGTGATGGATCAATGCCGTTTGCACGCCTCTGCTCCGATGATCCGGGAAGGTAAAGTCGTTGACTAAATACCCGGTATCGCCGCGAATAAATAAAGATCCCATCCCTGCAGGCTCTCCGCCGACGCAGGCGACGAAATTCTGAAAATCGTCTCGGTAAAAATAGCGACTTTTCGACTGTACCCTTACCTCATCCAGCTCGGTACCATCACCGCCACGCGACAGCTCAATCAATCGGATAAAAGAAACAGCCTCGTGCTCGTCAGAGACGCGGGAGATTTCGATTTCTGCGCGGGAGGGCGGCCTTCCCGTTTGACCTACCTCCAAGTCTTCCCCAAAGCGTTCATGCTTGAGAAAAGCGAGCTGCAGCCTCGGTATGAACCCCTGCATTGCCAAAGCCTCCGCCACCTCGCTGGTTTGCCGGTCCGGGCTCATATCAAAGCATGGGTCGATGCCTGCTGCCGCATAATGTTCGAGGATTGCGGATAGCCGCTCCAAATCCGACGGTCCAAAGCCGATCACCCGATTATAATAGCTCGACTGCGGGGACAGCTCGTCCGTCAGCAGCGTCGTCTCACCGGTTTGTGTTACCGTCAGGCGGGATTCCGCCAAATACAAGGAACGCTCATGATTGAATTGAGTCAGTTCCCTCTCCAGGTTAATCATCCGCTCCACATCCCCAAGGACGAGATGATCTTGCTTTGAGGTTTTTTTCATGGCTTTCGCTCCTTTTCTGTACTTCATTCAATGATTGTATCTTCACGAGTCTCGCTTCATCCTGTTATGCATTGTAACACACCTGGTTGCTTCGGCATTTTGCGTCTTCAATGCTTCGGCGGACGTGATATAATAACAAGCGACTGCCTGCCTGCGGGTATCCATATATGCGAATGAGAAAGAAGTGAACAACAAGAGATGATCGGCGATATTATTTTGGACGTCGTTTTGCCCATTTTTGTTTTGATTGGACTAGGCGCACTCATGCAGCGCGCCTTTAAGCTTGATTTGTACACACTGGCCAAGATCAATTTCTACTTCGTGACGCCCGCGGTCGTATTCGTCAGCATGTACGAATCGGAAATGTCGGCGGAACTGCTGGGCAGCGTTACGGGATTTTACGTTTTGTACGTCCTGCTGCTCTATGGGGTCAGCTTGTTCGTCAGCCGGCGCCTGAAGTTTGGACCGGGCATGCGGGCCGCCTTCACCAACAGTCTGATCCTCGACAACTCCGGCAATTATGGACTGCCGATCAATCAATTAGCCTTTAAGGGAGATCCGTTGGCCGCCTCGGTTCAAGCGCTGGTCATGACCTTTCAGAGCTTAGTCACGTTCACTTACGGAGTGATGTCCGTTTCGCGGGCTAAATCCGGCGGCACGCTGAAAGCTGCCCTGATCGGATTTCTGAAGATGCCCGTGCCTTACGCCTTGGTGTTAGGGATGGCGCTGCACATGCTCAAGTGGCCGCTTCCTTATTTCGTAGCAAAACCGCTAGGTTATATCGCCGACTCGATGGTCGCCATCGCTTTGCTGACGCTAGGCGCTCAAATCATCAAATATCCACTGCGTCTCGACCGAATCGATGTTTACGTCAGCGTAGCCCTGCGCCTGCTGATCGGACCGGCCATCGGGTTCGCGTTGGTCTGGGCGCTTGGCCTTAAGGGAATCCCAGCTCAAGCCCTGCTGATCGCTTCCGGCATGCCTACCGGCGTGAACAGCACGATTCTTGCTGAAGAATACGACAATGAACCGGATTTCGCCTCGCAAACCGTACTGATCTCCACGCTGCTAAACATTATCACGATGACAGCCCTGATCTCCATATCCCAATACGTTGGATAACACCAAAGAACCTTCCGCGAAATGAAGCGGAAGGTTCTTGTTTTGCGACGCGATTAATCGCCTTGCTGCAGCGCGGCTTCGTGCTCTTTCACGAATTGTTCCGGTGTCACCGCTTTGCCGAACAGGGCCTGAATCATGTTCAGGTGTGTTTGCGCCGCGTTCCATTTCATTTGCACGTCGGCAAACAGCGTCAGGTTGCTGGCGTGGTTCAACTCATCCAGTAAATCGATGTAGAGCTGCGGCAAGTCCGAGGACGACGTGTCCACCTTCGTCGCCGGAATAACCCCTGCCGTGCTAACCGACTCGGCACCCCACTTGCTGATGAAATACTCCACGAATTGCTTCGCTTCGTCTTTGACTTTAGAGTTTTCTGCGACGAATAGGCCAACGCCAGGCCCGCCTACCCAGCTATTAATGTCGCCTTTGCCGCCAGCGAAGGTCGGGAATTTAAAGAAGCCGACTTTGTCTTTGAACTCCTGGGGCACGTCCGGGTTGCTCGTGAAGTTAGGAACCTCCCAAGTGCCCGCCAGGAACATGGCCGCTTGTTCACGCATAAACACGGATTTGCCTTCTTCATTGGACAAACCGTTAAAACCTTTGTTAAACGCGTTCATATCCACCAGCCTTTGAATTTCGGCAGCCGCTTGAATCAACGCCGGATCCTCGAAGGTGCCGGAACGGTCGATCGCTTTCTTCAACGTTTCCGGTCCGCCGAGGCGGTCAGCCAGGTACATATACCAAATCGATCCCGTCCAGCGGTCTCTGTTCCCCAGTGCGACGGGGGTTACTCCTTTGCTGTTCAGCGTACGGACCACGTTCAAAAATTGATCGTAGGTTTGCGGCACTTCCAAATGGTATTCTTTAAAAATGGCTTTATTATAATATATCGGCGAAATGTTCAGCTCGATCGGCAAGCCGTAGGTTCTCCCTTGTACAGCGTAAGCGTCGGTTGCGCCCGGAACGAATTGATCCTTTAAACCACGGTCCAGCAAATCGTCCAGCGGAGCGAACAGGTCGCCTTTCACGTAAGGATCCATGAAGCCGGCAGCCCAAGTGACACCTACGTCGGGAAGCTCGTTCGCGGCGGACAAAATTTTCAATTTATTCTTATATTGCTCGTTCTCCATCACTTCCTGTTGAATCGTTACATTCGGATGTTCGGAATGATACTGGTCGATGATTTCATTCACCAGCTTATTTTGCTGCGGAGAAGCGCCCACTGGCCACAGATGCATAAATTGAATCGTCACCTGCTCGCCCGCTGCCGATGCCGCTTGGCCTTCCGTCGTGCCGCCGCCCGCTGTCTTATCCCCTGTGCAGCCTGCGAGTCCTAACAGCAGGAGCAGCGAAATCAACACAATGGACGTAGTTTTATGATTGGACATGCCTTTATCCCCCTAGATATCACGGTTCTTCTTGTAACCGTTTCATCCTAAGTTTATCACGTTGATGATTCCGCTTCCATCTCCCGTGGATGGCGGGAACCCGTTCACGGCAGACCTGGTCGAAACCGCCCTACGCGTTCTCCTCCGTCTCTTTCGTCTGGCTGCGGTATTTACTGGGACTCATCCCTTCGTAGCCTTTGAATACCTTGATGAAGTATTTATCGCTCTGATAGCCCACGCGTTCCGCGATCTCCCCAACGGACAGCGTGGTCCGCAGCAGCAGTTCTTTGGCGCGGAGCACCCGCAGTCGGCTGATATATTCGCTGAAGGTCAGTTCCGTCTGCTCTTTGAACAACACGCTGAAGTAGCTGGGATTCAAATGCAGCCGATCGGCAACTTGCCGCATCGTGATGGGCTCATGCAAATGTTCGTCCAGGAAGCTAAGCGCCTCACGCACCTGCGGTGTGTACTGGGTATCCGTCTCTTTCGTCTCCAACAGCCGAGGATCGACCAGCTTCTCCATCGTTTCGATCCGGTGTCGGTCGTCCTCCACTAGAAGCGCCTGCTCCACGGCTTGGACCAGCTTATGCTTGTCCACCGGCTTCAGCAAATAATTGACGACTCCCAGTTGCATCGCCTTTTGCGCATATTCGAACTCCGCGTATCCCGATATGATGATGGCGACCGGCTTGAATTGTTTGTGGCGCTGCTGCATTTCAATCAGTTCCAGACCGCTAATGCCGGGCATGCGGATATCCGTAATCAGCAGATGTGCGACATGATCCTCGAGCCATGCCAGCGCAGCTTGCCCGCTATCCGCCCATTCGATTTTGTATCGTCCGGCAGACCAGGCTTCCAGCGTTTTCGTAAAACCTTGTCTCGTTCTTGGTTCATCCTCAACCACAAGAATCGTTTTTGTCTGCTTCATACCGTTCCCCCGTATTCACTAGGTATATCAAAGCTTACGGACGTTCCTTCACCCGGATGGCTCGTCACTTGAAGCCCGTGTTTATCTCCATGTTCTCCGTCAAAATATAATCTCAGCCGTCGCTGCACATTGACAATCCCGACCCCCATACCTTTGGAGGAAATGGAGGGTCCTCCTTCCATTGCCCGCAACAAGCCGAGCAGCGTCTCCTCGTCCATCCCGGGACCGTTATCGCGCACGGTAATTTTCACATACCCCTCCCGCTCCGATGGCTCGACGCTTACGCTGACTTTGCCCTGACCCATTTGCTTTTCAACCCCGTGCAAAATCGCATTTTCCACCAACGGCTGAATCAGCAACTTCGGAATTTTGACATGACGGAATTCACCGGCGTCGATAGACCAGGTTAACCGTTCCGCAAGGCGGATATCCATCAACTGCAGATAACGCTCCACATGCTCAAGCTCGTCCTCCATCGTCACCCATTCGTCCTGATTCGGGCTGCTGATGATGTACCGGAACAAGCTGGACATACCTACGACCAGATTCGCTAACTCTTCTTCGCCTTTCTCCTCCAGCGACCAATAGAAGGCCTCCAGCGTATTAAACAGGAAATGCGGGTTGATTTGCGCTTGAAGCGCCTTTAGCTCGGTTCGGCTTTGCAGGAGCTCTTTCTCGTAAACGACGCGGATCAATTCGTTCATATTGTCGACCATTTGGTTGTACGAATTGTTCAACTCGTTGATTTCCAAGGTCTTCGAGAACATCGGATTGCGCTGCAGTACCCCAAACCTCGCGCCGCGCATCGCTTTGATCAGCCGGAAGATCGGTCGGGTGATCATCGTGGACAGCGACAGCGACATAATCAGGAATAAGAGGATCCCAATCGCTCCCGAGGCCACAACCGCCGTTCGCAGCGCAGAAATCCCGCTAGTCACATAGTTGATCGGCGTGAAGAAGACGAGCGTCCAGCCGGTTGCCTTGGAGGCTTGCTTGACCTCAATAAAATCTTGACCGCCGATCGTGATATTTTTCCCCACGTTGCCGAGCAGTTCCTTCAGGTTTAAATCCTCTGCGGGAAAGCTGAAATTCGTCGCGACCGGCCGTTGATTTCCATCGACCAGAAGAATGTATTCCCCGCCATCCCCGCCGATCTGTTCATGAATTTGAAAATAAGTTCGATCGATCCGCACCATTAAATATCCCCCGGACGAAAACCAACGGTCAAGCAAACTGACCCGTCGCAACGCCAGTACGGTAGAGGGGTCGCGCGGATCAACGCCGATCCATACGAGCGCCCCCTTCCCCCAATTCGCCGCATTAATCCATTGCGAGTCAATCGTGTCGATCAATTGGGTTTCATTCAGCGGAAACAAACGGCGGTAATCATTCGTGTATAACTCCAGGGATTTAATACCGGTTACATAGGCTTGATAATCACTAAACAAAGGCAACAGCGATTGACGCGAACTAAACGGCGTCTCCTGTCCTTGCACTTCGGCCAGCAACAGCTGCTGTACGTATTCATCGGTGGCGACCTGAGTCGTCAGCGTGTTGATTTGGGCGATCAGCGCATCCAGGCGCCCGTTGGCCTGCAGGGCGGTTTGGCTGATATGCTTCTCGGCATTGGTCTCCAGCAGCGCGGACACCCGAGAATACGTCAATACGCTGGCGATCCCCAGAACAAAAATCATCAGCAGCATAAAACTGATGAAAATTTGATTTCTTAAAGTAAACCATCGCTTCGGTTTTTTCACGTCCGGTCCTAACCTTTCCGTCCAAAGTGTACAACCTTATCCCATCATATAACGAATCGGCCGGATGAAACTATGTATTTTTCGAACCTGTCACGTATAATGAGAAGGCAGCGGTACCCGCAGCAAGTAACAATACATAAGCATTTTAAAGGAAAAGACCGAGGTTTTCTACTTCGGTGCCTAGAGGGAGAAGAAGATCAACACAATGAGGCCAATTACAGCAAACCACGCGGTTTTTTTCGACGTCGACGATACGTTATACGACCATCTGCAGCCTTTTCGCGAAGCGCTGGAAGAGACACTAGACACTGGGCAGGACTTCCCGTATGAACCTGCCTATCACCGGATGCGCTACTACAGCGACTATCTTTCTGCCGAGGCCGGCGGCACGCCAACGCACGGTCAGGTGCTCGCATCGATGCGGACCGAGCGCTTCATACGTTCGCTGGGGGAGTTCGACCTCGCGCTCACAGCCGAGCAAGCCGAAGCGGTCCAGGCCGCTTACCTGAATCGTCAATTTGATATTCGCCCGTTCCCCGGCGCGTTCGATCTGATCGGCAAGCTGCAGGAGTTAGGTGTCGTCGTCGGGGTGATTACAAACGGGCCGCCGGATCACCAATGGCGAAAAATTCGAGCGCTGGGAGTAGATCGGCTGATCCCCGCTGAGCTGGTGTTCATTTCAGGTGCGGTAGACTTGACCAAACCGGACGTACGACTGTTTGAACTTATCGCCGGGAAGCTGGGCAAGACTGCGGAACAGTGTTGTTACATCGGAGATTCCTGGCGCAACGACGTCGTTGGAGCCGCCGGTGCTGGCTGGCGCGCGATATGGTTTAACCATCGCGGCGTCCGGCCGGAGGAAGACTCGCACCTCCCTCATACCCCGGTAACGAACTATGGCGAGCTTGCCCGGTTGCTGCTGGACGAATCCAAATAAAATGAATTCAATGAATGCTGCCTTTCTTGCAGCATTCATTTTTTTAAATCCGTTTCCTGGCTCTCCCCCCCTGCATAGTTCTTCCAATGCTACGCACAATAGAAAAAAATACCTCAGCTGGAGGAGTTACGCCTTGTTCTCCCGATTGATGAAATCCATACTGACGATGGCCAGACAAAAACCACAGCAGCAAACGTCCCATGTTTCCGAACCCCAGGCTCCCGGCCCGTTGTCGCTAAATCGCGTGCTGGATGAGTTCCAAGGGTGCTCCGATCTTTCGCATCGAAATTATCCGATGATCCAAGCCGATATCCTCTTCTTCGATCACCTGGTTGACAAACAGAAGTTCATCAACAATGTGATCATTCCGCTGGAAAACATTCGCCGGGAAGAACTGGGCGGGCTTCTGCATCAATCCCAATTCAAGCTTGAGGACGAAACTACGAAGGTCGTGCGCGGCATTTTGGATGGGGATGCCGCCTTGTTCGTGCCGCAAGGGGTTTACTTGATTTCCGTTTACGGTCCCGAAAAGCGGGCCATTGAATCTTCGCAGACGGAATCCACGATTGTCGGCCCGCATGACTCCTTTAACGAATCACTCGATACCAACCTGTCTATCATCCGCCGGAGGGTGAAGAGCAGTCGGTTAAAAGCCAAACAATTCGAGGTAGGAGAAATTTTCAAGACCAAGGTGTCTTTGCTGTACCTCGATGAAATCGCCAATATGGACTTCGTCAACCGAATGTCGGACCGGATTCAGGCCATCGAATACAGCGCGGTCTTCGACGGCAGCATGTTGTTGCAATTGATCGAGGATTTCCCATCCACGATCTTCCCGCTGTTCCTGACCTCGGAGCGTCCCGATGTCGCCGTTTCCAAGCTGAACGAAGGCCGGGTGGTTGTCATTATGGATCAAAGCCCATCGGTGATCGTGGGACCTACGACGGTATTTGAATTCTTCACCTCGCCCGACGATTATTACAGCCGCTGGGCGGTTGGGACGTTTCTTCGGCTCCTCCGGTATATTGCCTTTGTGCTTACGTTGACGTTGACTTCGATGTACGTTTCCATCACGACGTACCATTACGAGATGATCCCGATAAATTTGCTGGCTTCGATGTCTGAATCGCGCAGCCGCGTGCCTTTCCCTCCGGTTCTGGAAGCCTTGTTAATGGAAACCACGCTGGAATTGCTGCGAGAAGCCGGCGCTCGCCTACCGTCCAAAATCGGGCAAACCATCGGGATCGTTGGCGGGATTGTCATCGGCACCGCTGCGGTGGATGCCGGGTTTACCAGTAACATCCTGATTATCGCCGTAGCGATGTCCGCCATCGCTTCCTTTGTCATTCCCAGCTATACGATGAGCGGTTCGATTCGGCTCATTCGGTTTGCTCTCATCATCTTGTCGGGGATGCTCGGAAACTTTGGCTTCATCTTCGGGTTAGGCCTGGTGATCATCCATCTGTCCAAACTGACCAGCCTCGGAGCGCCGTACACCCTCCCGCTCGCACCGATCAAACCAAGCGACTGGAAGGATACTTTTATCCGGGGGCCTTTCTGGATGTTCTCCAAGCGACCAAAGCAATCCCGCAGCCCTAACGAAACCACCAACAAAATGAAGAAATAGGTGACCCCATGGATCGGGAAAAACTGAATCGCTTCCACATCGCTCTTATGGTGTTCAACACCCAAAGCGGGATTATCCTGTTCACTTTGCCGCGGATCACGGCACATTACATGGGTACCAATGGATGGCTCATGCTCATCCCGATGTTCCTGCTCGTGACGTTAAACATCATGTTGATATCCGCCGTGTACCGAATGGGCGGGGGGAAATCCGTCTTTGAGATTCTTGGTGCTTCGCTGCCGCGGTTCATTTTGGTTCCGCTGTATTTGCTGCTATGGGGATTGTTCAGCATGATCGGCTGCCTAGTCGTCAAACAATATGCATTGATCTATCAAATGCTCATATTTCCGTCGACCTCGGACATGGTTCTCAAAATCTACGTGGATGTGCTGCTGTTCCTCTACGTCACCAAGGGGATCTACACCATGTCTAAGGCGAATGTCATCTTCTCGTTGCTGTTGCTGCTGCAAGTTCCGCTCGCCTTTTTCTTCGTCAAGGACTTCGATCTGTCGCGGTTGACTTCCTTTCTGTTTCGGGAGGGAGCGGATATGAAAGAAGGCTTGCTCCGGATATATGGCGCGTATTTGGGGTACGAGTTAAGCCTGTTTCTGTTTCCCTATGCGGAAAACAACAAAAGATGGCTAAAATACGTTCATCTCGGAAACGGAATCACCATGTTCGTTTACTTGCTGGTCACGTTCTTGGCTTACGGCTTCTTTAGCCATAGAGCGCTTCTCCATTCTTCCTTTCCGATCCTCGACATGTATGCCTATTTACGGTTCCCGTTTGTCGAGCGGATCCAGAATTTCCTATTCAGCCTGTTCATGTTCTCGATCGTGCATACGGCGGGCATGTACTATTGGTCAAGCCAAGCGGTGATGTCCCAGATCTTTCGCCGAATCCCCTGGAAAGTGATCGTGTTTTTGTCTATGGTTGCGACGATCTCCGTTGGGATGATTCCTAAGTCCTTAATCAAGGTAGAGTCCTGGTTCCGTTATTTAACGATGGCACAGCTGGGCTTCTCCTTCGGGTTCCCCTTGCTGCTGATCCTACTGCTCTTGCTGCAAAGGAGGTTCAAGAAACATGCATAGACGCCTATTTCTGGCCGCGACTCTTTGCCTTATTCTCGCGGGCTGCAATCAGGATCAGCGCATCCTGGAACGGATCGGCTACATTGAAACCGCCGCTTTTGACGCTGCCCCTCAGGACAAGATCAAAGCCACGATCAGTATGCCGCTGGTCACGCAATTTGCCAGAGACGGGAAAACGACAGATGAATTGCTGGAGACGATCTCCACCAGCCCCAAGGATGCCAAAGCGGCGTTGTCCTTGCGAACAAGCCGAATCATCGTCAGCGGGCAGATCCGTACGTTTATGTACGGCGAAGCATTGGCCCGTCAAGGCATTTGGAAGGATATGGATACATTTCTCCGCGATCCGAGCATCTCGTTTCGAACCGCCATGGCCGTCGTCGAAGGCGAAGCGGGAGCCATTATCAGCCAGGAATATCCTCGCCATACCAAAACGGCCAACTACATCAACAAGCTGCTGCAAAAAGAATTTAACAAGCAATCGGTGCCCCGGACCGCCTTGTATCAATTTACCCGCGATTATTACGACGACGGGATGGATCCGATCGCCATCATGGTCAAGGAACAGAAGAAGGACATCACCATCAGCGGCATCGCCACATTCCGGGACGACAAGATGATCGACAAGCTGCCCTGGAAGGATGTTTACCTGTTTTCGCTCCTGTACCAAGATCTGTCGCAAGGCGAATTCAGCCTAACGTCGGAGGATCCCAACTTGAAGGCCATCTCCTTCCGGGCCGTCCGAAGCAAACGCCGGATCAAGGTCTCGAAAGGCCCGTCCGGCGAATACGAAGCGGATATTTACCTGAAGGTTGAAGGGGGAGTGGAAGAATACTTTGGTCAAGCAAAATTAAGTACTGACGAACGGGCCAAGGTTGAAAAGCTGGTTAGTGAGCACATCGTCATGGAATCACTGCGGATCATTAAGACATTGCAGCAGAATCGCACGGACAGCTTGGGGCTGGGAAAATACGTGCGAAACAAAATGAGCTATGAGGAATGGAAAAGGACCGACTGGCATGAACAATTCAGCCAAATGCCGATTCGCGTCCATTGTTCCTTCTACATGAAGAACTTCGGAACTTATTTTGACTAAGGCGTATGGCATGTCGGCTTAGCCTTGCAGCGCTTTCCGCACGCTGAGGATATACTTTGCCTGGTCCAGTGGATTAACGCCCCTCCGGGTCCGTTCGGCCTGAACGTCCGGCGGGCACGGTTCATAGCCGGCGAAGGAGGAAGCAAACGTACTCCGTCCCTTCGTATATGAGCTCAGTTCAATCGGGTAATGAAGCGACGTCGAGAGCGGTACATGACCTTCGATTAACACTCGCTCCCCCTGTAGCTGCGGCGGCTCAAAACGACCGCGCATCTGCACGAGATCGTTCATCACCCGGCCGGCGTTCTCTTCGGGAACGACTAACCGGACATGCAAGATCGGCTCCAGCAGCATCGTGCCGACGTTGGCCAGCCCGTCCATCATTCCCATTGGCGTAGCGACGGCAAAATCAAGGGGATGGGTATGCCAAACATGATGCTGACCATAGGTCAGCGTAACTTTCAGATCGGTAACCTCCCAGCCATATAGCCCTTGTTGCAGAGCCTCGGGAACGCGGCGAGCGACCTCATTCTGATATTGCGGCAGCAAATCTTCGTCCCGCACGTATGCTTCATAGGTCAGACCGCTCCCCCGTGGGCCAGGTTCGATCTTAAACCGCAGGATCGCCCAGCAAGGCTTCGGCATCGTGTAAGTGATATAGCCCTCACCCGCCTGCTTAGGTGTTTCTTTGTAAATAACCGACGGCTTGCCGAAGGTCACCTTCAGTCCGTAACGCGTTTCCATTACGCTGCTTAGGACCTCCAGCTGGATCGGGCCCATCACCTTCACGTGCAGCTCCCGCTCCTCCTGCAGCCATTGCAAGTCCAGCAGCGGATCTTCGTCGGACAGTTCCTGCAAGGCATCTGCCACGGCCCGGTATTCCGCCTCGTTGGCCGGATGCGCCCGCACGGTGAGCAGCGGGACCGCCAGCTTGGCTTCGGCCGGGACCGCCTCCGGCCGCCCTAGCACGTCGCCGATGCGGACATGGGACAAGCCGCAGACGGCAGCGATGTCCCCCGCTTGCAGCACGCCGATATCCTCGGACCGGGTACCGTCGATTTTACGAATCTGCGTCACCTTCTCGCTCAGGTTCTGCGTGTGGTTCAACACGGCATCGCGATTGTGGAGGCTGCCTTCATAAAGTCGCACATACGCCATCCGTCCCATCGTCTTGTCGCGTTCAATCTTGAAGACGACGCCGGACAACGGGGCCTCTGGATCACCTCCAGCCGGAGGGAAATAGCGAAGCATCGCATCCAGCAGCGGAGCGATACCGATTCCCTTGGCCGCCGCCCCGTACACCAGCGGGTACATCCGGGCAGACCGGGCCAACTCCTCCGCACATCGCGCCCAACGTTCCTCCGCAACGTTCTCTCCGCTAACGTACGACTCGAGCAGCGCATCATCGCGCTCGGCTAAGAACTCGATCAAACGACTCCGGGCCGATGCGTATGCTTCCAGGCCGCCTGCCTCGGCAGCGGCTTCCTCCAAATCGGTCTGCCACAAATCCACTGCTCCGCTGTAATCCTGCCAAGCCCCAAGCGGATGTTGGACAGGAACGATGTCCGGAGACAGATAATTGCGTGCCTGAGCGAGCACCGCATCGGGATCCGCGCCAACGCGGTCCATCTTGTTGATGAACAAGAGCGTGGGAATCTGCAGCTTCTTAAGCGCGTTCCAAATCATTTCCGTCTGCGCCTGAACGCCTTCTACCGCGGAGAGAACCAGCACCGCGCAATCCAGCACGCGCAGCGACCGCTCCACTTCGGACAGAAAATCGACATGGCCCGGCGTATCGATCAAATTGACCTGCGTGCCCTTCCAGGTGAACGTCGTCATGGCCGCGCGCACAGAAATGCCGCGCTGACGCTCCACTTCCAGCGAATCGGTAAGCGCCGTGCCGTCATCCACGCTGCCCAGCATGCGAATCCGTCCGCTTTCGTACAAAATATGCTCTGTCGTCGTTGTCTTTCCGGCGTCGACATGGGCGAAAATCCCCACGTTCAGACGAGCCGGTTCGATACTCTCCATTATCCCGCTCATCGTTCACCTAAATACCACGCTAAGAACGCATCGGCAACCACCTTGCCAGCCGCTCCATTCGGATGAGGGTCGTCCGCCGAGCTCATGAACTCTCGGCACAGGCGATGCTCGAGCGGTGCGGGCTGGGACAGCAAAGCCGCCATATCAAACACGCGGTCTACGCCCGGAAGCGAGGCAGAGCGGATTTGTTCGTTAACGTAACGCCATATCTGCTCCCGCTCCTCGCTGAAGTTAAAGGGCGGCACGGTGAACAGGATGATTTCCGCGGAGGGATCGTTTTGACGTAATACGGTGATGATGGTGTTCAGATCGGCTAACAACTGCTCGGAAGTGCGTGCTCCGATGTCGATATCGTTCACCCCAAGCGCCAAAACGATCTGCGTACCCGTTCCCGGAACTTGGCCGAGCTTTACCTTGCTCAACCAAGCGCCCTCCGCCGCGGCATCGTAGGCTCTCGCCCAGCCGGAACCCAGATTCCACGCGGCATAATCACTCCCCAGTCCATCGGCAATCCGCGCCGCCCAATACTCGTAACCGTCCCTGCGGGTTCTCACGCCTTGCGTAATCGAATCGCCTAGGAATACCAAACGTTGCCGCACCGGTTTGGCGCTGGCGATTAACGCAGGCATCACCAGCAAATTTTCCGAAAGGGAAAAGCCTTCGGCATCTGACGCATCAGCGCGTACGCCCGGCGCGTCATAAGCCGTGACCAGCATCTGCTCGGTATTGTACGGCACCGTTTTGCCACCCGCATCGGTAGAAATCGTCCAAGTAAACGCCAGCAAATGCCCTTCTGGCAGGTCCAGCTTGACCGGATCGCTCCAGAACTTCTCCCCGGGGGCAACGGATCGGGCCCCGCTACCTCCGTCAAACGTGACGCGAACCTGCGAGTTAGGCTCGACGGAACCGTCCGGCGCCGTGCCTCCGTCCGCAACGTAAGCGGCTTCGATCCGCCACTGTCCACCGAGGGCTCCGCCGCGGGCAACCAACCCGGTATCCCAGGTAGAGTCAATCGCGTTACTATGCCAGAATCGGAGCTCTAGCTTTCCATGTTCTCTTAACTTCACATAGGTCCGATAAGTATGCGTGAACTTGTCCGGACGCTCCATAATATAGTTGCATGCCGCCGATACGACGGTGGCAGAAGCGTACTGATTCATCATCTGTTTATCCTCCATCCTGCCTGATGTAAACGACTTCTTTTTTGATTCTACCATGGGGAGTCCCTCCGAAAACAGAAACTTTTGCGACTGTGGAAGCGTCTAGTTGCTATAGAACTTATTGGGATTTGTCATGGAAGGGAGCGTTTCGATTTGAAAAAGAAATTCATCCTGCTGCTTTTGACGGCCTGCCTTGGGCTAGGAACAGCCGGAGTTCATGCCGCGGAGGCGGCTGACCCCGTAGGAAACGGCAGCCAATCGCTGGAGGAAGCGTTCAGCGAGCTGGCGATCATTCCTTTTGATTATCAAGGAAAAGCGTACATTCAAGGCCGCAAGACGGATGTTGGTGGGGATTACGAAGTCGTTCAACGAAACGGACGTGTCCTCGTGCCCATTCGTTTGATGGGATATCTGGCCGAGCATACGACTCATGCGAATCAAGGGTATTGGGATGTCGTCTGGAACGCGAAGACGCCAAACGATGTGCTTCTTCAGAACCTCCCGCTAAAGAGAACGGTAAAGTTCAAGGTCAACAGCACGACAATGCTCATTAACGGCAAATCGGTGAAGCTCGATGTTCCGCCGCAAAAGATCGGCGGCCGGGTCATGCTGCCCCTAAGGGACGCCGCAACGGCGCTTGGCAAACAGATCGATTGGCTGGATGGGCTGATTCTGATCGGAGATGCGGCACTTGACCTGAAACACCCGCAAACGCTGGCGACCAAAGATTCCATCCGAACGCAGCTGACTGATCGGCGCAAACGGATCGATTACGAGAACGTATCTACCCCACTGACCCAATTCGGAACCGATGTGTATTACCTAAAAACGGTTTACCGGAACAACGGCGCTTCCTTGGATGAACAGCTTTTCCGGCAAACGGAAGGGAACAAGGCAACTCGGATTCAAGTTCCCGGTAAGCCGGTGTTTCATTCGGGCAAACGGATTGGCGATGTTTTCTATTACGTGTCCACGGTAAACAATCAAGCTTACCTTTACGCCTATGACCTGGGAAAACAACAGCCGCAGCAAATCGCCGCGCTGGGAGACTGGCGGCCCGAGGACGGATGGCTGACGGATGTACGTAAGTTGGATAACGATTTATTCGTTAACCTCCATGTTGGGGATTTGACGATGGGGCGTGACACGCTATATCAGGTGAAGAATGGGACATTGCAGGAGATATTGTCGGCCAAGGACCTGGTTGGCCTCGCTAGTGACCAAGGGGCTTTGTATTATACGGATTTCCGTTTTATGAGCGGATTTGCGGACAATTTGAACCGACTCGACCTAAACACTGGGGAGGAGTCGTTGCTCGGAGAGCCCGGATATGCCTATGGCGTGGTCCGATCCGTCGAGGATAACGGCGGAATCGGGTTTAAGTCCGATCCCACGCTGCCGCTGAAGGACGGTGCGCTCTTCGCGATTGGCTTCAATGATAGCGATTCGAAGGATCCTAACGCCTTATACCGGATTGACATAACCGGCCGGACGCACAACAAGCTGGCCACGGACGTAAGTCGATTCTGGCTGATCGGCGAAGGAATTTATTATCTGGATGATCGCTCGGGTCGCTTGATGCATACAGGGTTGGATGGCGGAGAGAGCGCTGTCGCCGTGTCGTCCCGGAAAATTGCCCAAATCCGTATGTACGGGAACGTATTCTATTATACGACCGCCAATGGCAAAGGGATGGATTTATACCGGTTTGATCCGGCCGCAGGGCAGGAGAAGAAGCTGGCCTCTCTAGCGGCCGGAGCGTCGTCTGAAACAACCTTTGAAATCAACAAGTCCGGCGCCTATTACGTATCCTACGGCTACGAGCCCGGTATCTATCACATCGCTGCCGATGGCAAGCAACGCCGTTTAACCAAAGACGACGTTGACCAGACCTTATTAACCGACACTGGCATGCTCTATACGCTGGTTTACAAAACAGGGGTTTACTCGGTGAAATAAATATCAGTAACAGCAGAAAACGGCGGCAGTCCCAGAACTTCACCAACGAAGTCTGAGGCTGCCGCCGCTTTGAATTTATACGTTACAGTACCCGCTGCAAAAAAGACCGGGTCCGCTCATGCTGCGGAGCTCCAAACAACTGCTCCGGACGACCTGACTCGATAATCTCGCCGTCCGCCATAAACATCACGCGGTCGGCCACCTCCCGCGCAAAGCCCATCTCATGCGTGACGACGATCATCGTCATCCGCTCTTCGGCGAGCTGCTTCATGACCTGCAGCACCTCGCCCGTCAGTTCGGGATCGAGCGCCGAGGTTGGCTCGTCGAACAGCAGGATCTCCGGACTCATCATCAACGCCCGGGCGATGGCGACCCGCTGTTTTTGCCCGCCGGACAGGTTGGAGGGATAAACATCGGCTTTGTCCGATAGCCCCACCTTCTCCAGCAGCTCCGAGGCATTGGCACGGATGTCCGTGGCTGGCAATCCCTTGACCAGCTTGGGAGCGAGCTCCAGGTTGCCTCGTACCGTAAGGTGCGGAAACAGGTTGAAATGCTGGAACACCATGCCCATGCGGACAGTGATTCCCTTGAGCTTGGCGCTGCCGGCATACCGTCCGTCCTTCGCCAGCGTCTCGCCGCCGATGCGGATGCTGCCCCCGTCGATTTCCTCAAGATGAGCCAATGCGCGCAGCATCGTGCTTTTGCCAGACCCGGACGGTCCGATTACCGCCAGCACCTCACTAGCAGCGACGGAAAAGGTGACGTCCTTCAACACCTCCAGGTCGTCAAACGATTTTCGTAAATGCTCGACTTCTACGATTGCTTGATCCATAACTCCAGCCCTCTACTCGAATTTGAACTTCCGCTCCAGTGCCTTGAACAGCACGGTAAGCACCAACGTCATCAACAGATACAGCACGCCCGCAAGCACGAACGGCATGATCGTAAAATCCCGGTTGACCGCCGTTTGCGCAAAATGCAGCAGTTCGGGTACGGCGACCGCATAAAGCAGCGCTGTATCCTTGACCAACGTGATCGACTCGTTGGAGACGGCAGGCAGCGCGATTCGCAGCATTTGCGGCAGCACGATCCGCGTCGTCGTCTGCCAGCGGCTGAGGCCCAGCACTTTCGCCGCCTCGTATTGGCCTTTGTCTATCGCCAGCAGACCGCCGCGGAAGATCTCCGCGAAGTAGGCTGCGTAATTCAGCGTAAAAGCCAAGCAGGCGGCCGCGAATCGGTCCATGACGAGATACTCGCCAATGACCGGAATCACCGGCAGCCCGAAGCAGACGAACAGCATTTGCAGCAACAGCGGCGTGCCGCGCATGACATAAATGTACGCGCCGGCAAACCAAGCGACCGGTTTGATTCGGCTGCGAACCATAAAGGTAAAGGCAAATCCCAGCGGAATCGACGTCACAATCGCCAGCACAAACAGCAGAATCGTGGTTTCCATCCCTTCCAGCATCGGCCCCAGGATACTCAATAAATACTCCATACTCATGGTCGTTCTCCTCGATTTATACTTGTACGATGCCCCGCGGGCTAGCCGCAGCCAGCAAAAAACCGGATTCCGAAGCAATCCGGTTTGAGCGGGTTCGTTTCTACTTCAGCACTTTATCTTCGCCGAACCATTTCTGCGAAATTTCGGACGCGGTACCGTCCTGGTTCAGTTCATCAAGCGCCTGCTGCAACTTGTTGAGCAGCTCTTCGTTGCCTTTCTTCACGCCGATGCCGTATTCTTCAGGCGCCAGCGATTCGTCCAGCAGCTTAAACGTCCCTTCTTCTTTGGACATATAATATCTCGCCACGACCTCGTCGATGACAACCGCGTCAAGACGCTTCGTCTTGAGATCGCTGAGCGCCAGCACGTTGTCTGGAAATTCGGAAATGGTTTTGATCTCGCTCTTGATCGGTGCCGCGTTAAGCGCGTCCGCCGCGGAAGACAATGACTGCAGTCCCACCGCTTTGCCAGCCAGATCGCTTAATTGGGCGATTTCCGAATCGGCTAGCGTGACAACCACCTGGCTATTTTTCAAGTAAGGCTTCGTGAACAATACCTTACCTTGACGTTCTTCCGTAATCGTATATCCGTTCCAGATCAAATCGATCCGACCGCTATTCAGTTCGGATTCCTTAGCCGACCAGTCGATGGGCTGGAAGGTGGCCTCCTTTCCCATTTTCTCCGCTGCCGCTTTGGCATAATCAATGTCGAAGCCCACAATTTCGTTCTTTTCGTCGCGGAAGCCCATCGGTGCGAATTTATCGTCAATCCCGATCACCAGCTTGTTGTCATCTTTCCCGGCTCCCGAGCCCGAACAACCGGCCAGCATCGTCAATACCAGAGCCATCACAAGACCCATCATGATCATTTTTTGGTTCGTTTTCATCTGTCTCTCTCCCCCTGAAGTTGACCTCTGTGTACGCTTCATTTGTGCTCTTTCCTGTGTTTGCTTCGACAGAAGGTCTTACGCTTTAGTTCGCTAATACGTTATCAGACTATCATGATACCATACTACCAAAAAAGAGTCGATAGGATCCCTGTCGTTTGTCAGAATCTCCCGGTTATTGTGACAGATCTCCGAACGATCCGATAACGATAAAATTATAACGATCGATCATTAAATTTCGAGTCTTGTTATTCGAATCGGAACATGCAAGGATAGAAGAGTGAGCTAGAGGTAGGGTTAGTAATTCGCGAAACGAAGAAATGCCTATTTTTGAAAACGTTTACTTTAACGATCGAAAAGAGGGATACGCATGAACCAAACATCCAACACCCCTGTACCACTGCGTCGAAGCATCTCTGTCAATCAGCTCGGCTACCCGGCCGAAGCCGCTAAATCCTTTGTTTACGCCGGCTCGGGCGGTGAATTCGAAATGATCGATACCGTCTCAGGAGAAGTGGTTTACCGGAGCGCAACCGGTCCTGCACAGCAGGATGAAGCATCGGGGACAACGGTCTGCCGGGGCGATTTCGGGGAACTAAGAACACCGGGAACATACCGGGTTAGCCTGAACGGCGAAAGCTCGGCAGCGTTTGTGATCGCCGGCAATCCCTATGCCGACTTGCAACAGGGCTTGCTGAAGGCATTTTATTATTTACGTTGCGGCATGGAGCTGGAGGAGAGCATCGCCGGCCCCTGGAAGCATCACGCTTGCCATACTTCCGAGGGCATCGTGTACGATGATCCTTCCCTCCGCCTGGACAGCCGAGGCGGTTGGCACGATGCCGGCGATTATGGGAAATACACCGGCCCGGGAGCCAAAGCGGTTACCGACTTGCTGTTAGCTTACGAGGGGAACCCCAAGGCGTTTCAACGGCCGATTCCGTTGCCGGAAAGCGATGATCGGATACCGGATGTGTTACACGAATGCCGGTACGAGCTAGAATGGTTGTTTAAAATGCAGGACCCACGCTCGGGCGGCGCCTTTCACAAGTTGACGACGAAGCAATTCCCTCCGCTCGACATCATGCCTGAAGATGACAGGGACGACCTTTACTTTCTGCCCGTCTCCGCCACCGCTACCGCCTGTCTAGCCGGCGTGATGGCGATGGCAGCGCGGGTCTATCGACCGTTTGACGAAGCTTTTGCTACGCGCTGCCTGCAAACGGCCGAACGCGCTTGGGCTTGGCTGGACCAAACGCCGCCTCATCCGGACGGTCCCGGCTTCAAGAATCCGGCCGATGTCGGCACGGGTGAATACGGGGATGCAAGCGACTTGGACGAACGGTATTGGGCCGCAGCCGAACTCTTCCGTACGACCGGCGAAGGGAAATATCACGAAGCATTCCGTGGGCTAGCTGCCCTCCCCTTCGCCAAATACGAGCTGGGCTGGACCAATATGAGTGGCTATGGGACAATCGCATACCTGTTCGGCGCAGAGGCAGGTGCCGATACAGATCCCGCATTGCGCACCGCGTTACAGGAAGGGCTGCTCGCGGAAGCCAAACGATTAGCCGACCGTTGTGCAGAAGACGGTTATCTCACCTCCCTGCGCCCGGAGGATTATATCTGGGGCAGCAACATGGTGCTGATGAATAACGCGATGCTCCTCCTGATCGCCAATCGCCTTGGCGGTGAGGAACGTTACCGGGAGCTGGCGCTCGAGCATATTCACTATCTCCTGGGCCGCAACGTACTGGATCTCAGCTACGTGTCCGGCTTTGGCGACCGCTCGGTCAACCATCTGCATTATCGCCCGTCTGTAGCGGACGACGTGGAAGCGTCCGTTCCCGGCCTCGTGTCCGGGGGACCGAACCGCAACCTGAACGACGACTATATGCAGGAGCATCTGCAAGGACTGCCTCCGGCACAATGCTTCGTCGACCATGAGCTAAGCTATGCCGGCAATGAAGTGACGATCTATTGGAACTCGCCGGCCGTGTTCGCCGTATCGCAGTTTGTAAAGTAACTTTTCTCGGATCAAAGGACGCCGCGGGGAATGCGCCTGCGTGCGTCCTTTTTCAGTGGCTCAACCAGTTGTGGTCGGTACCGTTGCCCCTCCATCCGTCCTCGTTCGCGTCCTGGAGTAGCGTGGGCGTCGGCGAGAGTATGCGCGAACTTGGGGGTATTAGGTTAGGACGTTCGTTCATTGGGATTATATATGAAATTTCGAATATAATTGCCGGATTCACGCTCAAATAGGGAGTTATATATGAAATTTCATACAGATTGGCTGTTGGAGAGCCGAATGCGGAGATTATATATGATATTTCGAACATAACTGCTCATTCCATCATCAAACCTCGCATTCTATATGAAATTTCATATAGAATGTCCTGTTAAAAGGTTAGCTGCAGCAGCGAACTGTTATGTAGATCTAAGTTTTGCGCAAAAAAGACCGGGGTGCGATCCAGCTAACCCATCCAGGCGTACGTGAGAAGCCACTAATTCCCCCCAACGTGCAGCGCAAACGAAATACTAGATACATGCTGGAAATGGTGTGTTGCAAATCATGAGTTACTAGTTACCCGTTCGCAAATTTCGAGATCCGGGTTGTGATTTGTGAGTTGTGCCCCTCTTCCTCATCCGTACTTCCCCACCGCTTAACGCAACGAACCACCGTCCAAATCGCATCAGACGGTGGTTCACGGTTGTTATCGGCTGTGGTTCGCAGCCGCTGTGAGGACAAACTCCACGATGGGCGTGACGTCGGGCAAGCTGTGCGGGTGATGCCCGCCACCCGGCTTGAGGATCGCCGTCACCGCGACGCCATGGGCTTGGTAGACGCGCTCCAGCACCGCGCCGTTCTCCTCGAACGGCACGTCGAGGTCGGCGTCGCCGGAGACGAGCAGCACCGGCACGCCGGCGCGGGCCGGCGCGACCAGCACCGCCAGCAGGCGCTCCGTCTCCTCGCCGGCAAGCCGGGCGACGTCCGCCGGAGAAGACGCGGCTTGGGCGATGCCGTACGCCGCCAAGCAGTCGCGCCACTCCTCCGGCGCGCCCCGACCCGCCCCCTGGCCCCCCGGCCAGCTGCGGATGTCCACCACCGGCGCGTCGAGGTACAACGCCGCGACGCGATCCGGGTACAGCGCGGCGTACCGCAGCGCGTACAGGCCGCCCCGGCTGAAGCCGAACAACACCGGCTTCGGGGCGAGTCCGTATTTCGCGGCCACCTCGGCGCGAAAGGCTTCCATCTGCCCGGCAGCGTACGGGCAGCCGTAAAGATGGCTCAGCCGGCAATAGGCGAGATGCCAGCCTTGCTTGAGCAGGGCGAGGTCGGCGTCCGCGAACGCGCCGAAGAACTCGCTCCGCCACACCCACGGCCGACCAGGCGCGGCATCCTGAGGAGCGACCACCACGCATTCGCGGCCGCCGAAGTAAAAGTCGGTGCGCGCAAAGCCCATCCATTCGCTCACCTCAGCACTCTCCGCGCCGCCCTCCTCCAAGGCGGCCCGCTTGATCGCCGGCAGCAACGCCTCAGCCTGCAGCAACGCCTCAGCGAGCGGCGGCGTCTCCATCTTGTTCGGGTTCGTATGCCCGACATGCTCCCGCCATGCCGCATTCAGCACGGCTCGGCGCTCGCCGACGAGCCGGATGAACGCGCTGTCTCCGCCATCCGCCCAATCTGGCATCCGCTCCAGCTCCAGATGGAACACACGGCTCAGAATCGTCCGAGCGATCACCCAATGCCCGTCTTCGTTCGGGTGGATGCCATCGCCGTAGCGATAGCCGGGGTCCGCCTCCCGCCGAGCGCGAATCAATTCGCCAAGCGAACCGCGGAGATCCACGACCGTCAGCCCTTCGGCCTCGCCGTACTCGCGCACCCAGTCCCCATAACGGTCCAAGACGGCGTTATAATCGATGAAAGGACGCTCAAACGAGTAGTCGTCCATTCCTCCCGGCAATGCCTCCCCGCCGGCTGAAGCAACGTCAAACGGCGGCGGCGTCATCAGGATGACGCGGGCTCCCTCGCCGCGCACCCGGTCCACGGCCCGGCGCACTCCGTCGCGATAAGCTTCAAAACGCTGCTCTCCAAGCGGATGGTAGATGCCGTCGTTCATTCCGTAGCAAATAAACGCCCAATCCGGCTGCACTTCCGCCAAGGCGCGCTCCAAACGCTCGTGCACGCAGGGACGGGGAAACGGATGATCCGCTTCGCTGGTTCCTGCCGCGGTTTCACTGCTGACCCCCAGATTGATCCACTCCAGCCGGTGTTCCGGCAGATGCTTCAAGAAAAATGCCTCTAAATTACGGATGTACGTTCCGTTCTCCGTAATGCTGTCGCCAAAAAAGACGATCCGCTTACGGAGCGGCAACGCCAATAAGTCAGCGCTTTCAACTGTCACTGCAGCCAACCCCTTTCATAATAAGAGTTAAATGTGAAACCTAGCTCGAAACTTGCCAGGCGATTCCCCGGTCCAGCGCTTAAACTGCCGGCTGAAATGCGCGATATCCTTGTAACCGAGACGCATGGAGACGGCTTCCACCGAGAGTTCCGGCTCCATCAACAGGAGCTTGGCCTTCTTCAGCTTTAGCGCCGATAAGTACTGACGCGGCGACATCCCGTAGACGCTGCGGAAAATCCGGTTGCAGGAGGACGCGCTATAGCCGAGTCCGGCGGTAACCGCCGCAACGGTTTCGCGTGTCCGATCCCCATCGACCTCGTCGCCATCGCCGTCGCCGCCGATACCCTCGCCCGTTATCGCGTTTACAGCCTCCGACTCGTCAACGCTGCGTTCCAAGCCGGCGGCAATCTCTGCCGCGATCCGGTTCATCCGGCTGCCCGGAGCGCCGACTTCCCGTTCTGCCAGCCCTTCGCTCAGGCCGGCGAACAGCTCGAACACCGCGGACAAAGCCCGCATCTTGTCCGCCAGCTTAGCGCCCGCCCCGTGCGAGGTCAACGCGATCAGCTTATCCAGGCTTGGCCGGATGATCTCGGCCAGCGGGCTGTCCGCCGCATGCAAGAGCTCCTCGCCGCGGCACAGCAGCTCGCGAAGCACGGGTTCGTCGACATTAAAATGCAGACAATAATACGTCATCGACTCCGTCCCCAGCGTCCGGCTTTCGTGCACGTCCTCGGGGCGCAGCAGTAGGAAATCGCCGGGCTGCTGTACGTACCGTTTGCCGCCCACGATCATCTCCTGACTGCCCGCCAGCAGCAGGTTCACTTCGAACAGCGGATGGCTGTGCCGCGGGTACGACCACGCGCTCGTCACCGTCCGCAGATGCGCGGCAAAGAGCTTAAACGTCGAATCCATATCCGGCAGCATATATTCCGTAACCTGATGCTCTCTAACCACCCTCGTCCCTCCGTTTCGCTGCTTTTGGTCCCCTCCTCGCCGTCTTTGAACGTTTTGGATAAATCAATCGACGGTTTGGATATGGGCGTTCCCCCAAAGCCTTGATATAATCAAACTAGCACAACCGCAACCAATTGAACAGGAGGTAATCAACTTGGGTAAAAATATATTTTTTAACGCGCATCACTCCCCGATGGGAGCCTTCGCCAGCTTTACGTTAGGACATCCCGGCCAAAGCGGCGGATTCGACCTCGAACTGGGCAGCCCGCCTAAGCAGAACATTTACATCGGCTTGCAGGACGACGGGCAAGACCATTACCGGGCCCTGCCGTTCTTCGGCGAAGGTCTGGATGAGCGGGACCGTTATACGACGGAAGAGAGCGGCGACGAGTCCAGCGAGCAGCATTCCGTTCAGAAAAAAGAAAGCGGTCTCATCGAACCGTTCGGCCGCAGCGAGATTGTCCGCCGATTCGGTGCGGCGATCGACGAATGGCAAGCCGGCGATTTGACGTTCCGCCTGATCTCGCCGTTTGAAGGCGTGCCCGACCCTGAGACGGCGACCGAAGATCAGCTGCGCTTCGCGCTCATGCCGGCCGTGCTGGCCGAAATCACGGTCGACAACACGCGGGGAACCTCGGCCCGGAAAGCCTTCTTCGGTTTGCAGAACATCGATCCGTTCAGCGCGATCCGACGCTTGGAGGATGTGACCGACGGCCAGATCTGCGGCGTCGGCCAGGGCCGCCATACCGCGATTGCAGCGAACGACCCGCGGATTACAAGCGCCGGATTCTTCAAGATGGAATCCATCCTGAAGCCAAAGGTTCCGGAGAACCTCCGTTTTGGTCTCGGGCCAGTGGGCGCGCTGCTCATGGATACCCCCGCCGGCGAGAAAGCTACCTACCGCTTTGCGCTCTGTTTCTATCGCGCCGGTTACGTCACCACCGGGATGGACGCGTCCTACTATTACACGCGGTATTTCGCCAATATCGAGGACGTAGCCGATTATGCGCTGGCTGAGTTCGACCGTAAGCTGGAGGTTGCGCAGAAAGCCGAGACGCTTGTCTACGACTCGAAGTTGACCGAGGACCAGAAGTTTATGCTCGCGCACGCGATCCGTAGCTATTACGGTTCCACCGAGCTGCTGGAGCAGGACGGCAAGCCGCTTTGGGTCGTGAACGAAGGCGAATACCGGATGATGAATACGTTCGATTTGCTGGTCGACCAGTTGTTTTTTGAGCTGAAAATGAATCCGTGGACGGTCAAAAACGAGCTGGATCTCTACACCAGCCGCTACAGTTATCGGGACACGGTACGTCTTCCCGGAGATGCGACCGAATATCCCGGCGGCATCAGCTTCACGCACGACATGGGCGTTGCCAACACGTTCTCCCGACCGGGCTATTCGGTTTACGAGCTGCATGCGATTGACGATTGCTTCTCCCATATGACCCATGAGCAGCTCGTCAACTGGGTATTGAGCGCCACGGTTTACGTCCAGCAAACGAATGACCGCGAATGGCTGGATCGCAACCTGCCGATCCTGGAGCAATGTCTGGAAAGTATGGTGAATCGCGATCATCCGGACCCAGCTAAACGGACCGGCGTCATGGGCCTTGACAGCTCCCGCACGATGGGCGGTGCCGAAATCACCACTTACGACAGCTTGGATGTCTCGCTGGGTCAAGCGCGGAACAACATTTATTTGGCTGGCAAGAGCTGGGCAGCTTACGTCGCGATGGAAAAGCTACTGCGAGCAAACGGACGCGAGGCGGCGGCCGAACTGGCCGGACGGCAAGCAGAGCGGTGTGCCGGGACGATCACCGCGCATCTGCTGCCAGGCGGCTACATTCCGGCGGTCATCCAGGAAAATAACGACTCCAAGATTATCCCGGCGATCGAGGGTCTGATCTTCCCGCTGTACACTGGATGCGAAGAAGCGCTGGATCCGAACGGCCGGTTCGGCGAATATATTCGGGCATTGTCCACGCACCTGAACACGGTGTTGCAACCCGGAATCTGCCTGTTCGAAGACGGTGGGTGGAAGCTGTCCTCGACGAGCAACAATTCCTGGCTCAGCAAAATTTATCTGTGTCAATTCATCGCCCGCCGGATCCTAGGCCTGGCCTGGGATGAACGGGGCCAAGCGGCCGACGCCGCGCATGTCGCCTGGCTGACCTCCGAGAAGAACGCCTTCTGGAGCTGGAGCGATCAGATGATGGCCGGCGTAATCTGCGGCAGCCGGTATTATCCGCGCGGCGTGACGGCGATTTTGTGGCTGGACGAGAACTAAACGATCACGGCCAAGCGAGCTGAATAAAGCGAAAAAAAGCGAGGTTTCCGAACCCAGTTAAGGGCGGAAACCTCGCTTCTTTTTATAAGCGAAAGGTTATTGCTTGGCTCCCTGGCGGGAGATCAGGAACAACGTGCCCCAAATCAGAACGAATCCGCACACCTGGGCGGGTGTAATCATCTGCTGGAAGGCAATCCAGTTGATTAGAACCCCGACCATCGGGAAGCTGAGTTCGGCTAATGTGGCGACCGAAGCCTTCGTTGTCGTCAGCCCCTTGTAGTATACAAGCAGGCTGAGCAGTCCCGGCAGCAGCGCTTGTCCCAGCATGTTGAGCGAAAGCGCGGCAATTTGTGAGGTACCGGCAGGCAGGTTCCAGGCGGCCCCTTCGTTCCAGGTGATGGCCAGCAGCAGCGGCAGCGCCAATACAAACCGCAGCGACGTCACCGTCTCATACTTCATATGCCCAACCATCATCCGGCCCATCACGGTGGATCCGCCCCACAACGCGGCCGCGCCCAGCGACAGCAAGCTGCCCACCTGCACAAAGTCGCTCCAATGCCCGATTGGCATCGTAAATCCGAAGGTCAGCAAATACGTTCCGAGCAGCGCAATGACCAAGAAGCCGAAGAAGAACCGAGGCAGCTTCTCCTTGAGCAGCAATCCGGCCAACAGGATGGCAAACAGCGGTTGCATCTTCTGCAGCAGCAGCACAGCGTTCAGATCGCCGTTCGACAGCGCCATCGTAAACAGAATCGTGGCGATGGCGGAACCGCCCCAGGAAATGAAGAGCAGCGCGCCCCCTTGCTTCCAGCCCAGCCCTTTCAGCTCGGTGCGGTTGTTCCATAAGACAGGTATGGCAATGAGCGCGATAATAAGGTGCTCAATGAGTACAATTTGAGCCGACGTCAGCGACTCCAGCAAGATGACTCGAAATAACGGGTCAACGCCCCACAGCGCCGCCCCCAAAACAACGAGCCAAAACCCGCTTCGCGATTTGCGTGCCTCTGCCTTCGCAGACGATTGCTGAACCTGGCCGGATGTCCCCGTAAGCGCCCCCGCGCCCGCCCCAGCCTGAATCCCGAGTCCGCCGCTAACATTTGCTTTTTCCATGGTGTTTGTCCCCTTCTTGAATAGAGGGTCTAAGTAGAAAACCCCCGCATCGACCTTCGTAAAGGTTTGCGGGGGCTGACCAAATAAGCCTGTCAGGAACCGTACCGGTCCCTGGATCAAACTATAGCTTTATTGATCTTCTCCCATCCGGACTTTACCGTCGGCCTTGGAATTACACCAAGTCAGTCGCGTGCGGCCGAAGCCACAAGCGAGTCGCGGGCTGCAGTTTCTGCAATCAGAAACCTCACCGCCGGTTAGGAATTTCACCTTACCCCGAAGATCTCTATTCATTTAAATTTTGATTACTTAACTTGTTTATATCATAACGCAGGATTTTCGGGAACTCTGTTACAAAAATCACAAAGTCCTCTCGCGTCCGAAAAATTAGGTTCTACCCTCTTTTGACCACATCGAAGTTGTTCTCGATCAGCAGCCAATTTTGCGGAAAACTTAAGCCCAGCTTCCAATAACTCATCCCGCGCAGCCCCAGCTCCTTGATCAAATTAAACTTGGCTTGGATTGAGCGGGCATCCTCAAACCATACTTCATGTTCCCGTCCTTCCCCATCCCAATAATGATAAAACGGAGCCTGATCCCGGTCGCTGTATTGAATCGCGACGCCGTGGCGCGCCGCAATTTGGATCGCTTGCTGGGGACTAACCGCCCGCGCGACGCTTCCTTGCACGAAAGGCAGCGTCCAATCGTAGCCATACAGATTTTGCCCCATCATGATTTTGGAGCCGGGCATTTCGGTCAACGCGTATTCGATCACACGACGGACCGGACCGATCGGGGATACCGCCTGGGCTGGTCCCCCGCTGTAGCCCCACTCATAGGTCATGATCACAACGAAGTCGGCGATTTCCCCGTGCGCCCGATAATCATGCGCTTCATACCACAGCCCCTGTTGGCCGGCGCTTGTCTTGGGCGCCAGAGCAGTGGACATCAGCCAACCCTGTTGCGCAAAACGCGCTTTGGCTTTTCGCAGAAAAGCGTTGTAGGCTTCCCGGTCGGCCGGCCGCAAGAACTCGAAATCGAAATGGATATCCCGAAAACCGTAATTGCTTGCCGTCGTAACGATATTGTCCAGAAAACGGTCCTGGATCGGGATATCGTTCAGCAAAATCCGGCCTAACTCATCGCTAAATTGATCGTTCTCCTGATTCGTGATCACCATCATCAGCACGACCCGGTTCGCCCGGGCGATTTCCGGAAACTGATTGAGCGGCGGCTCCTTGAGCGAACCATCCCGCTGCGCCTGAAAGCTAAATGGAGCCAGGTACGTCAGGTGCTGCGCCACTTCGCGCGCGCTTCGCTCCAGCGCTGGAGCAACCGTCCCCCCGCGCGGCTCAACGTAGGCGTTAAACTCGGCGCTTCTACGCGGGCGCGGCGGGATATATAACCGAAATCCGATCGACAGGGGTTGATCCGCGGCAATGGCGTTGACACGAGCCAGCTCTTGATAACTTAACCCAAATCGCTGCGCGATCGACCATAGGCTGTCCCCGGACCGAACCCAGTAATAGCTGCCGACAATCGGGATAACCAAGGTTTGTCCAACCACAAGCTGTTCCGGGTTCGGCAGTTCGTTGGCTTCGACGATATCCTCATAAGGTACGCCATAAGCATCCGCGATGCTGTACGTCGTTTGGCCCGGCTGGACAGGATGAATCTGCATCTGCTCCCCTCCTTCATATGGATCATGTTATCACCATCCTATGAAGGAGCCAGTTTGACCTATTCCCCGTCAGAACGCCGGAAGGGCAATCTCGTTGTAATTGTCTTCAAGGAATTTTTTGACTTCCGGACTGGAAATCGCCTTCGCCAGCTTCTGGATCGGTTCCGAATCCTGATTGTCCTGGCGGGCGACCAAGGTGATCGCAAAAGCCGATTCCACGGTTTCTGTCAGCAAAGCGTCTTTCTTCGGCGTAAGACCCAGCGGGCTGGCATAAGCCGGAGTCATCAGCACCAAATCGGCGTCATCCAGCATCCGCGCCAGCATCAGTAGATCAACTTCTTCGAATTTGTAGTTGTGGCTATTTTCTACGATATCACCCACGGTAGCATGGATGCCCACGCCTTCCTTCAGTTTGATCACGCCGGCCTTATCCAGCATATCTAGCGATCGTCCCCCGTTCGTCGCGTCGTTTGCGATCACGATGGTCGCGCCGTCCGGCAATTCTTCCATCGATTTATAGCGTTTGGAGTAAGCTCCGTACACGGCATGATAAACCGGCTGAACCGGGACGAGGTTGGCGTTTTTATTCTTATTGTATTCTTCCATCCAAGGCACGTGCTGGAAGAAGTTCGCATCGACTTCTTTGTTCGCTAGCGCGTCGTTAGGCTGAATATTGTCGGACAACACGACGATCTCCAAGTTGATGCCTTCCTCTTTGAGCTGCGGTTTAATGAGTTCAAGGATGTCGGTCATCGGCGGAATCAAAGACGCAACCTTTAACGTTGTCATTTCCGTCGTCTCGGACTCGGCCGCGGCCGGTGCGCCTACGCCTGTCTCCGCATTCCCGGTGTTTGAAGCGTTCGAAGCGTTGCCATTATTGCCGCATGCGCTTAATACCAACATCAGCAGGACCAGCGTCATCATCCATTTACCTGTCTTTATCATGATTTCTCCCTCCGTTATTAGCGTTTATCCAACCAACGGGACAACGCATTTCCTATAAATTGAATTCCTTGCACCAGAACAATCATCAGCAGGATCACCGCGGCCATCAGCTCGGTTTCGAACCGCTGATAACCGTAGCGGATGGCAAAATCACCTACGCCGCCGCCGCCAACCACGCCCATCACCGTGGAATAAGAAATAAAGCTGATCGTCGAGGAAGTCAGACCCAACACCAGGCCGGACCGGGCTTCCACATATAGAAACTTCGCCACAATCTGAAGCTTCGACGCCCCCATGGACCGCGCCGATTCGATTACGCCTCGCGGCACCTCGAGTAGCGATTGCTCGACAAACCGCGCATAAATCGCAATCGCAACGACCGCAAGCGGGATGGAGGCCGCCAGCGTCCCGATCGCCGTACCGACGATGAGACGGGTGAGCGGAATCATAAACACCACCAGCAGCAGGAACGGAAAGGAACGAATGACATTAACCGCTCCGTTCAACAGGCCATACCCCAGGCGGTGTTCATAAAGCTGGCCTTTGCCGGTTAGATACAAGGCGGTTCCCGTAGGCAAACCGAGGAGAACGGCAGCGAGCAGCGCGATCCCAACCATGGCGAACGTCTCGCCGACCGCTTCGCCAATTTGGCTGCGATACTGGATGAAGTTGTCCCACATCAAGGTCATATCAAACACCCTCACACCTCCGTCCCGCCAAGCAACAATTCCCTGTAAGAAGCGCTGTAGCCTGCGATACCGGAGGTTCCGGCCCCCGCTTCGTTTCGTTCGAGCGTAAACGCATCGATCAACCGGCCTTCCTCCATCACCGAAACCCCTTGACAGATGCTGCGGACCACGTCCATCTCATGCGTGACGATCACGATCGTCACTCCCAGCGTCCGATGGATATGCAGCAGCACTTCCAGAATCTCCGCAGTCGTCTTCGGGTCCAGCGAGGAGGTCGGCTCGTCGCAGAGCAGGATGTCCGGCCGACTGGCCAACGCCCTGGCGATGGCCACTCGCTGCTTCTGCCCACCGCTGAGGGAAGCCGGGTATTGGCCGGCCTTGTCCTCCAGACCGACAAAACGCAGGCATTCCCGTACACGGTTAAGGCGCTCCCTCCGGTGCAAACCGGCAAGTTCCAACGGCACGGAAACATTGCCGCTGACCGTGCGATTATTCAGCAGATGAAACTGCTGAAAGATCATGCCGATCGAACGCCGCACTTCACGCCGCGCGGTCTCAGGGAGCGCGGTAAGCTCCTGACCCAGGACCGTTACTTCCCCTTGATCCGGCAACTCCAGAGCGTTCATCATGCGCAGCAGCGTCGATTTCCCTGCCCCGCTGGGGCCGATGATGCCGTGGATCGTGCCCTGGGGAATCCGCAAGGATACGTCGCGTACCGCCTCGAATTGCCCGTTTTGCACGCTGTACGATTTGCTGACACGCTCCAAAGCGATGATAAGCGTCTCCCCTTTCGGGTTGCTTCTGTATTACTTATTTTAAAGATCTGTTTCATCAAGCTTTCACCAGTTGATTATAGACTATTAATTACGCTGTGTCACTAATTCTAATTAATTATTATAAATCCAAGCGCAATCCTTCCAACCGCAATCTTCGTAAACGTGCTTGGGGGAGAAAACAAACCTATGGGCGGGAAAATCAATCCATTGTTTGCCGGGAGATGCCGAAGGGAAATCGGAGAGGGCATGTCCTAGCTTGGTATAGAAGTTAGTGATTACAAATAGTAGGAAAGTGTTTTCAGAGGGTTGGGGGGGGGCTTCCATTCCTTGAGGTTTAGGCAAAAACCGCTTTCTGCGCATAGAGGTCAATCGTCCAAACTTTCTGCCGAATAGACAATACACTAAGGTTGAATCAACTTTATTGGAGGTGTGATGACTTAGATGGAAATGAACGAAAGCAAGCATTGCAAACCACGTAAACATCGTAAGCTTCGGAAACTGCACAAAGGCCATAAAATCCACAAACGCCGCGTGCACTGTGTAAAAGCAAAAAAGATCATCAAAATCAAGGTAAAGCCAAACATTAACGTGCAAGCTCCGCAAGGGCCGATGGGGATTCAAGGCGTCTCCGGCCAACAAGGCATTCCAGGCCCTCAAGGAGTCCCAGGTCCTGCCGGACCCGTCGGACCGGTAGGGCCCGCAGGGCCGGTCGGACCCCAGGGATTGCGAGGTCTAACCGGCGAAACCGGACCGGCTGGACCGCAGGGAATACCTGGACCGCAAGGACCCGCAGGGCCGGCAGGACCCGCTGGAGGGCCTCCTGGACCTCCAGGACCCCAAGGACCGGCTGGGCCGGCAGGGCCAGCAGGGCCAGCAGGAGCAGTAGGACCCGCAGGGCCAACAGGACCCGCGGGACCCGCGGGAGGCATCTCCGACTTTTTAAGCATTTACCGTGTTGATCCCGGTACCGGAACCGATACGGTGCCAGGCAATACCGCCATTACGTTCAACGGACTCTTGGCAAACTCCGGCGGAGCGTTTATCTTCACGCCCCCATCCTCTACAGTAACCATCACGGAAGCAGGAGCGTATTTGGTCAACTTTACGGTTCACAATCAGGGAAATGCGGCTTTCAACCTGACCATTAATGGTGCTCCGATCACGCCGGCCCCATTTACCGGAAATGGCGGCGGCCCCACCTCGGCAGAGGTCATCGTTAGCATCCCGACCGTGCCGGCAACCCTTCAAATCGTAAATGCCAGTGCCACGCCTGTTCAGCTGCATAATCTGTTAAACTCGACCTTAACGATTTTGAAATTGGCATAATAACATTCGGTCTATCGATTATATCGGCCTGCCCTGGATTTGGCAGGTCTTTTTTCTATTATCGTATTCTGACCTCTTGCTGAATGTGCAGGGATATCAGTCCTCTCAGCTATTGGACTACGAGACAGAGTTCCCCTATTGATAGGTAGGATGGGTTCCAGGCCTATGAAACGCTCGGGCCCCCTGAGAAATGAAATCCCCAAACCTCCCGTAGGACGGAGCGAAACAATTCATCCATCCTGTCGTGCAGCGCAGCGTCCTTGCTCCGGTTTGGGGATTCCAGCGCCGGAGCAAGCCGCTCAAAATAAGCCAGGCGATCGGCCAAATATTCATCCAACCGAAGAAGGCGGGGCTCCGGTTCCGATTTGGCCCCGCTTTTCTTACGCGACAGCAGCAGGCCGATCTCCTCCCGGAGCCCGCCGCTGCTTACGTCCGGCAGTGCCGCCTCGACGAGCGTCTCGATGTCCATCGGCGGCGGCGTTCCGCGGCGCTCGATCCAAGCACAGGCCAGCAGGGGCCGGAGGACGTAAAGGTAGGCCTTGGGCGCGGCCTTCTCGCCTCTCAGCTCCGTCCGCAGGTTGCGCTTCGCCATATGCAAATAATGGTGGATCGCCGCCTTGGAGGAGAAGGCGTGCGGCGTCAGGGCCTGCAGCCGTTTCGGAAACCGAAAGGCTTCGGCGTAGACGATCGGCGAAGCCAGCCACTCGAATAAGGCCGGATTGCCTTTGCCGAGCAGCGACAACGCCTTGCGCAGATCCCAACCGGCCAGGTCAAGACCGCCGGCGTTCCCCGGCTGAGCCGGCACGGAACCCTCCTCTCCAGAGTGGGCAACCTCCGTGCCGATGCCGATTAGGCGCTCGATGACGTCTCTTTTGTCCTTGATCGACAAATACCACTCCACCGGCCGCACGTAAATGAACCTCACGTCGTAATCGCTGGCGGCTGACGCGTACGCCCAGGCTCGGCTGCCCGCTTCGCAAGCGTATAAAATCCGCACCCGTTCCGTTTTCTCCACCTGCCGCAATTGGCTCAAGATCAACGATGGATTGTCTTCCGTATGCTCCATCCGCGCTATCTCCTTTCTCGCCCGACCTAGCCGGATCCCTCGCCTAGATCGCCGGCATCACATTGCCGCCGCTGACCGGGAGGTAAGCCCCCGTGATAAATCCGGCCAACTCCGAAGCCAGGAACGCAACCGCATTGGCGATATCCTGGTCTTCGCCTCGGCGTTTCAAAGGAACCCCTGCGATATAGGCCGCATCATTTCGATCCGCAAGTTCGCGGTCACGGTCGCTGATCGTCCAGCCTGGAGCTACCTGATTGACGGTGATCCCGTGTTCTCCTACCTCCTTAGCCAGGACGCGGTATACGCCGTCCATGCCTCTTTTTCCCGCCGTATAGGCCGATTGGTTAGGAAAATTCTGCATGGCGCATTCGGTATTGATCCCGATGAACCGCCCCGATCCTTTGCCGATCATCGCCGGAATAAACGCCTTGGCTAGAAACACGCTCTGCAGCACGCAAGATTCGAACTGGCTCACGTAATCCTCCGCCGGTTGTTCCAGAACCGAGGTCCAGTTATATTGCACAACCGCATTGGCTACCACGATATCCGGATCGCCTAGCTCCGCCGCCACCTTCGCTTGCATGGCTCTAATCTCCGCTTCCTTCGTAATGTCGCCCCGCACGGTGATGGCCGTTCCGCCGGCCGCGGTAATCTCCCGCTGTAATTCCTGCGCTTTGGCCTCATTATGGACATAGTGAATGGCCACCTTCGCTCCGCAAGCCGACAACGTCCTTGTCATGACTCGGCCCAATTGGCCGGTCGCCCCGGTAATGAGCGCGATTTTCCCCAATAGATCAATATTTAGCATAGTTACGTTACCTCCTTGAATTAGGTGTTCGCCGCACGGACCCTCATCGGGCATTACTCCCATTCTACCTTCCGGCTATCGGAAAAGCGAACCGCAAAAAGGCCCGGCCAAGGAGAAACATCTCCTTGGCCAGGCCCTTTGCAATAGTGAATGTAGGCTAACGACAGATTACTGTGATTTGGCCGCAATCGAGAACACGACGGTCTTGGCGTTGTTATCAACCAGCACGCTCACCGAGAAATCCCCGACCGTTGCCTGCTTGTCGGCTAGCGGACGGCCGGCTTCCACTTCAGCGCAAATCGCGTCAAACCAGCGGCGAAACGCGATAGCGTCGTAGGAAAACAGTTGATTGGCAAACAACTCGATCGATTCCGTGTTACGAGCTAAGGTTCCTTCCCGAAGCCGAACGGTGATGCCATAGGTGTTGTACGTCGGATCGAGCCAAATCGCCGCTTCCTCCGCCGCCGTCCCGCTGGAGGAGCCGCCCCCTCCTGCCGCCGTCGCCTGCTGCACTGCCGCCTTCTCCTTCTCGTCCTTGAACAGGCGCAGCGTTGTATCAAACAAATCGTAGTTGGTACCGCGCAGCTGACCGGCCTTCCGTAAGGTATCATAGGCATCCCACATCCGTTTGTCGGGGAAAGCGACGATTCTTTGCCCCCCACTGGCGGTTGGGACGAGCCGTTGCAGCTTTCCTTCCTCCGGTTGAATCGGGATTCGCTTGGTTTTGTCGGTCAAACGGTTAAGCAAGACCAGCGCCTCGGCCCGCGATACAGTTCGTCCGACACCGAAATTTCCGTCCGGGTATCCCTGCATGATCCCCTTGATCAACGATTCGGCGATAAACTTCTGCTGGCGGTCGCTTGCGCTGGTCAAATCCCCATAGGACGTAGCCACCGTCCTGCCAAACTGTTCATCCTCCAAAAATTCAGTTTCCTGCAGCGTGTAATAGATCACTTCCGCCACATTTTCCCGGGTCATCCCGGTTTGGAAATCGTTGTAACGGCTCTTGTTCAAAAAATTCAAATCGCTCGCCACATCGATATACGGCTTGGCCCAATAGCCCGTCATCGCCGGTTTGAAGTCATAGTAACGATAATCCTGCTTCAGGATCGTTCGATTCTCTTCGCTCAGGGATTCGAGGAAAGACGCACGCCAAGTGCGTTCCAGGTTCGGATGCTGCTCGCTGTAGGACAAGATCAGCATCTTGATGAACTGATCCACCTGCACAGGTTCGTTAGGTCGGAAGGTCCCGTCCGGGTAACCGTTCAGAATTCCCTGTGTAACCATTGACTCGATTTCCTTCTGCGCCCAATGTCCGCGAATATCTTTAAAACCAGCGGGATCTCCGAATACAGCAGCTGCCCCCGCTGTAGACGGACCTATGAGTACATCCGCCGGCCCGTATCCCCCGGCTAAGCCGAATAACAAGACAGTCAGCAAGCAAAACGCCGCCCCTTGACGCCGTCTCCGTTTGAAGATGCGCTTCCAAATCTTTCTGATCATTACTACAGCCTCCCAAGTCTTGACACATGATGCGTTATGTACAGCACACGCAAATACGCTGCCACTACTCAGAAAACCATAATTCAGGCCGGATGTGAATAGGCCGAACGACAGCCGGAATTTCGGCATGGCCGCGCGGCTTCGCCTGCGCCAAACGAACCGGCAATAAGGCCCGGAGCAGGGCTCCGGGCCCGGGTAAACCTTAGATCCTCATTACTCGGATATGGTGCTTTTATCCTTCTCGCCGGATTTCTCGTAAGCCTGGAGGATCGAATCAAGCAAACCCGGAAAGCGGTATTCCAAATCTTCCTCCCGCACCGACATAAACCGCTGCGTGCCTTGGATGCGGGTAAACACGACACCGGCTTCCCGCAGCGCCCGGACATGATGCGACAACGTCGATTTGGCGATCGGAACCTCGAAATAGTTGCACGGCCGTTCGCCGCTGCGGCGCATTTCAGCCACGACACTGAGCCGAATGGGATCACTCAAAGCGTACAGCACAGAAGACAACTGAATGTCGTCCCGGTCAGGATGATACAGAACTTTCATTAGGAAAACTCCTTTATAATAAAAATTCGTGGTGAATTTATATTTCCCTAATTGCATCATAAGCCAAGGCATGCTATATTTCAATTGTTCGATAATATTCGAACATTAAAGCAAAGAAAGAGTGGGTGAAATCAATACCATGCGTACCGCCTCCACCGAAACCATCCATCCCGTGACGCCGGCGAATCCGCCTTCCGCGATTAGAGAGGGATTGATAACGGCGTTGCTCTCCATTGCCGTCGTGTTAGTTATCATGAATACGGCGATGTTTAACCTGGCGTTGCCGGACGTCACCGAAGACTTCCGCTTGTCGGCTGCCGTCACATCCCTGATCGTCACCGGCTACTCGATCATGTTCGCCATCTCTTCCATCACGTTCAGCCGGCTTTCCGATTTCCTGCCGATTCGGCGCTTGCTGGCGATTGGACTTACGACGCTGGGAATCGCCGCCATAGCCGGGTTGTTTAGCCCGAGCTTCTGGGTTCTTCTTGCGGTCCGTGTCGTTCAGGCCTCTGGAGCTGGAGCGGTGGTCTCTCTATCCTTGGTTACCTTATCCCGTTACGTGCCCATCGAGCGGCGCGGCAAAGCGATGGCTTTGATTATGTCGGCCGTATCGTTGGGTCTTGGCCTTGGCCCTGTCGCCGGCGGCGCGATTGTCGAATACTTCGGCTGGAGATACTTGTTTGTCGTCACGGCGTTAACCTTGTTGCTGGTGCCGCTCTTTCTACGGCACATTCCAAGAGAACAACCGGTTCGCGGCGCATTCGACACCCTCGGCGCGATATTCGTAGCCGTCGGCACGACCGGGTTGCTGCTATTTTTGACGGAGCATTCCTGGGTGGCGCTGGCGTTTGGCGTTGCTGCGCTGGCCCTGTTCGTCTGGCGGATTCGCACCGCCTCCGATCCGTTCGTCTCGCCTGCGTTGTTTCGCAACGGGTCGTACCTGGCTTTGTCGATCGTCGGCATCGCTTCGTATTTGTGCAGCTTCGCCACATTGTTCCTACTGCCGCAAATCTTGGTGCACCGCTTCGGATTAACCGCTAGCCATGCCGGGCTAATCATCTTCCCGGGCTCGATCTTGGCGATGGTAGCTTCTCGCAAAGTCGGCTCCGTCATCGACCGTCACGGCAACGGCGCGATCTTGCGGTATGTTCCGCTGCTCGTGCTGAGCTCCATGGTCCTATTCGCCTTGTTCAGCGGGCAATCCTGGCTAGCCATCCTATTCATTTATATGCTGATTAGCTTAGGTTTTACAATGCTCTCGAGCAGCGTATCGAACGAAATTTCCCGTATTCTGCCGGCATCCCAGGTGGGTTCAGGGATGGGGCTCTTCCAGTTGCTGCAGTTTTTCAGCGGGGCGTTTAGCGTCGCTATGGCCTCCAGCGCTATGGAATGGCAGCACGGTCTATCGTTATCCGCCGCTTACTCCAACATTTTCTGGGGTCTGATGGTGATGGCGTTGCTCGCTCTCGGTTCGTCATTCGTCTATTTGCGTAGCGTTGCTGTACAAGGAAGCCCACGGCAAGGTCCCTCTGTTGAACTGTAACCCGGTTGAGCATAGCGAAACCCCTGGAGCACGTTCGGAACGTATGGCGTCCGACGCCACCCCAGGGGTCTTGCTGTTCCCGGCCATCCGGGGATTTATTCGGCTTCCCGTAATCTAGCCACAATCGTGGCATGCGACAACCTGCGGTAAGAAGCTAGTGTCACGATCAATGCCATCAAGATGAGCAGTGTAATCAGGCTTGCGATCGGTAAAGGACTCATCCGGAAATCCGTAAACGCCATACCGTCCGCAATCCCTTTGGCAACCAGGTACGTCAAGCCCATCCCTGCCGTGCCCACGATCAAGCTGGTTAGCAATACGCTGTAGAGGCCTTCCAACACAAGCATCGCTCTTAATTGCCTCCGGGTCATGCCAATGCTCTCTAAAATAGCGAATTCGCCTCGTCTTGACCACATGCCTGTGATCACCGTATTGATGTAATTGAGGGTTCCGATCAGGCCAATCACTAAGCTCAAGCTGTAGCCGATCATTTGAAAAATCCGAATAAACCCTTGCATCTCCTTCTTATAATCCTCCCGTGATTTGACGACTAGGCTGGGATGGGATGCCGTAAAGGATTTCACCGCCGATTCGACTTCACCAAGTTTAGCAGGATCGACGTGAAGGGTCACAGACAATAGAATCGGGTCTTTCACTGACTTTACGAACTCATCCGCCGGCCAAAACACCTTAAAACCTCCAACGGTGTAGTATTGGGTTCCCGCCGCATATAGCGCATCCGAACCTAACACCGCCATCACCTTGTAACTCTTGTTCATCCCGTCGAACCGGATGGATTCGCCTGGCTGATAATAACGAGCATATTGATCGGACCCCAGCATCGCTTCCGTTACAAGCACATAATCACCGGTGTCGAACTTGTTCCGGTCAAACGTCCCGGCGACAATATCCTTAGGTTCGATCACCTCGTACCACCCCGGATCGAGTCCATGGAACTGCAGATCGACAGCCTTATTTTCCTTAATCCAGGCAATCGGAGACTCCTCGGGGGTTTCCGTCGTCGATAGAGGCTCAATCACACGCTGAATCTTCTCGTTCAGTGGAAACGAAGCCTTGCGGAAATATACTTTGTCCATGCTAGCGACCCCGTCGATTTGCTTTAACTTCTGCGAGAACTCCTCCGTTAACGCAGCGTCATCCGGAGCAGGAACATCTCCCCGCCCGCCGACGTCTTCCTTAATCACGAAATCCCCCGTAATAAAACTGTTCAAATATTTATTGACGCTGAACGAAGAAATAACGGTGAAGATGACACTGAACAAGATGATGCTCAATGACAAAGAGGCCAGCATGAGCAGCAGTTTCCTTTTGGATCGGAACAAATTGGCGAAGGCCATACGCGAGAGCTTGGCCCCATACGACGAACGTTTCAGCTTTCGGCCCAGACTCCGGTTCTCGTGCCCGGCGATACCGGAAAATTTCACCGCTTCGACCGGGGAAATTCGCGACGCGGTGCGACCTGGTTTGCTGGCAGCGATCCGTACCGTCAGATAGGCAAAGAGCGCCGCCCCGATAAAGATCAAAGGGTTGCCGGAGCTCACCGTCTCCTCCGCCACTTCGCTGGAGAATCCGCTCATCAGCGGCATCAGACCTACACCGATTCCGTACCCCAACGCCAAACCAATGGGAAGGCCCACCAGATAAAGACGATTCGCTTGCATGGAAACGACGCGTTTCAATTGACGTGGTGTTGTTCCGATCGTCTTTAAGAGACCATAAAACTTGATATCCCGTACCACGGAGATATGAAAAATATTGTAAATTAACAGATATCCGCTGATCATAATGATCAGAATGAGCACAAGAAACGGAATGACATTGGCCGGATCTTCCTCTAGGCCAACGCTGCTATACGCCCAATTCACCCCGTACGGGGCATCCACTCCGGTATCTGACAGCACCTTTTGCAGCTTCTTCTCAATGCCGAAGGAATGATCGAACATCACGTCCAGCCGAATCGTATTGACGTAACTGCCCGTTTTCCGGGTCTGCATCGGATCGATCCGGGATAGATGCTGTTGGACGAAAGCCTCCGAGACGAATGCCATCCCCGCCATCGATAAATTCCGGTCGGCCGGAAAAACCCCCGACACCACAAACTCCTCCGTAACCGCTTGCCCGTCTATATCGAGTTCCAGCCGCACCTTGGCTCCCACTTCATGAGGCACTCCGAGCAAATCCAGCACCCAGGTACTTGTTGCAATCCCATTCTCCTCGGTTGGCAAACCGCCTTTCTCGAATCGGACGAAGCTGTGCTTCGCCTCGTTCTCGTCGATTTGATCGATTTCCAGCGCCGTACCGCGAAATACGTCGCTCGTCGCACGGCCAACCAGTACGGATTGGCCATACTCTTTGATCGACGGGTGCTGCCGGATCTTCTCCGCCTCTGCGGGAGTCAAGTATTTAAAGCTGCCGTGATAGTCGCCGCCGGCCGTCTTCATTTTGGTCAACTGCATCGATTCGTTGATACTGAACGCCATCGTAAACACCGAAGTAAGCAGCAGCGTCGTCAGGATGATGGCACTGACGATCATTGCGTTACGCGGCAGATTTGCCTTCAAGCTTCGGTTGACGATGGTTGTGATTCCTGTTCGTTTATTCGTGGTCATTCGACGCCCCCGCCCCTCTTCCGGCACGGTTGGAGCGGCTGACGATTTGGCCGTCCTCGATCCGCACGATTCGATCCGCGGTGAGCGCGATCTCTTCATTGTGCGTAATCATCACGATCGTCTGGTGGAATCGTTCGCTCATCTGCTTCAGCAGAACCATCACTTCCTGGCTTGTTTTACTGTCCAGGTTGCCGGTCGGCTCGTCCGCCAAAACAATGGAAGGCTTGGTGGCCAGCGCCCGGGCAATCGCCACCCGTTGCTGCTGTCCGCCAGACAGATTCGCTGGCAAATGGTACATCTTATCGGACAGCCCAAGCGCACCGATCACCTGCTCCACATGCTCCCGATCTACGCGAGTCCCGTCCAACTCGATGGGCAACACGATATTTTCGTATACATTCAAGATGGGAATCAGATTGTAGCTTTGAAATACAAAGCCGACTGAACGTCGCCGAAAAATCGTCATCTTCTCGTCATTCATGGCATAAATATCGTTTCCGTCCACATGCACCTTGCCTTCGGTGGGACGGTCCAACCCGCCCAGCAGGTGGAGCAGCGTGCTTTTTCCGCTGCCGCTTGTGCCAACGATCGCAACGAATTCGCCTTTATCCACGCTTAGCGTGATCCCATTCAGCGCCTGGACGGCGTTAGACCCTAGGCCATACGTTTTCTTTAACTCTTCAACTTGCAGGATCGGCATACCGGTTTCTACCTCCCAACAAAAAATCCTGTACCTTATTCGTACAGGACTTACTGTAGCAAACGAATCTTTCGTTCGGATGTCCGAAAAATAACAAGATCGACATAATCCATCATTTTCACTTATAGGCTAGGTAAAAATAAAGAGAATACCGAACCCTCGCCTAGCTTGGACGACACCTTAAGGTACCCGCCCTGCGCCGCGATAATCTCCCGGGCCAGATACAGGCCGATTCCGACGCCTTCCTGCTGGGCCGCTTGCTTGCTACGATAGAAACGCTTGAAGATATCGTTCCATTCTTCCTCCGCGATCCCCATGCCCTGATCAGCAACATCGATGCGGACGAACATTTCGCCCGCCAGCGCCGAAATATGCATGCCGCTCCCAGCGGCGCTGTATTTGACTGCATTTTCCAGCAGGTTAAACAACGCTTCGCCCGTCCATTTCGGATCGTGCCTTGCCGAGATAACCGGGTCACAGTTAATTGAGATTGGGATCCCTTTGCGCTCTGCGCTTGCATAAACCTGAGAGACCGCTTGCGTAATCGTTGGAATCAGCGGCGATACGATGGTTTGCAGAGCGATCATCCCCGCCTCGAGCCGGGACATTTTGACCAAGGACCCGATCAGCCAATCCAGCTTGGCAGCCTGCGCCTTGATCTGAGTCGCATACTGGCGGGCCTCTTCGCCCAAATTCGGGACTTCTCCCAGCAGTTCCCCGTATAGCATAATGCCGGATAGCGGCGTTTTCGTTTGATGTGAAATATCGGAGAGAAGCGTCTGAAGATGGCCCCGCTCCGCTTCGACCTCCTCTTCGCGCGCCCGGGCCAGCTCGACATAACGGATCACCTTGTTCTCGAGCGCGGAAAGCTCCGTCTCTTCATAACCGGTGAGCCGCTGTTGACCCGCGATCGCGGTATCCACGATCTCATATGCTGCACGGATGGCGTTTGCGGACCTGGCCCGCAACGTCCAGGCGAATGAACCGGCTATGAGGAGCAACGCCGCCGCGAAAACGATGGGGATCCAAATCGGCGGGGTAAACACTTCCCCCGCCCATACCCAGGAAGCCAGCGGATAGCCCAGCACGAACAGGACAAACAGCGCACCGTAGGCTACGTAAACCCAATCGAAGGCCAACCCATTCCGGCGCGGTGAACCGGTCAGTCCATCCGTCCGCGGAGGAATGTGACGTGCTGCGAACTTGGCAAGTCCGTGCTCTCCGTTAGTCGCTCCATCGGTTGTCATGTCTGCACCCCCGCATCGGCCCAAAGGTATCCCAAGCCGTAAACCGTCTTGATATATTGGGGCGCAGCGGGATCCTCCTCGATTTTAGTCCGCAATCGCTTGATCGTGACGGTCAGCGCATTTTCATCCACAAATTCGGAATCTTGCCCCCATACGAGATAAATCAACTGCTCCCGGGGCAGGACTTGTCCCCGGTGGTTCACGAGCGCTTTCAGCAGCTTTTGTTCCGTCACACTAAGCGAGATGGCTGCGCCTTCCTTGCGGTAATCCATTTTGCCAAAGTCAAACGCAAGAGAACCGATGTTCACTTTATCCTCGCGGCTGGGGTCGCAGCGCCGAAGCACAGCCATCACCCGAGACCGCAGCACCATTAGGCTGAACGGTTTCGTGATGTAGTCATCCCCTCCCATCTCGAAGCCCATCACGATATCGGACTCCATATCGTTCGCGGTCAGGAAGATGACTGGCACCCGAGAAGCTTCCCTAAGCTTGGCGCAAAAGTCCAGGCCGCTTCCGTCCGGCAGCCTGACGTCGAGCAGCACCAGATCGATCCCGCCGGCCGCAAACCTTTCTTCCGCCCCCGCCAGATCATAGGCCTGCTCCACGGCGACTCCGTCCCTCGCCAATGTCAATGCGATCCCTTTGTTTAAGCCCACATCATCTTCAACAATCAGAATGCTCGTCATGATTCCGTACTTCCTTTCCTTCCGGTCATTCCTACAAGCAAATTATACATGAACGTAACCTCGGGTAAATCGTTTAACTATGACATAGATCCAACAGAAAGCGCCGCAACCCGATTTGCAGGCCGCGGCGCTTGGATTTAGAAAGACAGGTGACATTTTACTTCTTACGACTCCGCAGCTCCTTCATAATTTTGCGACCGGTTGGCGTTTGTGCCAGCCCGCCTTGCGCGGTTTCGCGGTGGCGGCTGGGCATCGCCGACCCGACCTCCAGCATCACGTCGATGACTTCGTCCGATGGGATTGCGCTGCGTACGCCGGCCAACGCCATATCGGCGGCTGCCAGTGCGTTTACCGCGCCGAAGCCGTTGCGTACGATGCAGGGAATCTCCACCAAGCCGCCGACGGGATCGCAGATCAAGCCCAGCGTGTTCTTGAGCGCGAGGCCGACGGCGTGCACCGCCTGCTCCGGCGTCCCACCGCGCAACTCGACCATCGCCCCGGCTGCCATTCCGATCGCCGAACCTATTTCGGCTTGGCAGCCGCCTTCCGCGCCGGAAATAAACGAGTTGTTGGCGATCACGTAGCCGATGGCCCCGGCGCTGAACAACCCGCGCACGAGGTGCTCATCTTCCCAGCCGAAGCGCTCCTGGGCGCTGACGAACACGCCCGGGATGATGCCGCAGGAGCCCGCCGTCGGCGTAGCGACGATCCGCCCCATCGAGGCGTTAACCTCCGACACCGCCAGCGCATAGGCCATGGCCTGGCAAGCGATGTCGCCGACGGAGGCCTCACCACGGCTTCGATAGGTCTCGACTCGTTTGGCATCGCCGCCCGTCAGACCGCTTGTGGAGACGATGTCCTCCGTCAGCCCCTTGCGTACCGCCGATTTCATGATTTGATAGTATTCGCCCATGGCGGCCAGGATCTCAGCCTCCGATTGCCCGCTCTCCGCCGCCTGATCCTGGATCATGATGCCGGATATCGTCTGGGATTCCCGCTCGCACAACCCCACCAGTTCCCGCAAATTTCTAAAACGCATCCTGCCCACTCCTTTCTTATCTCGTCAGATCGATATAAGCAACCTGGTTGACATGCTCCAGCGACTCAATCGCCTTCATCAGTTCCGATGGGATCGGCGAGTCGGCTTCCACCACGGTCAATGCTTCGCCGGTGCGTCCTTTCCGATCGGTAATGATGTAGCCGATATTCACGTACTCCCGGCTGAACAAGGCGGTAATGCCCGCCAGAACTCCTTGGCGATCGGCATGGGATACGACCAGGGTCGGCAGCTCGCCCGAGCTCTTCACCTCAAATCCGTCGATGCTGCGGATGACGATCGTCCCACCCCCGATGGAAGCGCCCGTCACCTCCGTATGCCGACCGTCTTGGCCGGTTAGTTTTATTTTTACCGTATTCGGATGAGCTCCCGGCTGTACTCCTGTGGTAAAGGTCACCTCGACCCCTTGCTCTTCGGCGTCCTGCAGCGAATGACGAATTCGCTCGTCGTCCGTGCGGTAATCGAGGATGCCGCCAACAACGGCCAAATCGGTACCGTGTCCGCTGTACGTTTCGGCAAAAGAGCCGTAGAAGCAAATCGCCGCTTCCGCCGGCACGCTTCCAAACAGCTGACGGGCAAATCGTCCAATCCTCACCGCCCCGGCCGTATGTGAGCTGGAGGGCCCGATCATCGCGGGACCGATAATGGAGAACACGTTTTTGAATCGCATGGATTAATCTCTCCCTTGTTTACATTCAAGATGACCAAGCCGCCTATCACGAAAAAGAGACAGAACAAAAAGGCCGCTGCCCTTCTGCTCTGTCCCCGTTACCTGAAAGTTTAATGTTCCCGGAGAACCATTGGCCCGGGATCCATGTACCTCTTGGGTGGCTGATCGCTCTCTCCAGAGTGGCGTCCGATCATGGTCCTTGTACCTGAGAGATTCGGTTGCCGATTGCAGGACCGGCCCTTTGCTCCTTCGGTGCCGCTCCTCGGCTTACCCTAGCGGTACGCCCAGCGGACTCTCCCATCATCCTCATTCGCCTGTATGAATTGTATTAATGTAAAACGAAGTTAGCAAGATGTCAAGATAACTCACATAACGTTGCGTATTTCGTCAATCTATTTTAGTCATATTTTCCTATTTTTATGTGAAAATATGGTTATTTTTCATATAGAACCACTTGTATCCTTAATTTTACAGATATATACTATCCCCAACAACTCCAGATTTTACCTTATTTTATGAATTGTTGAAAATAAGGTGTACTCCGCGTCAACTTTCCTTCACATCACGATCACTTAGATTTCCGTTACGCCTCTCACTCCGCATCCGGCTTCAACTACAACTTCTCATCCACCATGGTGTACCCGCATTTGCATCAGCCACTTTGATGAAGGAGGTGATGAACAAAGGGACGTTTGCTCTTGCTTGATCCGTTTTCAGGCATAACGTGTCCGGACCTTGCTGAACGTTGCTCCGGGCGGCCGCCAAAGGATGTCTGCTGCACTTAAAACCTCATAAAGGGAGTGAAGAAGTTGATAAATCTCAAGAGATTTCGCAAATCTTTCTCGCTTGGCATGTCGATCCTTCTAGCGTTGACCCTCGTTCCCGCAGCCTCCGCCGACAGCAGTGGAGTTTCGGGAAAAACCAGCTTGAAATCGACCGCGCCTCACGTGGCTGAAGCCAAAATCGACGCCAAATTGCAGACTCAGTTTAAGCAGGACGACTTCGTCACCTACCTTGTCAAACTCAAAGAACAAACCGATACGGCCTCGGTCGCCAAACTGGCTCTCCAGAAAGCCACGCTGGAGAAAGCCACACCTTCCGCCGCGAAGCTTTCCGCTCGAACCTCCGTCGTCAGCGCGCTTCGCGAAACCGCCTCCCGCAGCCAATTCGCGTTGGAGGATTACTTGCAGAAAGCCCAGCAATCCGGAGACGTAAAAGACTACCAAAGCTACTTTATCGTAAATGCCATGGCGGTGACAAGTACAAAAGAGGTACTGGAGCAAATCGCCCTTTTTCCTGAAGTGGAGAAGATCCTTCCGAATGAAGAGCGTCACTTGCAAAAGGTCGAAATCCATAAAGAATCGGCAATGCAACCTGCCGTAGAGGCACCATCCGTAAAACCGGCTGACGGTAAGTCGTCACCGCTGGACGGTGCAAGCAAGGACCCCTCCACCGTCACGCCTAGCAGCGTCGAATGGAATATCGCTCAAGTCAATGCCCCCGAGGTTTGGAACATGGGCATCGACGGGACAGGCATCGTCGTCGCCAACCTCGATACCGGCGTCGAGCTGAACCACCCGGCCTTGAGAAGCAAATGGCGTGGATTTGATGCCTCGGGCAATATCGTCGACCCCGAGCTTAGCTGGTATGATCCGCATAGCCATGCTTCACTGCCGACGGATGGCCACGGCCACGGCACGCACACCATGGGAACGATGGTCGGTTCGGAGCCGGACGGCTCGAATCAGATTGGGGTCGCGCCGGGAGCCAAATGGATCGCGGTCCGCATCTTTAACCCCTCCACCACGGACGCGATCATCCTCGATGGCGGCCAGTGGCTGCTGGCCCCGGTGGATGCCGAAGGAAATCTCCATCCGGAGCTCGCTCCCGATGTCGTCAACAACTCCTGGGGCGGCGGACCTGGCATCGACGAATGGTTTCGCCCGATCGTGCAGGCTTGGCGAAGCGCGCAGATTTTCCCCGAGTTTTCGGCGGGCAACGTTGATGAATTCAACCCGGGCGGCCCCGGTTCCGTAGCCGCACCGGCCAACTATCCCGAGGCATTCGCCACCGGCGCCACGGACATTAGCGGGAATTTGGCCGACTTCTCGTTGCGGGGCCCCTCGCCTTACGATGAAGTTAAACCGGAGGTTTCCGCACCGGGCGTGAACATCCGCTCCTCCGTTCCCGGCGGAGTCTATGAGGGCGGCTGGGACGGCACCTCGATGGCAGGTCCGCATACGACGGCGATCGCCGCGCTGCTGCTGCAGGCGAACCACTCCCTCACGGTAGACCAACTGGAGGATATCCTGACCAGCACGGCCACGCCTCGGACGGATAGCGAATATCCCACCTCGCCCAACAATGGGTACGGGAGCGGGATCGTCAATGCGCTGGACGCCGTCGGCTCCGTCCTGCAAGGGGTCGGAACCGTCTCCGGGCGCGTAGTCACCGCCGGAGAGGACCTGGACGAGCCTACCTTGGAACATGCGCCGCCTACTTTAGTATATGAAGGCTTCGACGTGACGCTTTCCGCACGCGTCAGCGACGATGTCGCCGTCACATCGGTCGAGTTTTACGCCAAGGAAGCAGGAACCAGCCATTATTTATACCTTCCGGCCAAACGGGTTTCCGGGAACGAGAAGGACGGTGTATATGAAGCCACCGTACCCGCCTTCCTAATCGGGACGGCTGGACTTGAATATTACATTCGGGTGAACGACTTCGGCAACAACGGGTTTGACAGCAAGCCGTACGCCGTCACGGTGTCGGCCGGCATCGCGCCCGGGTATCTCCAGGATTTCGAGACGGAGACCACCGGGTTCCAGTCTGGCGGTACCGGGAACACCTGGGCCTGGGGAACGCCGGTTAGCGGACCGGGCAGTGCCTATTCCGGCGACAAGGTGTATGCCAGCAATTTGACCGGAAGTTACGCCTCCGGTGCCGATTCTTATCTGCTGACGCCGCCGATCGATTTGACGGATAGTCCGCGTGGGGCGCTTCTTTCTTTTAAACATTGGTATGACCTGGAAGCAGGGCGCGATTTCGGCACGGTGTACATCGCTTCCTTGGATTCCGACTACGCCTTCGTACCGCTGGCGGAATTCACCGGCACGAGCGGGGGCTGGAAAACGCAATACCTGGACCTGCGCGACTATGCCGGTCAGCAGATTTACTTGCAGTTCGGACTGAGCAGCGACGGCTCCGTGCAGAAGGCTGGCTGGTACTTGGACGACCTGTCCCTGCAAACACCTGACGCCATCGCACCTGCGGCACCGACCGATCTGACCGGCTCCGTCAACTTTGCCGGAAGCGCCGAATTGTCCTGGTCCCCGTCTGTCGATGAAGACGCGAAGTTGTACACCGTCTATCGCTCGACCACTTCGGGATCCGGTTATGCGGCCATCGGAACTACCTCGCAAACGGAATTTACCGATACGGCAACCGAGACCGATCATACCTACTATTACGTGGTTACCGCTACGGATTACAGCGACAATGAAAGCGCCAAGTCCAATGAGCTGGAGCTGGCGGTCGTGCGTCCGGCGACGGTATTCAGCGACAACTTCGACGGCAGCAGCGACAATGGTTGGACGCACAGCGGGACGAGGGACGAATGGGAACGCGGCACTCCTGCAGAACCTGGACCGGCCGGCGCGGTCTCGACGCCAAACGTCTGGGGGACCGACCTCGACAACAACTATGAGAATGGAGCAAGCGCCTCCCTCGTCTCTCCGACGATCGATTTGAGCGCCATCAATAATGCCACGCTGCTGTTTGATCAGTGGTTCGAAATCGAAACCAATTACGATAACGGCTATGTGGAGATCAGCTCCGACGGCGGGAACACGTGGAACGAGCTGGGCAAATTTTCGCACAGCACCAACGGCAAGCAATGGAGCTCGGTTTATTACAATCTCGATGCTTACGCCGGAGAACAAGTCAATGTGCGGTTCCGATTAACGACGGACGGCAGCGTCGTGAAAGCCGGCTGGTATATCGACAACGTTCAGGTGCTTAGCGCGAATACGCCGGAATCTCTGGTCACAAAAAACGTGCTTGGCGAAGCAGGCACGAAAACGGACAAGGTGGTGAAATCCGGACCTGCCTTTAAACTGACCCGTATGAGCAAGACCGAATACGAACAGCTCGTGAAGTCCGCGAAGCCTGCCGGAGACATCGGCATTAGCAGCTTGCCGGCTAATGCTACCGTAACGGTGCTGGAAACCGGACGTTCGGTGAAAACCGATCCCGCCACCGGACGGTACAGCTTGAACCATGTCGCCGGAGATTATACGCTGAAAGCGGAAGCCTACGGATATTATCCGCAAACGGCGAATGTTACCGTTGCCGATCAGACAAATGCCAAAGTGAACTTTAATCTGCAGCCGATTCCGAAAGGAACTCTCGGCGGGACGATTACCGACGAACGCACCGGAGAGCCGATTTCTGGCGCTACAATCATGGTGCTTGAAGACGCGACGATCGCCCCTCAAACGACTGGAGCCGACGGCAGCTTCTCGTTCGAGGTGCTGGAAGGGACCTATACGTTGTCGGTCAGAGCGGCCGACTATTACGGGAATACGCGAACCGTTACGGTACCGCCGAACGGAACGGCCGACGGCTCGTTAGCCCTCAAGCCTTTCGTGGGCTTGCCGGGCGAAATCGCCTACGATGATGGCACGGCGGAGAATGCCTGGGCCTTCAACGCGGCCAACAATGCGTGGGCTGTACGCATGACGCCGGACGCCGGCGCGGCGCAAGTCACCGGCGCGTCGATCCGATTCTGGAACACCGAATGGCCGGTTCCTGGCGGAACCGCCTTCCAATATGCCGTTTATGATGCATCGGGACCGGGCGGGGCACCGGGGCGGCAATTAGCCGGTCCTTATGACGGCACCGCGCTGCGCAACGACCAATGGACCGTGCTCGAATTGCCGGAGCCGGTCACCGTCGAAGGCGACTTCTATATCGTGTATATACAAACCTTGGCCGGAACGAGCGCTCCGGGAGTAGCCACCGACGAAACCAGCCCGAACGCCCATCGCAGCTGGAATCGGATCAGCGGAACATGGGCCTTGACGGACGAAGAAGAAGGCAATTACATGATTCGCGCCACCGTGCGCTATCCGGTCAACGCGCCGATGATTACGTCTCCGTCGGACGGGGCTTACACGAATCAATCCACCTTCACCGTCACCGGAACTTCGCCGGCCAACAATGCCGACGTTAAAGTCTACAACGGCACGGAGCTCGCGGGAGAAACCACGGTCGAGAACGGACAATTCAGCCTGCCGATCGAACTTCACGATGGAGCCAACGCCTTGTCCGCCGAAGTGATCATGAACGGGAAAACAACCGACCGTTCTCTGCCAGTCACGATTACGCTGGACACCACCGTTCCAGATCTGGATGTCGTTTCGCCGGCAGATGGCTTCCGCACCAATTCGGAGGTGCTGAATGTGACGGGTTCGGCGCTCGATGAGTTCCTGAGCAAGCTGACTGTGAACGGACAAGAGGTACCGCTGGAAGGCGGCGGCGCATTTGCGTACCGCTTGCTGATCAATGCGGGAGAGAATCTGGTTACCGTTACTGCTTCGGACCTCGCTGGGAACGAAACGACGGTCACCCGGACCGTCTACGTGGATACCGAGCTGCCGGAGATCGCCAATCTGTCGCCGGCAGAGGACGTCCATCTGACAGCGGGAGAAGCGTTGACGGTATCCTTCGACAGCGTCCCGGGACTTGCGACTTCGTTCCGCATCGAATTGCCGCTGTCGTTATCCGGCGGCACGAGCAGCGGTATTCCACTCACGGAAACGACGCCGGGACATTATGAGGGAACGTATACGACGCCCGCATCGCTTGTCCTGGAAGGCGGCCTGATCGTGGTGACGGTTCGGGACACGGCAGGGAACCTCGGCGACTTCCAGGCACCGGGCCGCTTGTTCGTTAGCGCGCCGGGCGAAGATCCCGGGGAAGATCCTGGGGAGGATCCTGGAAACACCCCGAACGTTCCGCCGGTAGCCGTGATCGATGCCGTAGAGCGTGCGGCCAAGAATAAGCAGATCGACTTTGACGGATCGGCCTCTTCGGACGCCGACGGCCATATCGTCCGCTATAGCTGGTCGTTCAGCGACGGCGGCACGGAGCTCGGCCCCAAAGTCAATCACCGTTTCTCCGCCGCCGGGGGTTACACCGTCACCTTGACGGTGACCGATGACGACGGCGCCGTAAGCACGGTGGTTCACAAAATCGTGATCCGGTAACTTTCGGACTCAAAGCAAATCAGCCCCAAGCGGTTTACGCCGCTTGGGGCTGATTTTTTTAACTAGGAAGGTATATTGACCTGCTCTTTCCAATTCTCTCGCTCAGGATCAACAGCCAGTTCATGCAGACGCCCTTTGGCCTCCATCAATTTTTCACGAAACCCTTCACTTTCCCATACGGTAGACAATGACGTCCCTCCCTGGTTTTTAGCGTAAGGTCCATTCTCGCTCGCTGTAGATTTGGATACGCCCTTCCGAAAGACTTTTCAAAAAGCGGCTTCTCACGCTTTGCATCAACAGCTCCATTTCGACTTCCGAACGTGCAGGTTTTAAAGAAACCGAAGTCCGGATGATCTCCGTTTGCTTCCGTCGGCTTGCCGAGCGAATCATTTCCGATATGTCCACCTGTCGCATCATCCATCCCGCCTTGTTCGCCGCTTCATCTGATAAGTTACCTATTAGCCTATCGCACATCAAAAAACAACCACACCGGCGTTAGGAAGCCGAGAAGCTGCGGATCACCTCTTCAAACGCTGGCTCGGCCATGTCAACGTCATCGATGTCGCCCCAATCGCTAAGCACCCGGATGATCTCCATCGTCCCGATCTCATGCCGGTTCGCTTCGACAACTACGGTGTCTTCCTCGGTGCCCGTCACCCGAAACGGCAGTCTCCCCGCCTCCGCCTCCTCCGGTACCCGGAACGGTCCGCGGAACTTGACGCGAATCACCGTCGGCAAGCCGATCTGTTCCCGCAGTGCCGGGATCGTGCCGTCATAGGTCAGCCTGCCTTGATCGATGACCATCACGCGGTTGCAGAGTTGCTCGATGTCGTCCATGTCGTGGGTCGTGAGCAGGATCGTTTTGCCGAAATCGCGGTTGAGCTTCAGCAAAAACTGCCGGATATTCCGCTTGGCATGCACATCCAGGCCGATCGTCGGCTCGTCCAGGAACAGCAGTTCCGGGTCATGCAGCATTGCCGCCGCGATGTCAGCCCGCATCCGTTGACCCAGGGACAGCTTGCGGACCGGGGTTAACCAGAACTCGTGCAGATCCAGCAACTCACCGAATTGGTCCAGGCGCTGCGCCTTCTCGGCACTGCTGACGCCATACATCTCCGCGAGAATATCGTAGGAATCCTTCACCGGTAAATCCCACCACAGCTGGCTGCGCTGCCCGAAAACCACGCCTAGTTGACGCACGGCCTGCCGCCGATCCCGGTGCGGGTTGACGCCGCCGACCCTCACCTCCCCGGAGGTCGGGTGCAGAATACCGGTGAGCATTTTAATCGTCGTCGATTTGCCCGCCCCGTTAGGCCCGATATATCCGACGAACTCCCCGCGCTCGACCTGGAAGCTGATCCCGCACACCGCCTCCTTCAACCAATATTCCCGCGAAAACAACGTGCGGAGTCCGGAAAATCTCCCTTCGCGTACGACAGGCGTCTTGAAATCCTTCGTTAAGTTATGAACTTCAATCATCTTCGTCCCCCTCCCCTTAGCTTCCCGTACTCTGGTACTTCGTGATGCCAAAACGCCAAAACCGCAGGCTGGCGAATAAGCAGATGGCCGCTATACCAGCCGTTGCCGCGAGCACCCACGGTCCCAAGTCGCCGCGCAACAGGTACAACGACGGCACGTAGTTGACGAATCCGACCGGAATGGCGAACAACAGCAGCGAAGACATCCATTTCGGATACAAGGTCAGCGGATATTGCGCCGCAGTGCGGGCCGCATCTTCCGTTATGTTCTGCAGCTCGACGATCCGGGTGGTCCAGAAGCCCAGCGTAGCAGTAGCCAGCCCGATCGAGAACAGGATGACCGCCCCCGTCAGGATGATGAACAACGTCGCGATCCCAGCGGTCCAACCGACTTGTCCACTACGCATCATCGCTCCGAGCGCCCAGCTCAGAATGAACCCGCCCTGCAGCAGCTCGGCGGGCATCAGCCGGAACTTCTGCGGCATTAACGCGAACAGTACCGGAATCGGCCGGGTAAGCAACTGGTCGAGCTCACCGCCGACGAGGTATTTTTCCAGATGGTGCACTTCGTCGGCAAACGTGCGGTAGATCGTCTTTGATAATGTCATCACCGCGAACAGGTACCCAATCTCGTACACCGACCACCCTCGGATCGCGCCGAACCGGTCCAACACGATCGCGACCATCAGAAATTCGGAGATTTGAACCAACGCAGCCAGCAAGGTGCCGACAACAAAGTTGAATTTGTATTGCATTCGGCTGCGGATGGTGGTGCGAACGAGCAGCCCGTAGAGTCTTAGCCAGGAGCGTAATTTTGCTGGGTTCATCCTCCTTGCACCTCCACCTTTCGCCGCATCAGCCGGGTAGCCAAGAGGCATAGCAACGTCATCAAGGCGCACCAAAATACCGTTCCCCATAACGCGAAGACGCTACCGTTTCCAAGATATAACGTTGTCGGTACATACAGCAAATAAGGGTACGGCGTAAGCCAAGCAAAGGATTCGAGCCAGCCGGGGAGCCATTCCAGCGGTATAAAGAAGCCGGCGAGCAAATTGACCAGCGCGTGATGCCCCCAATACAACCAGGACGACTCGGTGGTCCATAAAGCGCTGATCCCGATGAGATAATTGATGCAAATGGATAAGTAGGAGGCTCCAAGCAAGCCGGCGACGGTGAACAGTACGGCGATTCCATCGCCCGGAACCGGTAAGGAGAAGACGAAAAAATACAGGAGATAAATCGGGATGGATTTGTACACGAGCTGGTAGGCGATTTGCCCCCATTCCTTGGACATCATGTGGGTGAACAGGTGAATGGGCCGCATCAGATCCAGGGCAATTTGCCCGGTCCTGACGGATTTCGGAATACCAAGGCCGTTCGTGATGAAGCTGGTGACCCAGAGGGCGGACTGCGTAAAGGCGATGTAAGCGACCATGCCTTGCGTTCCGTAGGTTCCCAGCGAGTGGTCCCGGCCCAGCCCGATCCAGATGCACGCGTACATGAAGCCGAACATGGCGCTTGCGATATTATGCACCAGGTGGGCTCCGCGGTACTGCACATTGCGGGCGTAGGCTTTGGAAGCCAGGGTGAAATAAAGCCCAGGGTTAAACATTTGACACCTCCGATAAGCATGTTTAGAGCGAATAGAATCGCTCTCCCGGACGGATATCCCGTCCACTTCAGTCAAGGCGAATATAAGAAAGAAGGCCACTAGCATACCGCAATAATTCGAGTGTGGCAAGGAAATTTTTCCTGCCGGTATCATTCTCTCCTTGCCCACCACAATCCTGGATGCAAGATGACACCCAGCCAAGAACAGGCAACGAATATATGCGAAAATTCGAATAGAATGGAACGTTTCTGGCAATTTCAACGAAATGTAGATGAAATTTCATATACATTCTCGCCTCATCAGGTCTTAGGCACAGAATCTGTATGAAAAATCGAATAGAATGAATCATTTTTGCCGCCGTCCGCATTATGTATATGAAAAAACGAACACATTTCAACGCAAATAACCCCAGCCTATCCTCACAGTAGGCTGGGGTTATCCGTAAACAACAACGCTACGCTTCGCGGATCCGGTACAGCAGGCTGTCGAAGTCGCCGCGCAGCGGGAGCTCCAGCCCGATTTGCATCAGGCTCCGGCCGCTTCGGGTGCCGGGCAGCCCTTCGATCGCGTAGGATTTGTCCGGGATGAGCCCTTGCAGGCGCAAACGCGGCAGACGATCGCCAAGTCGTTGCGAATGCAGGAACGCCAGCAGCACGCTTTCCCCGCGACTTTCGTCCACGTACTGGACCGCGGTTACGCCCAGGTGACCCAGCGAATCCAGCCGATACTGGTCGCCGAACTGCACCAGCGGACGGATCGCTTTGTATTGCCGGACGAATCCGGCCGCCTCTTCGAGCTCCGCATCGCTCCAATGATTCAGGTTCGCGCCGATGCCCAGCGTCCCCATCATCGCGCTGTGGAACCGGTACGGCAGCGACAGAACGCGGCGGTTCATCCCGGTGGGCGACTCGGTCACCCAGCAGGTCATCATCTTCGGCGCGTACACATAGGAGAAGCCCTCCTGGATGCTCAGCCGATCAAACGCATCGGTGTTATCGCTCGGCCAGGCCTGGTCGGCATAACGGAAGATGCCAAGATCGATCCGCGAGCCCCCGCCGGCACAGGTCTCGAATTCCACGTGCGGGAAGCGGCGGCGCAGCTCGGCCCAGATCTCATACAGGCTCTGCACATGGCGAATCCAGATCTCCTTCTGGCGGTTCAGCGGATGGTCCTTCATCCCCGGCTCGGTCACCGTCCGGTTCATGTCCCATTTGATGAACTTGATCTGATGCTGACTAAGCAGGTCGGTCATGAACTCCAGGATATAGCTTTTCACCTCCGGCTTGGAGATGTTTAAGAGTAACTGATTGCGCAACTCCGTCCGGCCTCGAGTCGGAAAATGATACACCCAATCCGGGTGGCTCCGGTACAAGTCGCTGTCCGGATTCACCGCTTCGGGCTCCACCCAGATCCCGAACTCCATGCCAAGCTCGTGTACCCGTTCGATCAGTTCGCCAAGCCCGTTCGGGAACTTCTCCCGGTTGACGACCCAGTCGCCGAGTCCGGCGCGGTCGTGGTTACGCGCCCCGAACCAGCCGTCGTCAACGACGAACAGCTCAACACCCAGCTTGGCCGCGCGCTCCGCCAGGGCCATTTGGTCCTGCGCGTTCACATCGAAATACGTCGCTTCCCAAGAGTTGTACAGCACCTTGCGCGGCTCTCGGCTCGGCAACACATCATCGTGTTGATAGCGGTGCAACTGCCGGCTCATCCCGCCGAACCCGGCGGTGCTGTAACCACCGATGAATGCAGGTGCCTCGAACGATTCGCCGGGGCCAAGCTGCCACGTGCTGTCGAAGTCGTGGATGCCGCCGGTCACGCGAACGTGACCAAACGCGGTTTGTTCAGCGACGATCTTCCAGTTACCGCTCCACGCCAGTGCCCCAAACCAGACGTCGCCTCGTTCCTCCGTCGCCGTCCCATCCTCGACGGCAAACCATGGATTGGCATGGCCGTCGGTAAAGCCGCGCCGCGATTCCAGCACCTTTTTTCCCTCGGATAGGAAGGTACGACGCAGTTGAAATTCGCCTGCCCATTTGCCGGTCACATGCGTGAACCGGTAGTCCCGTAACACCGGCATCGTCCAGGCCGCCGACTGGATCGTCTCCAGCAGCACCGGCGCGTCTCCTAAATTCACGAAGCTAACAGTTCGTTCCAGCACGTCGTGCTCGGTAATCGCCGCGTAGCTCAAACGGACCTCCAACGGGTACACTTCGTCCCGAAACGTGAGGGTCAGCGTTTCTTTCCCGCTCTGCCGATCCACCAGATACCCGGTATATTGCGGACAGAAATCACGCACCCCGTCGGGCCAAGTCACTTTCAGCGACGGCTCGACATACCCGACGCCGCCCCAGAAGCTGTACTCCTCCGCTTCCCGTTCGATTTCCGCGTCGAAGGAGCTGTGCCCCCGCGTCCCGAGCAGCGGCAACGCCTCCGACGGATCAATAGGCGCTCCCCAGTACAAATGCTGGAGCCGCCCCTTCTCGTTTAAGCCAAACACATAGGAGCTGCCATTCGTTTGTAAGGCGAATAATCGGTTTAGTTCATCTACCCAAATAGCCATGTTCTGATCACCGTCCGCTGAGTTTAAGTATTTTGGCTTCCGCCGGCTCCAGGTCAACGACCAATTCGCCTATGGTTTCCTGCTCCGTGCCTTCCCACAAATCGACCACCTGATATCGCGTGTTCGGATCAAGCCCCGCCCGCGACAGAGATACGGTCTTCCGTGCTGCTATCGTCCCGTCAAAGTTAAACACCGCGATATACAGCGCTTCGCCGGGAGCATCCGACACGAACACATCGGCCGCCCGGTCGCCGAACCCCCACTCCAACGGCCGGAAAGTTCGTCCCATGCGCGCCACGTCCATCACCGCGCGGTTGCCGAGCCAGGCTCTGGCGCGCTCCGCCGCCCCTTCCTTGCGGAAGTCGTCGCCAAGCAGCAGTAACGTTCCGGCGAGGGTCGCCGCTGTCAACCGGCTCCGCCCTTCCTGGTAGCCTGTTGCTTCCTGGTTAAAGCTTTTGTACAGCACCGTGTGGTCCGGGTCGTTGAAACGATACAGGCAGTCGTTCATCCACCAGCCATAGGTCAGCGAATTCAGCAAATATTCGGTATCGCTGATTTGTCCGAACACGTCACAGGAAATGCGGCGGCTGTGAGCAAAGGCGTACGGAAAGAGCGGCGCGATCGACAGATTGATGAAGAACGACCGTCCCGCCGCCTCCGGCGACAGCTTCGCTGCCAAATAAGATAAGCCATGGCGGTATGCGGCGATTCCGGTTGTGATGGCCGGGTCATCATGCTTCCCTTCCAGCGCCCCATGCGCCATGAAGTCCAGCTTGATGTATTCGAAGCCTTCGCGGATCACCTTCTCCGTAAACCAGTCGATGCGCTGCAAAGCCCCGGGATGTGTCGGATCGATCGCCAGACCGCCGGCGATGTCCGCCACGATCTCCCCCTCCGCGTCGCGGAGCAGAATCTCGCCGTAGGTATACTCGCCATCCGTGCCCTCCACTTCGCGACCGAATTGCTCCGGTCCGCCCCAGAATGCAAACGGAGTCCAATACGTGCCCGGCTTGTGCCCGTTTGCCCGCACCCGGCGCAACGCGTCAGCCATTTCCTCCGCCGTCAGTCGGTCCCAGAACGCGTCGAAATTGATATAAAGCGTACCGTCGCTCTCAAATCCCAAAGTCTGTACCTCGCGTTTCAAAAAATCGCTCGTTGATACATACAACTCGTAATCCAACGTGCTCATCGCCGCCGACCAGCTGTTCCAGCCAAAAGGCACGCCGCCCTCCCATTTCAGCGGTGGTTCGACCGCCGCGTTGGCTCGGCCGTACGCCTCCAACCCCTCGCGGTAGTCGTCGTAATACCCCGCGAATACGAGCGGGGATGCGACCCGGGGGCCGTGAACATAACCGTGCGGCTGCGTATCGCGCGTCATCTCGCTTGTCGCCCCGGCATACAGCTCGAAGTCGTCCAGCTTGTCAGGTTGTTCGCTTCGAATTCGGATGCCGGTCTTCCACACGTCATGGGATACTGAACCGGTCACGAACCCCCGTCGGCTCTCCGGATAGAAGAGCGCTGACGCTTCGTAGCTTTCCGTCTCCCAAGGCAGCGCCTTGGCGATGTAGCGTACCCATTTATCGTTGTCGTAAGGGATGCGAAGGGCATGCAGCTGGTCCTCCCCGAACAGCCCGTTACCAGAGTCTTTTTCGATCTCCAGCTTAGCGGACTTCATCACCGCAATCCGGTTCAGCTTCATATCGTCCTCGCCGACCACAACGACCCGGATCAAAAAGAACGGCTGCTGCTCATAAAGATAAAAATGTTGTTCTACCTCCGGCAATCCGGGTTTTTCATGCCGAACCACAACCTGAACACCTTGGCCGAAACGATCGTTCAGCTCCTTCGGCTCCCCGTACGCCTGATGGCTCTCGTACATGCCGGTATGGTATTCCCGGCCCTGCCACCGGAACGCGCTATGGATCCCGCTCCAGCTACATGCGCCGCGGCAGCTAAACGCGAATTCGCCTCCGGCCAGATCAAAGGTTAATTGGGCAAGCCCGTTCTCCAAACGCAATTGCGTATCCGAATCCGCCGCAAAGCGGACTTTTGCCGAGATCGATCCATCCATGGTCATCCAACTTCACTCCTTCTCCGCTTATTCGCCCTCATTATAAGATCGAACTCCAGAGGGTTCTATAGAGCGATGTTCCGATCGATAGCGGGAAATGACTTTTTTGGGATCATCGGTAATTCCGGTATTCCTGAGGCGTGCAGCCGACCATCTTCTTAAACAAGTACGTAAAATACGCCGAGGTCTGGATGCCTACGCGATCGGCCACCTCGTAAACCTTGATGCTCGGGTCGCACAGCAGTTCTTTCGCTTGCCGGATTCGGGTTTCCTGAACATATTCCGAAATCGTCTTGCCCATTTCCTTCTTGAACAACACGCTCAAATAACTCGCGTTCAAATTGAACCGCTCGCCAAGCTGTTTAACCGTCCAGTTGTCCTGCACCCGTTCGTCGATAAACGCGGCTACCTTCCGGATCAAATGGCGCTGCTGGTTCATCCGTTCCTGCGCCTCCACCGTCATATACCGATCCACGCACTCCATCAGAAATTCAATGATTTGTTCCGCGCTGCTGCAATCCAGCATTTGGCGCCAAAGCACGATATTCATTTCCCGGTCTGCCTCGCCGCCCCGCTGAAGCGTCCGTATCAACTCGCTGAGGAAGCTCATGCCGATGGCCTGTACGTAGGAAAAAGAAGGCTGTCCCGACAGCACATCAATTACCCGGTTCATCGTTTCCCGGACGGCGGCAGCATCTCCCTCCTCCATTTGCCGAATGGCTTCCGGAATCCACTGCTCCCGTAGACGGTAATCATCGAACGCGCCGGCATCCGGCGTTTCTCCCCGCACGATTTGCCCATCCGCGATCAAGCGGGCCTGGGCCATACGGAACCTGATCTCCTTATAGCGTTCGGGGAGTTCCTTCCAGTGGCTTACCGTCGGACTGCAGCCTATCGTTACGGTCGAGTCATGCTGCTCCTGCAGTATAACCTGAACGAACCTCAGTTGCTTCTCGATCCGCGCTTTGTCCTCTGCCGACGGGTCCAGCTGTAGAGCGGCGATTTCATCGGGAGACGTTTGCGCCAGCCAAACTGAACCGAACCCAGACAAGGCCACGTCGACCGTCTGGCGGAACAAGGCCGACAGCACGACCCGCTCCTCGGCCCGTTGCTTCAACGACAAGAAATGGTCCAGGTTGAACACGAACAGGCGTAATTCACGAACCGCCGCTGGCAGCTCCATCAAGCCGTTCCAGGAAGCTTGCGTATCTTCCCCAGGGACAAGTCCGGCCAGCAGATCGCTGAGGACGCGTTCCTGGACCAGGCGCTGGCTGCCGGACACTTTTCGCTTCAAATCCTCAGTCTGCTCGGCCAGCCTGCGCATGTTCTCCAACGTTTCCCGCATCATCGTTAAACGGTTTGACACTTCTTCCAGCTTCAATGGCTTGAGCACGTACCCTTGCGCCCCGACATGGATGGCGTCCTGTACGAACTCGAATTCGTTGTATCCGCTGATCATCAGCACTTGAAGCCGGGGAAGCAGCTCTTTCGCCCGGGCAACCAGCTCGATGCCGTTCATGCCGGGCATGGCGACGTCGGAAATCAGGACGTCAAATGCCGTTTGGCGAATCGCGTCCAAGGCCTCCTCGCCCGATTCTCCCGTCTGCGGCTCCTCATACCCGAGCTCCCGCCACTGGATGTAGCGCACCAAACCCTGAATGTTCGATGGCTCGTCATCCACGATCAGTACCTTCAGCAATTCCATGTCTTCTCAGCCCCTTCTTCGGATGATGGGCGGCTCGGTACATGCCGGAAACCGGATCGTTGCCCGCGTCCAGTCTCCCGCCTCACTGTCCAGCTTCAATGCCGCTTCCTCGCCAAAATATAACGCCAATCGCTCCCGGATGTTCGCCGTCCCGAACCCGTTCCCGCTGCCAAGGTAAGTCCCTGCCTCCAACGCGGCCAGCACCTCCGGCGCGATTCCTTGGCCGTTATCGACCACCGACATGGCAACGCTGTCGCCGTTCCGCCATACGGCGATGCGAATTGCCCCATCCCCTCTTCGTGTTATGGCCCCATGTGCGTAACAGTTCTCTACGATCGGTTGAAGCAAGGTTTTTAGCGTATACAAGGAGAGTACCTGCTCCTCGATGTCCCATTCGAGCCGGACCCGCTCCGGATACCGCAGCTGCTGTACCTCCAGATACGCCTTCACATGCTCCAATTCCTCGCGAATCGGAATCACCGCGACCTGGTTGTTTAACGTCTGTCGGTAGAAGGTACTCAACGCGTCAATGATACGGACCTGCTCTTCGTCTTGCGCGTCCAGCGCACGCCAGCGGAGCAGACTCAAGGAATTGTAGATAAAATGCGGATTGATCTGCGCCTGCATCGCCTTAAAGGCTTGCTCCCTCTCCAGCAAACTCGAGGTTCGGATGTCTTCAACCAAACCTCCGAGCCGCTCCGACATGGAATTGAACATCAGCTCCAGATCGCCAAGTTCATCCTGTACCTTGTTACGGATCGTTACGTCGAATTCGCCGCGCGATAGATCGTACATCCGATGCCCCAGCCGTCGGATACGCCGGACGACGTTATTGATAATCGTCGTAATCAGGAACATGGAGAGCACCAGCAGGAGGATCGCCGTCCCGGCGATCAACGCCAACAGGGTGATGCTCCTGCCGTCCATATACTTCATCTGCGTTAAGGCGACGACATACCAACCGGAGGTGAGAGGTTCAAGCGTTACGAGCTGTTTAGTCCCGGTCAGGTCATAAACGGCGGCCGCGGCCGGATCTTCCTTGTCGATCTCTCCACTCCTCCTCCCCTCGATCCCATCGTCCCCCTCCGGCCAGCCCGACGCCAGAACGCGACGGCCAATCTTGTCCTGTTCGGTCGTGGCCAATATGCGTTTTTCGTCATCCACAATGTACAAACTTCCGTCCTCGGCAAAAGGGTGCTTCAGCAAATTGCCGAACACAACGTTATAGTCCAGCAAGATATACACCATGCCAAGCGGCTCCCCAGCGCTGTTTAAAATTTTGCTCGTCAACACGATCCGGCCGGGATGTTCCGGCGCCGTGCTCCAGAACAGGAGCGTAGAGGAAGCCATCGTCTTCTCGTACCAGTCCCATTCGTCCAGTCCGGACAGAAGCCGATGCTGCGGCCGCCACAAGAGCCGTCCGTCCTCCACCAAGGTATCGTTGGTATGATAAATGCGAAAATCTATGATCCCCGGCAAATACTTACTCGTCAGCATGAAATTGCGATCCAGATAATCGACGGTATCAATAATCTGTGTCATGTCCGCATATTCCCGCCCAAGCCGGGCGATCAGCTCACTATCGGTCGCCGTGCGAATCGCCAGCAGGTCGTAGCTTTTCTTGCTGTAATCAACGTTGATTGCGGTCTGCTTGATCGATTCGTCAACGGTCGCCACGTAATTTTCGTGAAAGCTGCGCACAACCACACCCATTGTGATGCCGCCGAGGATCAAGCTGGGCACCAGCAAAATCAGGCCGTACATGACGAAGATTTTCCTTCGGAGGTTCATCCCCCGGGTATAGCGGATTACGCGGTTCTCCAGCCATACTCTCACGCTTGCTGCTCCTTCCCCTTATATCAAGAGTGGACCTTTTACTTTGCCGCTGCTTACACGAATTCAGAGAAGTAACGACCTCTTTGGACCGGGCAGAGAAATAACTGCATGTAGGCAGTTATTCTTCAGAACCCTCATAACAGCAAAAACAGGGCTGCCCCCGATCCTTGTAAAGATCGGGGCAACCTTGTTTCCCAGCGGTCGACACCGCTGCATAACGCCTGGTGTTAGCCGTTTTGTTCCTCGGCCTTCAGCTGTTCCTGCCATTCGGTCTTCAGCTCGCTCCAGTGAGCACGTTTCTCCAACGCGGCCTGGAACTCGTTCCATGCCTCTTCGAAAGCGGCTTCGTCCTTGGCCATGATCAGCTTGGCTTTATATTCGGTTTTGACGGCATCCAGCTCCGGCAAATATTTCTCCCATAAGCCTCCCGCCTTCGCCTTGACCCGGTCATACGGCTCCGCGACGCGGATCGTGCCCATTTTGCCGATTTTCTCGGTGAAATCGATCGTCTTCAGACGGCCCTTTGGCTCGGTCAAATTGTAGTTCCACCACGGGTACCATTCGTTACTGTAGGAGGAAGTCATATATAGTTCTGGCGTGGTGCTGACCTTCTTCGCCTGATCTCCCGAGTCGTGCAGGGTCTGGTATTCTGCGTCCGTGTACTCCCACTTGCCCAGCGGACCGTCAACCCAGTCCCAGAACACGCCGGCCGGACCTTCGTTAACCACTTGCTGCTGCTCCGGTTTCGGCTGCAGGGTGTAATCGAAGAACTTGAGGATGGCGTCCAGGTTTTTCGTCTTTTTGCTAATGTAGACGTCATTTCCCGGGAACGGATTGATAATCTGGTTATACCCGAGCTGGCTTACGCCCTCGACCTGAGGATACGGAATCGTCTCATAATACCAGGCCGGCTCCGTCGGACCGTCGAGGACTTCCCACAGCTGGGCGTCCATATTAAAGAAACCGCCGGTATTCATCGCAATGCGCCCGGTTTTGTTTTTTTCCTTGTAGCGTTCCTTCTTGTCGGTCATCACTTCATGGTCCAAGAGACCTTCGCGGTACATCCGGTTCATCCATTGATAAGCCGCCTTGTACTGCGGGTCGTCGTAGATAAAGACGTACTCGCCGCCTTTCTTCTCCACAGGGATGACGCCGCCGGCCGCTGTCGTGGTCACGCCGAAGGTGCTCAGGATGACGTTCTCGTCGCTGGCCTCAGACAGGAAGCTAAGCGGGATCAGCTTGTTGCCGTTCGCATCCTTTTGCTCGGCAGCGAGCTTCAAATATTTCTCCACGCCGTCCAGCGTTTTTAGATCGTCCATCGTCATGCCGGTCTTCTCCAGGACATCAGTGCGAACGAACCAGCCACCGGAGGCCCACCCCGGCCATGGATCTTCCGGATGCTGGTCAAACCAGGTCGGAATCGACCAAATATGGCCCTCCTCATCCTTCATGGGCTCCAGATATTCCTTCGGAATCGAGGCAAGGCCTGGATATTTGTTCGGCATGTCGAAGTATTGCTCCAGAGGCAAGATCGTATTGGAGCGGATCATGGCGTTATCGACGATATCACCGCGGCCGAAGATCGCCGCATCCTCGAAGCCGCCCGTGTTCAGCTTCAGGTTAAGCGCCGTCATGGCATCGCCCTGCGTTGATTCCAACTGAAGATCGATGAACGGCTCATGCTCGCGCCAGTAATTTTGCACCATGCTGTTGTTGTTGATCATGGCGGTCCAGCCGAGCCATAGCTTAAAAGTCGAGGTGTCTTCGCTTGTTGCGGCATTCCCGCCTTCGGAGCTGTTGGTTTCTGCGCCGCCTCCGTTTCCCCCGCCGCCGGAACAAGCTGCCAAGGCAATCATGAACGCCGCAAGCGTGGCTGCCATCCATCTTCGAATCCAAGTTTTCCGTGAATTCAACATCGTTTCCCCCTTCATTTTTTGATTCAACGTGTGTGATTTCATCCAGTTGCTTGATTCTGCCGATCCCTGATGTTTATGAGGTAACATCACCCCTTGACGGAGCCGATGAGTACTCCCTTAACGAAATACTTCTGCAAAAACGGATAAACGCAAAGGATCGGAATCGCGCTGACCATCACGGTCGCCATCTTGATCGACATCAGCGTCACGTTGGACAGCTGGGTGCCGCGGGCAAGCGATTCGATGTTGTTGTTCGAGCCTAGCACCGTCGAGATATTTTGTGCCGACAATAGCTGCTGGAGGAAGGTTTGCACCGGAATCAGGTTTTGGTCCGTGACGAAAAACGCCCCTGCAAACCAGTCGTTCCAATGGCCGACGGCCGTAAACAAGGCGAGTGCGGCCAACATCGGCTTCGATAACGGCAAGATGACCGACAACAGCACGCGGATCGGATTAGCTCCGTCGATCTCCGCGGATTCCACAAGCGCGGCCGGAATACCCTGAATGAACTTCAGCATGACGAACATGTTCCAGGCCGAAAACGCCCCGGGGACGATATAGACCCAAAACGTGTTTAGCAAATGCATCTCGTTCAGTTGGATGTAAAACGGGATCAACCCGCCGCTGAATAACATCGTGATCAGCACATAGGTCAACAGGACGCCCCGAAGCGGCATTCGCTCGTAGGACAGTCCAAATGCGGCAAGCAGCGTCACTAACAGTCCGGCCAACGTACCGATAAGGGTTCGGGTGACCGTGATCAGGTAGGCATGCCGAATGACGACGTTGCCCAATACGATCTCGTAATTCGCCCAGGTGAACTGCCTAGGCCACAGATACACCCCGCCTTTGGCTGCGTCGCTGCCAACGTTGAGCGAAATCGACAGCATATACATGAAGGGGTAGATGACCGAAGCGCACAGGAGCAGCATCAGGAAGACGATGACGGCTTGGCTGATTTTTTCGCCCTTGGAAGTTTGCATCGTTTACCACAGCCCCTCTCCGTTAGCTTTTCTGGACAGCTGGTTCGTGCCGATCACCAGGATCAGGCTTAGCAAAGAGGATAACATCCCGACGGCGGTCGCCATCCCGAAATACCCCTGCTGCAAGCCGCTTCGCAAAATGTACGTATCCAGCACGTCCGCGACCGGCTGGTTGGCCGGATTCATCAGCGGGTAGATCTGATCCATCCCAACGGCGATCAAGCTTGGCATGCTGAGGATCAGCACGATCGAAATGGTGGGCATCATTCCCGGCAGCGTAATGTGCCGCATCTGCGCCCATTTCCCCGCTCCCTCCACCTTGGCCGCTTCATACAGCTGCGGATCGATGGTCGTAATGGCGGCCAAGTATAGAATCGTGTTCCATCCGACTTCTTTCCATAAACTGCTTGTGACGATCATCGGGCGGAACCACTGCGTCGATCCCAGGAAGAAGACCGGGTCGCCGCCCAGGTTCGCGATCAGCTGGTTCACCAGTCCGCCATCCAGCGTCAGGAAGGACTGCAAAATGTACGCAACGACGATCCAGGAGAAAAAATGCGGCAAATAGCTGACGGATTGGACGAACCGCTTGAAGCCGTTATGCCGCAGCTCGTTGATCAACAGCGCCAGCAGGATGGGCGCCGGAAACCCGAACACGAATTTCAGGACGGCGATGTACACCGTGTTCCGCACCACCAGCCAAAATTGATCGTCCTGCAGAAACGCAAAATTCTCTAGCCCCACCCAAGGGCTGTTCCATATCGTCGTGCCGATTTGAAACTCCTTAAACGCCACCTGGATGCCCGCCATCGGCACATAGCTGAACAGGAACAGTAAGACGACAGCGGGCAGAACCATAAGATACTGCCAGCGGTATTTTGCAAGTTTGGTAAGCACCGTATCACCTCTTGGGGTTCATTATAAGTCCACCATGTAAGCGGAACCATATAACAACGGTTGGATTTCTGTCGTTCTGATTGGAAGGTGGAGCGACTTAGTCATCATGTAGTTCCCCAAACCCAAAGGCACGATTTTTGTGGATAGACGAAGGCGCGTAAGGTGCAAATAGTGTGGAAGAAATGCGTTGTGATGCTTCGGTGTGAATGGTGCCATTGTGTGCGGTCGATGCGGGTAATACGAGCCAATGTTGCAATTCCTGCAACATTTTGGGCTCACCTGGAGCCCTAAGGCGTAAAATGTTGCATTTAGTGCAACATTTCATGGCAATTTGGGCCTTCTGCTCCAAAAATGCTGAACTTTATGCAGCATTTTAACTAGAACGCCCGTGGTCCCGATTAGAATGTTGCACAAACTGCAACATTTGCGCTTGTCGCAGGTTTGTGGCGGGGGGTGGCGGGGGTGGCAGGGGTGGAGGGGGTACGTAGGCACCCACTTCCCAAAAAAACGCGAGCCCGCGGAGGACCCCATCGTCCCCCGCAGCTCGCGTCACTCTGCCCTACCGCTCTATTCCCACAATTTCATGCGCTCTTCGTAGTTCTTGTTGTAGACTTCCTCCAGTTTCGGCAAGCCGGCGGCATCCACCTGCTTCATCATGGTATCGTACAAGGCGACCAACTCCTGCTCGCTTGGAGCTAGGGCCATCTTCAGGAAGAACTCGTTAATCGTTTCGTTGACCTTCGTCTCCATGATCGCTTCCGGCGTACCGCCGGCCGGGCCAAGGCTATCGTAAGGTGCCGTGTCGAACGACGTGTCCGCGAGGTTCTTGATCGCGAGGTCGGTCGTCGGATCAGTCGTGCCGCGGCCGATCAGATCATACGGCGTACCGTCGGAGCCCGGTCCGTTCTTGATCGTCCAGGTCCATTTGCGAATCCCGGTCGTGCGGGAAGCTTCCGCCCAATCCTTCTTGAAGGCGTCCAATACTTCCTGACGCGGCACATGCTTGCCGTCCTTCATGTCCCAATGCTCGCCTTCCACGCCCCACATCATCAAATATTGCCCTTCCTCGCTGGCAAGAAAATCAAGGAACTTGATCGTGCGTACCGGATCCTTGTTCGTTTTGCTGATGGTAATGCCGTCCCAACCGAGCGAACTCTTTGGCCCGTAAGACGTTTGGTCCGGTCCAACACCCGGCGCCAGCACTTTATATTGGTAGAACTGTCTCTCCTCCGCCTTAGCCGGGTCCGGGGCATCCGCCTTCAGCAAACCATTGGATGTCCCTACGTTCCAGCCCGCGTCGGCTGTGGCGAAGATATTCCCTGCCCCCAGCTTCTGCTCATATTGCTTCGTCTTCATCGTCACCCACTCTTTGTCGAGCAAACCTTGACGATACAGGGAATTCATATATTTCATCATGTCCAGGTACCGTGGATCGCGGATATCCTTCAGCAGCTTGCCGTCTTTCTCGTAAAACGGCATAATGCCAAACATCCCTTTGAACGTCCCGGTCACGCCGCTCATGTTCTCGCCGTTCAGCGTCATCGGGATGGTTTCCTTGCCGTCGATCGTCGGGTATTTCTCCTTAAACGCCTTCAGCAGGTTCTCGAACTCTTCAGCCGTAAACGGCTCGCCGTTGTTCACCTTATCTCCGACGCCCAGCTCCTTCATCAAATCCATCCGCATCAGGAAGCCGAACACCGGATACTGCTCCAGCCCGTACCAGTTGGCCAAATAGTAGTTCTTCCCGTCCATGCTGCGCGTCTTCTTCAGCGTATCTCCGTACATCTTCTTGATGTTCGGTCCGTACTTCTCGATCAAGTCATCCAACGGAATAACGGCTCCCGAGGAAATATACTTGTTCATGATGTCGCTGCCGCGGCTCATCAACACGATGTCCGGCAAGTCGTTACTCGCCAGCATCAGGTTCAGCTTCTCCGCCGGATTCCCGGTCGGCTGTTGGATCTCTACCGTCACGCCGGTTTTTTCTGTAATCGCTTTCGCTACCGGGTTTGTAAAAGGATCCCCCGTGTTCTGGTCAAACAACGTTAACGTGATCGGCGACTTATCATCCGCCGGTGCCTCCCCGTTCGTTCCTCCGTTCGCCGCGGGCGAATTCCCCCCGGCCGACGGGGCGTTCCCGGACCCGCAGCCTGCAAGCAGGGCGAGGATCATCATAGAGGATACCATGAATAGCAGCTTCTTCTTCATTCGCGTAAACCCCTCTCTTGTGCTTTTGCGCTTGGACCTCAAGCTCACCTCAATTGTAAAAAGCGCCATCCTGTTTATCCATAACGCAATGTTACTATTCATAGTGGAAAACGACTTTCATCGATTCGGCCGCTATTCAGCCTATGCGCGATCCATATTCAGCCCATGTTCAGCCGGGTTTCCAAGTCGGACGCGTTCGGATTCAGCGGCAGGCGGATCGTGACATTCGTCCCGATTCCGAGCCGGCTGAAGATTTCCACGCCATAGTGTTCTCCATAGGCCAGCTTGATTCGGTCGTCTACGTTTTTGATGCCATAGCCGGATTGATTGCTGGCTTTGCTGAACGCTTCCTCCAGCCGCTCGCGGGTCATCCCCTGCCCATCGTCGATCACCTGCAGCAGGAGATCGTCACCCTCCCCCTTCAGCTTAACGATGATGTGGATGCCGGCTTCGTTCCAAATCGCATGGTTGATGCAGTTCTCGATAAACGGCTGCAGGATCAGCTTGATGACCGTCCGGTTAAACAACGACTCGTCCAGATCATAATGCATGTGCAGCATCCCGCGGAACCGAATCTCCTGGATCGAAACGTAATTTTTGACCAGTTGGATTTCCTGTTCCAAGAGGACCACCCTTTTCCCTTTGTTCAGCGAGATCCGATAATACTTCGACAAATGGCTGACCATTTGGTAGACCTGCGTGCTGCCCTCCTTCAAGGCGAGCGAGGAAATCGAAGACAATGTGTTATACAGAAAATGCGGGTTAATCTGTGCCTGCAGCGTCGTCAACTCCGAATCCTTCACGGCGATTTCCTTGACGTACACCTCGTCGATCAGCTCCTGGATTCGGGTGGTCATCTTCTGAAAAGCGTACGACAGCTGCCCGATTTCATCGTTGCCCATCGGTTTGCGTTTGACCTGGAAATTCCCCCGCTCCACCTTGCGAATTTGCTGCAGCAGCACCTCGATCCGCTTCGTAATCACCTTGGCCGTAAAGAAAATCAGCAGCGCAGCCACCGCAATCACGGTTACGGAAATCCAGACAATCCGCTTCGTCGCCTTATTCGTATTGGCCAACAACTCGTCATAAGGAACGGTAATGACCGTCGTCCAACCATTACTTAGCTTCTTGTACGTAAAAAAGCGTTCCTGACCGTCGATCCGCGTGTCAAACTTTCCGCCGGACAGCGTCAGATCGGCTTGAATCGGATAGACGTCAAACAACTGTCGCCCCTTCATCGCGGTATCTCCGGAGCTGATGACACGTCCGTCGCTGTCGATGATGTAGACGCTCTTATTGACGTTTTCTTTTTCGATCAGGGAATAGATTTCCTTGTCGTCGATGTTAATCGTCAGGATGCCGTAAGGATGCATCAAGCTGAAGTAACTGAGTGAGCGAGCAAGCGTAACGTAGGACGCCCCTGTCTGCGGATCGTCGATATGAGTGTATACCGGGCTCCCCGCCGCATTCAGCGCTTGTTGCTTCACCGTGTCCGGCAGCTCCTCGGTGTATTTGATGTACTGCTTATCGGAATATAACGTCTTGTTATCGATGTAAATCGTGATGCCTTGAATATTGGCGTTGGAGATCAACATGGAAGACATCGTACGATTGATATACTGGAACGCATCCAGATAATAAAAAGCTTGTTCGTAATCATTGGACAAAAAATTCCGCAGCTGCGCGTCCATATAAAGAATATTCGTCAGTTGCTCATAGTACCCCAGCCGGTTTTCGAGATTCGTATTAATCTGATTCAGCGTGCCGCTTAACGAAGCATATGTCTGCTCGGTGATCGTGTCCCGCGTGGAGGTATAGGAATAATAAATGAGCACGGAGCACGGAATGAAGGATACGAGCAGGAAAATAATAAACAGCTTGTTGCGCAGCCGCAAATTGGCGAACCAATGCTGCCTGAACAAAGAGATCCGCCGCATGACGGGGCTTCTGCCGTCCGTCTCCCTATAGATTTTTTCGATATTCATTGGGCGTGACTCCTTGGTTTTTCAGGAATAAGGATATGAAATAGGACGTGCTCTCATAGCCGATTTTCTGGGCAATATCCTGCACTTTCAGCGACGGATCGGCTAACATCTCCTTGGATTTCTCCAAGCGGATCCGCGTCAGGTAATCATGGATCGTCATACCGGTTTTATCCCGGAAAATGGACCGCAAATAGTTCGGCGACAGATAAACCTGGCTGGATAAGCTTTGAATCGTGATCGGCTCGTGAAACGTCTGGTCGATGATCTGGCAAACTTGATGCACAAGCCTCGCGTTTTTGTCCGTGGATCGCTCCATCAGCAGCTCCAGATAATGCGCGGCTGCCCGCCGGATGGCTGCCTCAATCTCCTCCAGCGTCTGGCAATCGTAAATGGATTGGTAGAGGGTTGCGCGCTTGACCGGTTCAGCGTAGCCTTGCAGGCTGGGGCTGTGAAGCCGTTCCTCCAGGCGGGCCAGCAGATCAATCCCCCACTCGTACACAAGCGGCTTGTCGATCCGCAGCTGACGCACATTCGTGAGAAATTCGCCCAGAACTCCTTCTGCATCTTCGCCTCGGAGCTGCTGCAGCGCCTCCATCCACTCCTGCTCAGGGAAGGGGGGCAGCGTGTCATAGGGATACCCCGATTTGACATCCCCGGCATAAATGATCTGTCCCGGCCCAAGATAGAACCTTTCGTCCCGCAGGCTACGCGCCCGCTCATACAGCCGGGAGATGCCGGCAGGCCCGGTCTCTTCACTGTCAATGGCCAGCGTCACCGACAGCCCCAGCAATCCCCGAATCGTCTGTTGCAGGGTGCCCCACTGCTCATGCGAAACCCCCGGATGGCTTCCGGGTTCAGCCTCGATAAAGATCGCAAGCTCGCCTTCTTGAAGTGCGGCGACCACGGCGTCCTTGCGAACGGCGTGGAAATACTCCTCCGCCACCTCCGGCAGGCGGGAGATTGCCGCTTCCCCCGTGCCAGACGTCTCCCCGCCGGTGAAGCGGTCTACGCTGCAGAGCGCCAGCGTGTAGGTACCGGCGACTTCCCGCCGTTCCAGCTTGCCGAGCGCGGCGGCGAGCTGCAACCGCCGTACGGCGTCTTTTTCATGGAGCAGTTCCTTCAACAGTTTAGCTTTGGTCATCTGGATCGATTTATATTTTAAACGCACTTCTTCACACTTCTGCTTCACTCGCCCCATCACCCCGGTGATCTCCTCCAGGTCCAGCGGCTTAAGCAAATAGCCAACCGCGCCGACGTGCAATGCGGATTTGACATAATTGAACTCGTCATGACCGGTCAAAAAAACGATCTGCATCCAGTCGTAGTATTCGCTGACCCACTTTGCCAGCTCCAGGCCGTCCATCAGCGGCATCTGTACGTCCGTCAGCACGATGTCGGGTTGAATGGCATGGATTTTCTCCTGAGCGTCCTTCCCGTTGATGCCGACACCGGCCACGTAAATCCCCATATCCTCCCAACGGATGAAGTCCCGCATCATCTCCAATTCCAATTCCTCGTCGTCCACCAGAAAAATGCTGTACATGTCCGCAAGCCCCCTTCTTATGCAGCCTTTCCGAATCTAATAACCGTAAGGTTAGGCAGTTCCTTGAACTGCCTCCTCTTTGATTATAGCGCTTACATGCAGGCGAACTGAATCCTCCTTTCGCATGAAAGTTATTTTCAAGCATGATTCGATACATTGCTTTATCGACATTGAATTTTCGGGGGTCTTATAATTTTTTTAAGCCGTAAAGCTGAATGCCACGACTAAGAAACCAATGCGAGGTGCCGCTATGCAAACCGACTTGAATCTACGCGAAGGTACGGAACTGAAAATTCCGCGCCGCAAATTATGGCCCGTCTTTAAACAGCAAAAATATCTGTTCCTCTTGATGCTGCCGGCGCTCATCTGGGCGATCCTGTTCGCCTATACTCCCATGGCCGGATTGTATATGTCGTTCGTCAACTACCAGCCCACGCTCGGCCGATTCTGGTACAGCCTGTTCCACAGCGAATTCGTTGGGCTGCAGTGGTTCCGTTACTTTTTCAATAACGGCGATTTCCTGATCATCCTGCGCAACACTTTGGCTTCGACGTTGATCACTCTTCTGTTCTCGTTTCCGATGCCGATCCTGATCGCGCTGGCGATTAACGAAATCAAAAACGTCCAATTCAAAAAAATCGTACAGACGTCATCGTATTTGCCGTATTTCATCTCCTGGGTCATCGCGGCCAACATTATCGTGACGTTGCTGTCCTCGGACGGGGCGGTGAACGCGCTATTGAAGTTTTTTCACATCACGAATGAGAGCATCTTGTTCCTGCAGAACGGCAAGTATTTCTGGTGGATCGTCGCGCTGGGCAACACGTGGAAGGATATGGGCTACAGCTCGATTATGTATTTGGCAGCCATCTCTTCAATCAACCCGGAATTGTACGAGGCGGCCAAGGTGGATGGGGCTAACCGGTTTAAGCAGATTCGTTTTATCACGCTCCCGCATCTGAAGCCCACGATCGTCATTCTGCTGATTCTAGCTATGGGCGGCATTCTGAACGCCGGGTTCGACCAGCACTTCCTGCTGGGGAACGATCTGACGAAGGACTACTCGGACGTGCTATCGACCTACTCGTTCCGCTACGGGATCCAGAACGGCATGTTCTCGTACGCTGCCGCCGTGGGCATGTTCAGCTCGGTTGTCGCCTTTATCATCGTGGTGATCGTCAACAAGATTGCGAAAAAAATCAACGGCCAGTCCTTGTTCTAAACCTGGCATGGAGGAAACGGCATGAAAAACCAAAAAACGATTACCGAGCATCTGTTTGACACTGCTCTATACCTGTTCCTGTCGGGCATCTTTCTCGTCACGTTCTATCCGTTCTGGAACATTCTCATCATCTCGCTGAACGACGCCACGGACTCGCTGCGAGGTAACCTGTATTTCTGGCCGCGGGAGTTTACGTTCGCCAGCTACGTCACGATTTTCCGAAACCCGGAAATCTGGAGCGCACTGCAGGTGACGGCACTGCGGACGGTGATCGGGACCGCGGTGTCGATCATCTGTATCTCCATGCTGGCCTACACCTTAAGCAAACGTTATTTGCTCGGCTGGAAGTATTTCTCGTTTTTCTTCGTATTTACGATGTATTTCGGCGGCGGCCTGATTCCGACGTATATGGTCATCAAGGCGCTGGGGTTAATCGATTCGTTCTGGGTGTTTATCTTCCCGGGCTTGATCGGCGTGTTCCTGATGATTCTCGTGCGGACCTTCATCGAGCAGCTCCCCGGCGAAATTGAGGAATCGGCCAAAATCGACGGCGCGAACGACCTGCAGATCTTCGTCCGCATCGTTCTCCCGCTGTGCGTGCCCGTGCTGGCGACGATCGGCTTGTTCCTGGCCATCGGCCATTGGAATTCCTGGTACGATTCCTACATCTATACGTATAAACCGGAACTTAAGACGCTGCAGGCCGTCCTGGTTAAAATCCTGAACCAATTCCAGACCGGCGCGATGATGACCGATGCCCAGCAGATGGCGCAAAACGCTAAACGCATCCCGGTATCCAGCGAAAGCATCCGGATGGCGGTCACGATGGTCGCGACCCTTCCAATCATCATGGTGTACCCGTTCGTGCAAAAGTACTTCGTCAAAGGAATCATGATGGGTGCGATTAAAAGTTAATGTGTGGGAATGAAGAAACCCGTCGCGGCGAATGCCGGACGGGTTATTTGTTGTGGGGGGAAACTGCGTGCATGTGTGCATGCGCGCTTACGTGCGTATGCTTGCTTGCTGGTAACTCGCGAGTGTGAGCGGGCGGACGTTCCTCCACCCGTCGCCGAAGGGGCAAAATGTTGCATTTTGTGCATCATTTTGCGCTCGCTGGGCGGGTTGAGGGGGAAATGTTGCATTTTATGAAACATTTCTGGCCCCAGTCGCCGTGATGCGGTGGGAATGTTGCAGTTTTGGCAACATTTCAGCCGTTTCGGCGGTTATGCCCGCGAAAATGTTGCACTTTTCACAACATTTCGCCTCGGTCGGACAGCCGCTGCACGTATCTAGCAGCCAAGCACCACCCGCCTAGTTCACCTGGCTAGTTAACTAAGGCCAGCTTCGTCCTGCTCAGGCCTGATTCGCCTGCTTTGGCCAAGCTCAGGCCAAATTTAAGCTTAGCCCAGCGCTTTTTCCCGCTGAATCAGCTCCAGCAAAGCGCCGCAGCCCTGCTGCACCAGGCCGTAGACCTCTTCGAAATTCCCTGTGTAATACGGATCGGGAACCTCCTTCAACTGCGATTCCGACACGAGGTCCAGCAGCTTGACGATTCTCGCATCCGCCTGCCGAGCCAGCGCCTTCAAATCGCGTTCATTTTGGTTATCCATCGCGATGATATAATCGAATTTGTCAAAATCATCCTGTGCCACCTGTCGCGCTTGCAATCCCTCATAGGAAATGCCGTACTGGTCCAAAATGCGGCGCGTACCGTGATGCGGCGGATTTCCCGTATGCCAATTGCCGGTTCCCGCCGAATCGATCACAAACTGTTCGCTTAATCCCGCTTCGGTAATCCGATGCCGAAAGACGGCTTCCGCCATGGGCGAACGGCAAATGTTCCCCAGGCATACAAACAAAACTCCCACTTTGCGTTTGTCGTTATCCATGGTTCTCCCTCTTCCTTCCTATAAGCTATCTACACTCTCTTAGCAGATCGTACTATAGGCGGTCCAAAAAGTCATCTTTGGTCCACGGTAAGCCGGAGAACAACCGCAGCTTCAGGCTTTGCGCGCCACCGGAATCCAGATTTCGCTTCGGTAGTTAGGCAGGGACGTGTCCGGACTCTCGTTCCACAAAAGTTCAGGGCCTTCGGCCAATTCGTAATGAGCGGACGGGAACCACTCCGAATAAATCCGTCCCCATACGTTCTGCAGTGTCTCCGGGAACGGGCCGACCGCGGTAAACACTGCCCACGTCGAAGCCGCTACCTCTAACGAAGCGTAGCCTTCTGGGCAAGCGTGTGTTGTAGCCACGCCGAGGTAATGGTCCAGCTCCCCTTGCTCCTCCATGCGCCCCTCCGAGAAGTTGGCCGACGCACTGATCATCCCGGCGGGTTCGAGGTTGGACAACCCCTTCAGCCTAGCAATCCTCTCCGGGGTTAAGCTTTGCGCCATTTCCGCAATATGCGGGTTAACCCCCTGAAATTGGATCGGCACCCGTTTGTGCAGGCCGACGATCCGAAAAGCTTCCTTTTCCACGATCCGATAATTCATTTCGTTTCCTCCTTGTATGGTGAGTTGGAAGGTCATCCGAGGATAGGCTTTGAGCGGTGCTCCCGGATCTCTTGCTTCCGACGGCGTGATTCCATGCAGGCCTTGGAATGCCCGGGTAAAGGCATCGGCGGAACCGTAACCGTATTGGATCGCAACGTCGATGACCCGCACCGGTCCCTGCTGCAGCTCGAAGGCAGCCAGCGTCAGCCGCCGACGGCGGATATATTCCGACAGCGGGATCCCGGCCAGGAACGAAAACATCCGCTTGAAATGGTATTCCGAGCAAACGGCGATCCGGGCGACTTCCTCATAATCGATTTCGTCCGTCAAATTCCGCTCGATGTAGTTCAAAGCCTCGTTCATATTTTTCAGCACATCCATCGTTTGCACCTCCTCTGGTTCCCAGCATAACAAGAGTACTTCGGCCCCATCCGACTTTCCGCGCACCGGTTTTGCGGGGAGTCCAGACCAGGCTGGCGAAATGAGTTTGGTATCAGTATAACGAATCGGAGGGAACGCCGAAAGTTTCAGCCAATCGCTCGCACGAATCCGAACAAAACAAACAAAGGGAAGGCCACCGGCCTTCCCTCCAATGCTACGGATATAGCCATCCTTATGGCGTTTCCGTCAAACTTTCCTCCGTCGTCCTCATCCCCTCGTCCGCCCAATCCGCGGACGTATACAACGTGAAGATCAGATCCCGATTCGCTTCCGCGAACCAGGTTAACCCGCCGTCCGTGGACAACTTCGCTTCCCCGCCCGCATAAGGGTCGGCGTCGCTGTAAGCAAACCCATAGTTGTTGTCCGTACTTGGCGTATAGTCCGAGCCGGGCGACTTCAGAATGAGACCATACGTTTTGCTCGTATCCAGTCCTTTGAGCTGTGGGTAAATCGAATATGGCGAGATCGAACCCGGAATGTTGTAAGCCGGAAGCGAAGCCGTAAACAGCTTCTCTACCGGTTGGCCCTGATCGTCCAGCGCGACCAGCTCGAAGTAATAAGCGTCCTTCGGTACCTCATTCCGATAACTCTCATAAATGTAGACATCCAGCTTAGGCAAATCCACATGCTCTAAAGTGAAGGTCTGCATCCGCTGAATTCCCGCCCGCACGTCGGAGTAATTAGCGTATCCCAGATCGCTGTCATCCTGGTCGATGCGGCTGCCTCCCTCTCCGGGCGCGTAATAAGCTTCCAACTCATAGATCGAAGGCACGCCATAGTTCGTATTCAGATAGAGTCTCAGCTTGGTTGTCGTAATCTCCGGAAACTTCAACGTCCGGTTGTCGCCTAGCGTAAATCCTTTCGTGATGTTCCGATATGCCGAGCCGTCCCAATATTGCAGCGTATAATTGGCCGTTTTGAAATACGGATCGCGGAACTCCTTCACGACAACCTGGTTCATCTTCGTTTCCATGCCAAAATCGATTTCCGCCCATTGATCGTTCTGTTGTCCGTCAGCCGCATTCCAGCGCGTCGTAGGATCGCCGTCCGTCAACCTATCCGCCTCGTAGCCGGGATCGCCCCAAGTTGAGGAGACGTTGACAGGCTTCCCTAACGCCAGATTCATCGGTAACGGATCGGCAGGTGCCGGTTTTCCTGAACCCACGATTTGAATGATCGCTGAGCCTTTCGCTTCCAGTGGATACGTTAACGTTCCCTGCGCCGTGCCAAGCGATCGCCCGCTGTAGAGCTCGGTCAGCCGGTATTTTTTGTTTGGTTTGAGGCCCAGATCGGCCAATTCGACCTGGATGTCCTGGGCCTGGTTCGTCCAGTTGGACAACCCAACCACGCGGTTGTCTTTCCCCTCCGTCAGCACGGTGACGGCAGGAGAATGCGCCTCGTGATGGTAAAAGTCTGTCATCTGCAGTGGTTTCGCCGCCTGCCCTTTTTTCAACAGATCAAGCAGCTCCTCATTGTGCAGCCAAGCCAACCGGTCCTCGTCGATGAAAGGCAAGTTATCGCCGATCAGGTAATGGCCCCCACCCAACGTCACCGCGGTATTTAACAACTTGGCATCCTGCTGACTGAACTTGTACCAGAACCCTTGGATCACGTATTGCGGAATGATCATGTCCGGGTCGTTGTATTCGTAGATCGTACCGTTCGTCCACCACGAAGCGGCGGTATTAAACGCCTGCCGCTCGATGCCGGAGTAGCTGGCTACGCCAAGCGACGTGTCGCAGGCCGCCCGCCGACCATGGGCAAACGCGGCCGGCAGCAGCGGCGCGATCGACTCGTTGATGTAAATCGGGCGGTCCGCCGCCAACACCGCATCGCGGATGATGCCCATCCCGATCCGGTAGTTCTGCATTCCATTCACCGAAGGATCGTAATGCTGGCCTTCGTACATGCCCATATCGATAAAATCCAGCTTAATGTAATCGTAGCCCCAGCGGATGTAATCGTCGATGTTCCGCTTCACGATTTGCTGTGCCACCGGATGGCTGAGGTCCAGCGCATATGTGTTCAGATAGGTTTTGATCAGGTTCCCCTGCTCGTCCTTCAGACAAATGTCGCGATGAGTCAAGCCCGTGCCTTCGATCGGCAAATCGAGCCATTCCTCATAAATCGTAAACGGCGTCGAATATCCGCCCGCCTTGAGCCCTTTGGCATGCACGTAGTCGATGAACTTGGTGATCGATTGTTCAAAGGGCAGTCCGCTTTCCGCTTGAAAACCGCCATCCAGATTGAAATAGTCATACCCCTGCGGCTTCAAATGCTCCGCTACGTAATCGACCATTGCGTACATGGCCTCCGCAGTAGCATAGCGATCATGCGAGTAGAAGGTGTTATAACCCATCGGCACGTCGCCGTCCCACTTCATATGAGGCTCCCCCTGGTTATAGACGGTGCCGTATTCCTCCAAGCCATGCTGGTAATCGTCATAATACCCGAGGAAAAACAGATCGGAGGACACCGTTGTTCCGCTATGACTTCCCCCCCAGTTGTACAGGGAAAATTCGGTCAACGGACCGTTTAGAATTTCCGCTTCGCCGAGCTTTTGGCTGCTTTTCCAATTCTGGACGGTGGCCGCACCGCCAACAAAGCCATGTTTATTCTCGTTATCAAATACCGCCGCGACCCAATGGCTGATCCCGTTGAAGTCGTCCCACGTCAGCTGCTCGCCGGCGAAGCGGTCGGCTCCGTTTTGGCTTTTGCCGAAATCGTCGACCGGCGCGACCCCGAAATCGAAATTGTTCGAATATGGCGCCGTAAAGATCTTCTTCGCATCGCCCGCCCCGATCTCGATCCGCTGTGCGTCCATGGGCGTCAGCTCCTCCACGGTCAGCCCGTCCGCCCGCTGCACCTGCATGTCAGTGAGCACGAATGAAACCTTAGGGTACAAGTAAAAGTTCAAATCGATTTGCTCGCCGGTTTCCAACTGGCTGTGAATCGTCAGCTTACGCCCGTTTTTGCCATAGGCGTCCGGCTTCAGCTTAGTCCACTCGGCCGAACTTTCCACGGCATCCCGGGTTGAGCGGGTTTCGCCGCCCTTCTCCCGGAAGCTCGCCTCGAACTGCGGCACGACCGGCAGTCCGTCCCACGACAAGCTGCCGGTCCCTTGCACCAAATCGAAAACCAACGAATGCCTTCCGTTCGACGCCTGAACGAGGTTGCCGTTTCGGGCATAAGCCCCGGCTTCTTCCTCCGCCTGTACAGCCTGCGCGGATCCCAAAGGTCCGGAGAAAGCGAGTGTACCGGCTAACCAAAGAATGCATGCGAGCGTCGTCTTCCCTGTCCGTAAACGTCTTCTCACCTTTACGCCTCCCTCAATCTTGAATGGGTGGAACCTCGGTTTACGATGCCAGAACTGGATGTATTTTCTATCCTCATTCTAAAAACGGCCCTGTCCCACAGCTATACCGCAATGTAATGATTCATGCAGGAAAACGCCTTACATCCAAATTTGGCACAAAAAAGCCCGCTCCCTGCGCATATAGGCGTGGGGTGCGGGCGGTGCGGCTGAGATCAGTTGGCGTTCATACGGTGCAGGCTACCTTGTGCAAGCCCGGTACGCGGTAGGCGAGATCCCGGCATGGCTCTTGAACTGGCGGGAAAAATGGGCCAACTGCATGCCCAGCCGATCAGCAATGTCGGCGATGCTGTCGTCGGTGAAGGTCAGCAGCCGCTTGGCTTCCTCCATCCGTTTGCGCTGTACGTAATGCATGGGGGTGACGCCCATGATTTTTTTGAAATAAGGAATAAAATAATTCGGATGCAAATGGACGATGTCGGCCAGCGTTTCGATTTCAATCGGCCCGTACAGATGCTCTTGGATGTATTTCAGCACGCCGCTCAGCTTGTTCCGTTCCGTAAACTGCATATAGTCCTTCAAATAATCGCGGTATCCCCCCTCCTCCAGGCAGCAGGCGAGCAGGTTCAGGAGACAAGCCTGCATGCGCAGCCCGGCAAAAGGGCCGCCAGACTGAAACTGGCGGATCATCTCGTCGAAGGTCGCACGGACGTACTCCAGATTGCCGGCATCGCTGATGAACAACTTGCTTCCGGCATGAAACAGCGGCCATTCCCCTATTTGGGCGTCGAAATGACAGAAATAACGCGTATAGGGATCATCCGGGTTCGTAGACGTCGTCTGGCTTGTCCCTGCCGGCATGATCATAAGTTGGCCCGGTCGAGGATAATAGGTCTCCCCGTTGATGATCACCGAGCCTTCCCCTTCCGCGATAAAATAAAGCCGGTTGAAGCTAGGAGCCAGCTCCGTCCGGTTCCAGCCGGGAAAGCCGCTTCGCAGCTGGGCATGCGTCACCGTCACGGTCAAGCTCTCGGGCAGCCGCCCGGCGAGCAGATCCATCTCATTCATCGTTTCCCATTCCCTTTGTTGGATTGTAAGCCCTTCCACTTTCAAGGATTCTGATCTCATTGTAGCATTCGCATTTATCGAATACACCTTAATTTTGCGCAAAACCGTCTTAATCCGTGCCCTTCTCAACCCTTTCGATTCAAGCTAAGCTAAGAGCGACAGGACTACATAAAAGCGGACAGGATATTTAGTATGAGGTTCAAAGAAGGTTACCTCTAAGGGAAAGGCAGGGAGCGTTTAAATGGATAAACTACGTTTCGCCATCATCGGCATCGGCAATATGGGCACATCCCATGCGTTGAACCTCTGCGGCGAGATCCAGGGTGCGGAGCTGACCGCCGTATGCGACACCAACCCCGAGCGCCTGAAGTGGGCGAAGGAACATTTGCCGGAGACGGTGCAGACCTTTGACACGCCGGAAGCGTTGTTCGCTTCGCGGGCGATGGATGCCGTGCTGATCGCCACGCCGCATTACGATCACCCGACGCTGGCGGTGCAGGCTTTTGAGAGCGGTTACCATGTACTCGTGGAGAAGCCGGCCGGCGTGTTCACCAAAGCGGTCCGCGAGATGAACGAAGCGGCCGCGAAGTCGGGCAAGCAGTTTGGTATCATGTACAATCAGCGGACCAATCCGCTGTACGCCAAGCTGCGCGACCTCGTATTGTCTGGAGAGCTGGGGGCGATCCGCCGCACGAACTGGATCATCACGAACTGGTATCGTTCGCAGAGCTACTACGACTCCGGCGGCTGGCGTGCCACCTGGGCCGGAGAAGGCGGCGGCGTGCTGCTGAATCAGGACCCGCACCAACTCGATTTGTGGCAGTGGACGACCGGGATGGTGCCGAAGCGGGTCCGCGCGTTTTGCCACTTCGGCAAATACCGCAACATCGAGGTGGAAGACGACGTGACCGCCTACGTAGAATACGAAAACGGCGCCACCGGGCTATTCGTCACCACGACCGGCGAAGCGCCGGGCACGAACCGCTTCGAGTTGTCCGGCGACAACGGCAAAATCGTCGTGGAAGACGGCAAGCTCACGTTCTGGCGGCTGCGGATGCCCGAGCCGCAGTTCAACGCGGAATATACCGGCGGCTTTGGCCAGCCGGAATGCTGGAAATGCGACATCCCGGTGAGCGGCGGCGACGGACCGCAGCATAAGGGGATTTTGCAGAACTTCACGAACGCGCTGCTGCGCGGTGAGAAGCTGCTCGCCCCAGGCGAGGAAGGCATCCGCGGCCTGACGATTTCCAACGCCATGCACCTGTCGGCCTGGACCGACGATTGGGTAGACCTCCCGCTGGATGAGGAGCTATTCTACGCCAAGCTGCAGGAGAAGATTCAAGCCTCCTCGTTCCGCAAGGACGGCGGCAGCGGCAAGGTGCTCGACGTGTCGGAGACACATTGAGCATTCGGGAGATAAGAGTCTATCATTGCCGCGGCCGAAGAATAGAGTGATTTTTTCACCTTATTTGAGACATACGCTGGGGAATGCTAGCCCCCTCCTCCAATTCCGTAACAAAAAGGAGTGATAACCCATGAAATTGTCCGTATTTACCGTATCCACCCCGGATTTGACGCCGGAGGAGTTGGTACAGGCCGCAAGGGAAGCCGGTCTCCACGGTGTGGAGTGGCGTTTCAAGGAAATCCCTGCCGAGGCAACTGGTGAGAAGCCATCGTATTGGCGCAACAATTTGTGCTCGATCGATCCGTCTTCAACAGAAGAACAGCTGCTTCGCTTCAAGCGCATCACCGAAGCTGAGGGGCTTGAGATGGCAGGCATCGCGCCGTATTTGAACTCGCTGGACCTCGAGGAGACGGAGCGGGTATTCGCCGTCGCCCGCCTGCTGGGTGCGAAGACGATCCGCGTAGGCGCGGCCGGATATGACGGCTCGACGCCCTATCCCGAGTTGTACGACAAAACGGTGCGCTACCTGAAAGAAGCTGAGCGTTTGGCCAAACAATACGGCGTCAAAGGCGTCGTGGAAACACACCATCTGACGATTGCGCCAAGCGCCGGCCTCGCCCATCGACTAGTCAGCCACTGCGATCCCGATCAGATCGGCGTGCTGTATGATCCGGGCAATATGGTGCACGAAGGTTACGAGCAGTTCAAAATGGGACTCCAACTGCTCGGGCCCTATCTCGCTCATGTCCACGTCAAAAACGCCGCCTGGTCGCAAACCGGGACGCGCGAGGACGGCAGCGCGTCTTGGCGTTGCGAATGGTCGCCGCTAGCGAACGGCGTGATCGACTACAGCCGGCTGCTCCAGGACCTGGAGTCCGTTGGCTACGACGGCTACCTTGGCATTGAGGACTTCAGCGGCCATTACGGTTCGAAAGAGATGCTCCGCAAGTTTGCCGAGTTTATCCACGAAAGGATGTAAGGCCGATGACGATGGATAAACAACAGCAGCCCTCTTTTCAAGCTAAGGACGGGATGAACTATGCGCCTAAGGGGCGTCCGAATGCGGTCGTGAAGCCCGGCGACGAATTTGCATTTGCCGCGGCGGCTCTGGACCACGGGCATATTTACGGAATGGCAGGCGGGCTAATTGAAGCCGGAGCGACCTTGAAGTGGGTTTACGATCCCGACCCGGCGAAAGTGCAGGCGTTTGTGGAGCAGTACCCGCAAGCGATCCGGGCAGACAGCCTCGAGCAGGTGCTCGCCGATCCCGAGGTACGGCTCGTCGCTGCTGCGGCGGTTCCGTCGGAGCGGGGACCACTGGGTCTCAAGGTGATGGACGCCGGGAAGGATTATTTTACCGACAAGACGCCGTTCACCCACCTGGATCAGCTCGAAGCCGCACGCCGGAAGGTTCGCGAAACCGGCCGCAAATATATGGTGTATTACAGCGAACGCTTGCATGTAGAATCCGCCGTGTATGCCGGCCAACTCGTTCAGCAAGGGGCGATCGGACGCGTGCTGCAGGTAACCGGGTTTGGGCCGCACCGGCTGAATGCGGGTTCGCGGCCGGAGTGGTTTTTTCAGAAGGAGAAATACGGCGGCATTCTCTGCGACATCGGCAGCCACCAAATCGAGCAGTTCCTGTATTATACCGGGTGCCGGGACGCCAAGGTGTTGCACAGTAAGGTGGCCAACTACCATCATCCCGAATACCCCGAGCTGGAGGATTACGGCGACGCAACGCTGGTTGGCGATAACGGGGCGACCCAGTATTTCCGCGTCGACTGGTTTACGCCGGACGGCCTCAGCACCTGGGGAGACGGGCGGACGTTCATTCTGGGCACCGAAGGGTATATCGAGCTGCGCAAATACGTCGATCTTGCCCGGGACGCGGACGGCGATCATGTCTACCTGGTGAATCAGGACGGCGAGCAGCATTTTGCCGTGCGCGGTCAGGTCGGTTATCCGTTCTTTGGGGAATTGATCCTGGATTGCCTGAACCGCACGGAGAACGCGATGACGCAAGAGCACGCCTTCAAAGCCGCGGAGCTTTGCCTGAAAGCCCAGCAACAGGCGCTACAAATCACCACATCTTACTAGGACGGGAAGGGACCTTACGATGCAAGAACCGATAGGCGCAGCCATCGTCGGCTGCGGAGCGATTTTCCCGCTGCATGCCGGGGCTGTGCAGCAGTTGGACGGCGTGAAGCTGAAGGTCGTCGTCGACAGCGATGCCTCCAAAGCAGAGCAGGCAGCTGCGGAATATGCCTGCGAAGCGGCGAACGATTACCAGACCTTACTGGAACGCGATGACATTCAAGTCGTTCATTTATGTACGCCCCACCACCTGCATGCGGAGATGGCAACGCGTCTGCTACGGGCCGGAAAGCACGTGCTCACAGAGAAGCCGCTCGCGCATCACCTAAAGGCAGCGGAGGATTTGCTTGCGGAAGCGCGCCGCAACGAAGCGCAGCTTGGCGTCGTTTTTCAGAATCGATATAACGCCTCGTCCCAGAAGATCCGCGAATTCCTGGATTCGAAAACGCTGGGTCGGCTCCTCTGCCTCAAAGGTATCGTCACCTGGCACCGAGACGAGGCTTATTATACCGACAGCCCATGGCGAGGACGCTGGGCGACCGAAGGCGGCGGCGTATTGATTAACCAGGCGATCCATACGCTCGATCTCCTGCAATGGTTCGGCGGTGATGTCGTCTCCGTACAAGGAAGCGTCACCGCCGATGCCCTTGGCGACGTGATCGAGGTGGAGGATACGGCGCATGCCAGCTTCCGGTTTGCGGACGGCGTCCGCGGGTTGTTTTACGCCACCAATGCGTATTTGGCCAACTCCCCTGTCGAACTGGAGCTGGTGTTTGAAGGCGGCACGCTGCATCAGCGGGGCGACTGCCTGTATTTAATTCAGGACGGCCTAGAAAGCCTGATCTCCGAGCCGCCGGTCAGCCTCGACGACGCGGGAAGAATCATCGGCAAATCTTACTGGGGCTCAAGCCACCGGTTATTAATCGCCGATTTTTACGACCACATCCGGACAGGAACGCGCTTTGCGATTAATGGCGAAGAAGGCCTCAAAACGCTGCGGCTCATCGCAGAACTGTATCGTTCCTCCCGGACGCGAGACTCCAGATAAGAACAGGCAACCAGAACAAGGGACAGGGAACTAAGACTTAGACAAACGAAAATGGAATATCGATGCATAGAGAGTAGACCGTTTCTTACGAGGGGCGGTCTATCTTGTATCGGGGGACTTACTGGAGGGTACGACCGAGGTTAACGCAGTTTTCGCATCCTAGCGAGGATGGAAATCAGTACCGAATTCATACCTATGGGTACCTTAGACCGCTCGTTCCTTGGTTTCTCCTTCTCCCAAAGCCGGAATTGCCGGGCCATCCTGCATCGGTCCAGCTCCTTGCGAAGATCCCGGATATGCTGTTTGGCAACGTCCAAATCGTTCATATACATCACGCTCTCACCTCCTTTCCATTTTCAAGTTAATCATCACCATATTTGGATCATGATTTCCTTCTTTATCCTTTCCTATCATAACGCCAAGGTTGCGGCCGCGTAAGGGTACAAAACACCTTAAGTTCTTTTTTCCCTCTTCCTCCCCGCAAAAAAAAAGCGGCCACCTTTGTTTTATGCAAAGGGGTCGCTTTTGTTCACGGCGTTCCTCACGCTTATGGTTTATTGATAGAAATTGCGGATCCAGCGGTGGGATTTCAGCTTGGCTACCTGTTCGGCGCTTAAGCCGCGGCCGTCGCCAACCGGCATGTTGCGCTCAACGTTGCGAACCGTTCGCATTCCCGGGATGACCGTCGATACCGCCGGGTGACTCAGAACGTAACGCAGCGCGATTTCCGGCATCTCCTCCAGCGAAACTCCTAGCTCAGCGGCGATCTTCTGCACCCGATTGTACACTTCCTGCTTCCGGTCCTCGCGGAAATAGTGATTACGGAAGTCGCCTTCCTCGAATGTGGTCTCCGGCGTTACTTTGCCCGTCAATCCGCCTTCGTCCAACGCAACCCGGACGATCACGCCAACATGGTGCTTCTCACAGGCTGGCAGCAGTTGGTCCTCCGGACTTTGATCGAAAAGGTTATAGATGACCTGAACGGTATCCACGACCCCGGTTTCGATCAGCTTGATCGCATTTTCCGGCTGATGGTCATTGATGGAGACGCCAAAATGGCGGATTTTCCCCTGTTCCTTCAGCTTTTGTATGCCTTCCAACCAAGAGCCCTGGCCCACCCACTCATCGGACCAGACGTGGAACTGCTGCACATCGATCGTCTCCAGGCCGAGATGACCGAGGCTCCGCTCCGTGCAGGCAATCACATGCTCGGCGGTAAACGTTTCGTCAGCCGGTACACCGGCGCGAGCGGGCCATTGGCCGTTTTTCGGCGGAATTTTGGTGGCCACGTAAATGTCCTTCCCCTGTGCCTTCTGCTCGCGAACGACCTGTCCCACCAGCTTCTCGCTGTGGCCATCCCCGTACCCGAGGGCGGTATCGATAAAGTTAAGGCCCAGCTCAATGGAGCGGCGCAGCGCTTGCAGCGACTGGTCGTCGCTGGCTCCAACCCATCCGGATTTGCCGATCCCCCAAGCCCCGTAGCCAATTTCGGAAATCCGCAGCCCGGTTCGGCCCAGCGTTCTGTAATTCATCGTTCTTCCTCCTGTCGCGTCCAAAATGGTCCTACGCCCCCATTATACGCCCGCCGGACAGGCTCCCGCAAAAGGGACGCGCACCCTAGTTAGCCAGGTGGCTGTCGGCTGGTTCGCGATCCGCCGCTAACTCACGTCGGACGGGTTCACCCGGGCGAATCACAAGGCGTTCTCCGTCGTGCCGAATCTCCAGGCCCTCCCCTTCGCGAAGCGTATAGACGACCTGCTCCTTGTCAAAAAACACCTCAAGAAGTCGCCCCCGGTGCATCACCTTAAACCGGCAGCTCTCCCATTGCGGAGGTAGTACCGGACGGAAACCCAACACGCCGCTGCTATCGAGCCGCATTCCGCCAAACCCGTTCACGACCGCCATCCACGAGCCTGCCATCGCCGCGGTATGTAATCCGTCCTTGGCATTGCCGTTCACGTCGTCCAAATCCATCCGCACCGTCCGGCTGAAATAGTCGTAAGCGTCTTCCAACTCGCCGATTTCAGCAGCGATGATGCTGTGGATACATGGGGACAGCGAGGAATCATGCGTCGTCAGCGGTTCGTAATACCGGTAGTTGCGGATTTTCTCCTCCCGCGAAAACTGCTCGCCTAGCAAAAACAACGCCAACACCAGATCGGCTTGCTTCAACACCTGATGACGGTAGATGACAAGCGGATGGTAGTGCAGCAGCAACGGATAGTTTTCCGGCGGCGTGCCGGCGAAATCCCATTTCCGCTTGGACAAGAACGCATCGTCCTGCGCGTAGATCCCCAATTCCTCGTCATACGGGACGTACATCTTGTCCGCCGCCTGCTGCCAACCAAGGATTTCCCCTTCCGTGAGACCGATCTTCCGCTCAAGCCGGGCGAAATCCGAAGAGTACCGCTCGCGCAGCACCCCCGCAGTCTCGCAGGCATACCGAAGGTGTTCGCGGGCCATAAGGTTCGTGTAGACGTTGTTGTTCACAACCGCCGTGTATTCGTCCGGACCAGTCACCCCGTCGATGCAAAAAGCACCGCCACGGGCCGGATTGTAATGGCCGAGGTCCACCCAGAACCGGGACGTCTCGAACAAGATCTCCGCGCCCTGCTGCACGAGAAACACCTCGTCTCCCGTCGCCTGGACGTATTGGCGGATGCCGTAGGCGATGTCGGCGTTGATATGGGCCTGCGCGGTGCCCGCCGGGAAATAGGCGGAGTTCTCCTCGCCGCCAATCGTCCGCCACGGATACAGCGCGCCCCGCTGCGACATCACCTTCGCCCGCTGCCGCGCCTGCTCCAGCGTGCGGTAGCGGAATTCCAGCAAGGCCCGGCCGATCTCCGGCGTCGTGAAGGTAAAGAAGGGCAGTACGTACATTTCGGTGTCCCAGAAATAATGCCCTTCATACCCTTCGCCGGTGAGACCCTTGGCGGCCATGCTGGTCCGCCCGTCGCGTCCGGCCGACTGCAGCAGGCCAAACGCGTTAAACCGCAGCCCCTGCTGGAGCGCGGGATCGCCTTTGATCTCCACGTCGGCGCGGCTCCAGAACGCGTCCAGATAAGCATGCTGCTCCTCGGCCAGCCCGTCGAAGCCGCGGCTTTCGGCCATCTGCAGCACTTCCGCGCTTCGCATCAGCAGCTCTTCCTCCCGGGTATCTCGGGAGGTGTGAGTGCTGATAAATTTGCTCAGCGAAACGGTGTCCCCCCGGCGCAGCGCCACGTCGTACTGCACCGACAACCGCTGCCTGTCGTGCTTCTCCGACAGGCTATACGAGGCGGACGGCGGCAGCGCCAGCCGGTGGCTCATCGCCGTCAGCAGCGCGAAGCGGCTATGCCGCGTGCGCTGCTTCAGCCAGCCGCCGCCGCGCCCGTCGCTCCCCGCCTCCTCCAACAGGAGGCGGGGCTCCGTGCGGCGCGCCCCGAGGCGCGGATCTCCGCCCCGGTCCGGCGCATCTGCCTCGGCGATGTCCCCGTCCATCGCCGAGCAGATCGACACGGTGCCGTCGAAGTTCAGCGCCGTCACCTCGTAGTGGATCGCCGCCAGATGCCGATGGGTCAACGACACCAGGCGGCGGATATGAATCAGCACGCGGTGTCCGGCTGGGGATTCCCATTCTACCAACCGGTGCAACACACCGCTTTGCATATGCAGCACTCTTTTGTAGAATCGCACATGCCCCCGGTTCAAATGAAAGGTCTCGCCCTCGAGGGTCAGCTTGATGACCCCGGCATCCGTCACGTTTAGCATCGCTTGGCCCTCGAACGGAAACCCATACGCCCCTTCGGGATAAAGGATCGGCGCGGTATCGTAGAACCCGTTCACATAACAGCCGCGCACCGAGATTCCTTCCTGCCCGTGGTACCCCTCCTCAAAATGGCCGCGCATCCCGATGTACCCGTTACCCAAGGCAAACAAGCTCTCCTTGCGCTGATTGTCCTTCTCATCGTACGCATCCTCGACCAGGCTCCATTCCCGCGGGGAATGCAGTGTCGCCGGGTGCTCCTCAGACCGTTTGTTCATCCTTTCACCGAGCCTCCCATCAACCCTCTGACAAAGTACTTCTGCAAGAGGAAAAAGATCGTGAGCGGCATCAGCATGGAGATAAACGCCGCCGACGTAAGCAGATGCCAGTCGTTTCCTCTCGATCCGACGAGGTCGGCTATTTTCATCGACATCACCTGCACGCTTGGCTGGTTGCCGATGAAGATCAGCGATACCAGATAATCGTTCCATACCCACAGGAACTGGAAGATGCCGATCGAAGCCAGTGCCGGTACGGACAACGGCAGGATCAACCGGGAGAAGATCGTAAAGTGACTCGCCCCGTCAATGAAAGCCGATTCGAACAAATCCTTCGGCAACTGGCTGATGAAGTTATACATAAAATACGTCACGAGCGGTAAGCCGAAGGCGGTATGAGCCAACCAAATGCCCAGGTAGCTGCCGTTCAGGCCCAATGCAGTGTAATCCTTCAGCACCGGGATGAGCGCGACCTGCAGCGGAATGACCAGCATCGCGATGATCACCACGAACAGCGTTTTGCGCCCGGGGAACCGCAGCCAGGCAAACGCGTAGGCGGCAAACGAAGCGATCAGCACCGGGATGACCGTCGCCGGTACGGCGATCGTCAGCGTGTTCCAGAACGCCTGGGACAACCCAGTCCCCTTCTGAATCGATTCGCTGCCGTCAGCCAGCTTCAGCTTGTATTCTTTTCCGGACAGCACGTTCTTGTAGTTCTCCAGCGTCAGCGCCGGCTTAAACTCCCAGCCCTGCTCCTGCACGTTTAGTGTGCGGGCACGGCGATTCTCCCAGATCAGCCGTTGGTCATCGCTGAGAACCCCGGCTTTCAGCTCGTCGTCGTTGAAGGTTTGCCCATTCACCTCAATCGGCTCGCGCAGATCGATATCTTTGGACAGCTGAATCGTCTCCGCATTCGTCCATTCCAGGTGGGGAAACACGTTCCACCAACCGGTATGCAGAATATCCGACGCTGGCCGGAAGGAGGAGATCAATAATCCCAGCGTAGGAATGAGCCATAATAAGCAGATGACGCCCAGTACGAGATTGACGATCGTTTTGCCGCGTTTGCGTTTGGTTCCTGTGGTACGTGGCTGATTCGTGCCCGCCATTAGAATCCCCCCTGCTTGCGGATCTGCCGCAGATTAAAGAAGATGACCGGCAGCACGGCAATCAGCAGGACAATCGCCAGCGTGGAGCCGTATCCGAAATTGCGGTACATAAAGAACTGCCGGTAAAACTGCGTAGCCACCACTTCCGTCCCGTATTGTCCGCCGGTCATGACCATAACAACGTCGAAGATTTTTAGCGTAAACACGATGATCGTCGTCGTCACCGTCAGGATCGTTGCGGAGATAAACGGAATGATGATGCGGAAGAAGATTTTGATTTCACCGGCCCCGTCCACACGCGCCGCTTCCAGAATATCGTCCGGGACGCCTTTAATCGCCGCGGAGAAAATCACCATGGCGAACCCGGTTTGCATCCAGATCAGAATCAGAATGAGAAACAGATTATTCCACGGCTGCAGCATGCTGGTCCAGGCCTGTGCTTCTCCGCCCAGGGCAACGACGATGGCGTTAAGTAAGCCGATCTGCTGGTCACCGGGCTGATAATAGTACACAAACTTCCAGATCACCCCCGCCGCCACAAACGAGATGGCCATGGGCATAAAGATGATCGACTTGGCGATCTTCTCATAGCTGCTGCGATCGGCGAGGATTGCAATCAGCAGCCCGAACCCAACGCAAGCCAGCGTGCCGAGGAACACCCATAGCAGGTTGTTGCGCAGTGCCGTCCCCATCAGCTTATCGGTGAAAATCGCCGCATAGTTGGCTAGCCCCACAAACTTCTCCGAGGAGGCGTTAAAGAAGCTGAGATAGAGCGTCCGAACGGCGGGCAGAACAAGGAGCCATCCTAGCAAGATGACCGCTGGGCCGATGAAGATAAACGGCAGCACCTTCCGCCGGACCTGTTCCGGATATTGCTCCACCGCCAGGTTAAACGTATAAAAAAGAAAATATACGCCGAGCACGCCCCATAGGACCGCGCATACCGCGGTCAACAGCGGATTCAGCGTCGAGTCGCGGAAGAAACGGAATATCAATCCGTGTCCGGCGGCATTGGCGAGCAAAATGACCAGGGTGAAGAGCACGGCCCTTAGGCTGACGGTTCGCTTGGCCTCTGAACTCATCATGACCCCTCCTAAAAGTTTGGTGAGCGTAATTTTCTGAATAACCGGTTGGATTCATAATTAAGAGGGGCGGTGTACCGGAACCCACGTTTCGGTTCGCGCGCCCCTCCAGCGGTGCAGTATTATTATGGCATGCCTTTGCTACCTAGCTAAATTTAGTTCTTCCATCCTTCCTGAATTTGCGCCAGCGCTTCATCCAGCGTAGCCGTGCCGCTCACGTAGTCGGTCATTCCCTTCCAGAAGGTGCCGGCACCCACTTTACCCGGCATCAGGTCAGAACCGTCGAATCGCAGCGTGGAAGCCTCTTGCACGAGCTTCGCCATGCGGCGATCCGCCTCAGAGGTATACCAGTCAAGCGAAGCGTCGTTCATCGGCGCAATGACGCCGCCGGATTGTACCCAAGATTTAATCGATTCGCCGGTCGTGAAGAACTCCATGACGGCCCGAACTTCTGGGCGATCGTTGAACATCGAGTAGATATCGCCGGCGACAAGCACCGGTTTGCCATATTGCTCATCAATCGGCGGCAGGTAGAACCAGTCGTAGTCTTCATCGATTTTCGCCGTTTCCGGGAAGAAGCTGGTGATGAAGTTAGCTTGACGGTGCAGCCACACCTTCGGCGGATTGTCGAACATCGGGGCAGGCGAATCGCCAAAGGCCGTGGTCACGATCGACTTCGTTCCGCCATACACATAATCCGGGTTCATCCAGATTTCCGACATCTTTTCCACCGCGTGCTTCACTTCAGGGGAAGTGAATGGCAGTTCCCCGCTAACCCACTTATCATAATTCTCCGGCGAGGTCGTACGGAGCATGATGTCTTCGACCCAGTCGGTAGCCGGCCAGCCTGTTGCCGCGCCGCTTTCGATCCCGATGCCCCAAGCGGTGTCGCCATCCTTAGCGATTTGTTCCGTCAGCGCCATCAGCTCATCCCAGGTTTGCGGAATGGTGTAGCCCGCTTCCTCAAACTGTTTCTTCGGATACCACACCAAGCTCTTCACGTTGCTGCGGTTCCATACGCCCGCCATGATTTTACCGTCCTTGCCGTCCATCGTCGCCATGTCGAGCCAACTTTGATTGTAATTGGCCTTCAGCTTCTCCTGATCGAGAATGCCGGTAAGGTCAATGACCTTGCCGGTTTTGGCTACGGCAGCCAGCAATCCCGGCTGCGGGAAGTCGGCGATATCGGGCGCGTTACCACCGTCCACGCGGACGTTGATGGTCGCCTCAAACTCCTTGGAGCCTTCGTATTGGATATCGATGCCCGTCTTTTCCTCGAAATCCTTGATACTGGTCTCGAATTTCACCTGGTCGGCGTCCACGAATGGCCCGAACATCGTTACCTTGGTGCCTTTATATTCGCCTTTCAACGCGAGCTCCAGCGGCGAGCCGGTGGCTGCGGCGTCATTCGTAGCGGTGCCTTCATTTGTATTCTGCTCCGTGGTTCCGGTGTTGGCCGGGGCCGCCGGTTCGTTATTTGCCGCATTGTTCCCTCCGCCGCAAGCGCTGAGGAGAAGCGTAAACGATAATCCGCTAACAAGCAGTAAAGAAGTCCATTTTGATCTTTTATTCATTGACCCTACATCCCCTTCGATATGTTGTATGAGAAACCATCTGAAGGTCTGGCTGACAATGGAACGCTATTCGGCAAATCACCTCCTTGAAAAGCATTTCAACAGTCGAATGAATGAGGCTCCCCCTGAATCCGTTTTCATTTTGGTATAAGTGTATGACCTGCCCAACTGGAATGTTCCGTTTTTTTGAAAAGCTTTTCAAAAAGTTATTGGTAACTTTGTTGATTGCGTAGTTCGTAGTGGTGTTCGTGTAAGTAGTGATCGTGTAGGTGGTGTTTGATCGTGGTGCGTTCATGTGGATTGGGTTCAAGTTGGTACACGTTGTTAAATCGTGGTTGCTCTTTCTCGCGACGATTCGCGGACGATGAGTTTGTGTTGGAGGACTTCTCGGGGCACCGTTACACTGCCGGTTGTCAGCAGCTCATGCAGCTTCTCCGCCGCACGGTGGCCCAGGTCATAGATGGGTTGAGATATCGTTGTCAGTTTTGGAATGTACATGCCGGCCATGCGGTGGTTGTCGAAACCAACGACGGACACTTGCCCCGGCACAAGAATGTGCCGATCCCGAAGGTACGAAATCGTCCCCATGGCAAATTCATCGGCGACGCAGAACACGGCGGTCAGTGGAGGATGCTCGGTAAACAGCTCGTGTGCAGCCTGATACGCATGTTCGAAATAGTGACTGGCAAATTTCACATTGGCGATGTTGGACGTCAGCCCGTATTCCGTCATGGCTCGGACAAACCCCGCGTAACGCGGCGGTCCGGAAATCGAGTTCTCGTGATTGAAACCGATCATCCCGATTTGGCGATGCCCCAGCTCGATCAGGTAAACGGCCGCGTCGTAAGCTGCCGCCTCGTCGTCGACTTCAACGCAAGGGATCTCGTATTCATCCGAATGGGAGGACACCATGACAAAGGGGATCCGGCAGCCCACCAGCTTCTCGTAATACTCCGGAAACATTTTGTCGCTGGCAAACACAATACCGTCCACCTGCTTCTCATGAAACGCGTCGATATAGGATAACATCCGTTCCTTATCGCGGTCCGTGTTGCAGATCATCAGGCTATAACCCAGCTTGTTGCAGGCATCCTGCATTCCCCGGATCATTCCGGCGTAGTACATATTTTCGATGTCGGGGATCAATAGCCCCAGGGTAAAAGATTTCTTGTAAATCAGTCCGCGGGCGAACGCATTCGGCTGATAGCTCAGCTCCTCAATCGCCGCCAGCACCCGTTGCCGCTTGCTCTCAACCACACTTGCCGGCGCGTTCATCACGCGCGAAACCGTGCTTATGGAGACACCCGCTTTATTGGCAACATCGCGTATCGTTGGTTTGTTTTTGTTTTTGTTCATGTCGGCATCCTCGGTTTGAAAAGCTTTTCAATGCGATTATAACAAGGGGTATTTTGGAATACAAGAGTTTTTTTGAAGCGCTTACAAATTTATGGTTCATAGGGCCATTTGCCGTCTTTTCACCATTATCCCTTTGGCTCCGGTTTCGCGTAACAGATTGTCCCTAGGTGTTCGGTTACGCATCAACGTATATCCAATTGAGATCCGTTTCAGATCAACAACTATCCCTTTGAGTCCGGTTTCGGCGTTAACGTTGTCCTGTGACTCGACTCGATTTACACCTCATGATGCTGCACCGAGGTTCTAACGGAACCAGAAGACGCTAATGTCCATTTCCCGCGCTATTTCCCAACCTAACGGAACCAGAAGACGTTATTTGGCTCAAAAGGGGTCTAGTAGGCTTGATTTACGTCAAATAACGTCTCTACGTTCCGTTAGGTTTTCGAACAACTAGTTTCCCGCCAAATAAGGGCTCTACGTTCCGTTAGAAACGGATCACATGGGACTCTGCAGCAACAGATCGATATTATCGTCACAATCCTGGTGTGCCTCCCTCTAATATCTTTAACCTGATTGCCGGCCGCACGCCATCTCGCGCCAGACTGACATTGGCATAGCTGCGGATGCTGTGCCCGGGACCGATAAAATGAGCGCGTGATGGCTTATTGCCCTGTGTGCGCAACCACCACCAGGAACAGCCCTCCTCCTTGCCGTTTCGCAGAACGTAATTCTCTCTCTCGCCCTTGTCGTAAACATAAAGATTGCAGCCGTCGGGCTTCTTCAACTTCGCGTAGTCCGTCCCCGCGGCGGTTAACCACGTTTTGCCGAGGGCCGCGGTGAACGCTTTGATCTCTGCCACGCTTAGCAGAAACACTTTGTCCTCCGTATCCGGACTCCCCTCTCCATGATCCGAACAAGGCGCAAGCTTGATGAGATCCTGTTCCTCTAGGCTAAAAGCAGCAGGATAGAACTCCTCGTTCAACCACTGCCGCAAATCACAATCTCGCCACGTTACCTCCGCGGCATCGCGCCACGAAATATCTGCGCTTTTTCCGTGATATCGCTTGCACTCCAAGATCTCCTCGCTCAGGAGAAACAATTCGCTGCCCGTGTTCTCAAGAACCCGCCATAGAATGGGTTGGACTTCCCCGTCAGCGGATTGCGGGTACGAACCGAAAGTCAGGCGTTCCCCAGGCTTAATGGTCGGATTCGCTATTCCCTTTGACAAGTTAACTCTCTCCATCACGCTAACTCCCCCTTCATCCTCAGTCTACCTATCTTACAACATGTTGCCGGGGGATCCGCAACTCTATCTCTCTTTGGGTGCACCGCGACCAACTACCTTGACACACATAGTAATATGTTTTACATTGTTCTCTGAAGAGGTGAACGCATGAACGATAGCGCCATCAGCCGGGATTTGATCCGCGGCCATATTGATACGATTATTCTCCGGGTGCTGCTGGAGGGCGATAACTACGGTTATGAGATCATGAAATCCATCTCCGTCATCAGCCAGGACCGCTACGAATTGAAGGAGCCGTCGCTCTACACCAGCCTAAAGCGATTGGAAGCTCAACAGCTAATTGAGTCCTATTGGGGCGAAGACCGCAGTATGGGCGGACGGCGCAAATATTACCATATCACCCTTGCAGGAACTGAAGTGTACAAAGCTAATTTGTCGGCATGGAAAAAATCCCGCGAAATCATTGATGTCTTAATCGAGAAACAGGAGGGATCCCCATCGTGAATCCGCTGCAAAAACACGTGGATCGTTTATTCGCCGGATACCCGGCAACCGGACGCATTCGCGAGCTGAAGGAGGAAATCCTCGGCAATCTGGAAGCCAAAGCCGCCGATTACATGGCCGGCGGAATGGAGTACGAACAAGCCGTCCAGGCCGCCACGGCCAGCTTAACCCGTATCGACGGGCTGATTGACGAGAGCCCGCAGATCTATGTGAACCGCTATCGGCTGGATCTTCTGCAAAAAACGCTGTTTTTTACGCTGATTCTGTGGATACTCACCATTCCTTTACGCATGATTGAACGCACGCCGCTCAGTTTTTTGTTCTTGGTCCTCGTCCTGCTGCTCGGAATCCTCTATCTGGTCCTGAACTCCGTCTGGCGCGGCCGTGCGCTTGAAGTTACGGCTCCGCGCAACCTCCATGTTGCCCGGAGACGAAGCCGGATGGTTTGGCTATTATGGGGCCTGTTCATTCTCGTCACCCTCTTGGCCATTACTGCCCTGCGATTCGGCAGCAACATCTGGTTTGGCCATCAGGTCAAAATCGGCGGTCCTTACCAGTTTGCCGTACTTGGCATTCAATACGCCAAGCCTTTTCTGACGATCTTGATTCCCTTGGCGTTCCAGGCAAGCACCACGCTGATCTCGAAACACGAGGCGGGTGAATTCGAATGACGGCCCAACGCTTCAGACGTTGGAACATCGGAATACTCGCATTGCTCCTCGCGGGACTGGTCTGCTTTGGGGTAGTAGAAGGTGTGGCGCTACCGCGCCAGGATCAGCGCGAAGCTCAGTATACCGCTGACCAGAACAGTCCGATAACCCATGATATTGCCCGAACCGCTCATTACGCGACGCCCTACATGGGCGACGCCTCTAAAGTAACCGGCCTGTTCCGTTCGCTTCCGCTCGGCTCGATTCGCTCCTTTGCGCTGGATCCGGACGTATTTACCGTACAAGTGAATCTGGATTCTTCAACGCCGTTGGCGGATCGGGATCGCGACCCTGCATATCTATACAGCGCGACCGCTGCATTCGCTTATGTCGATAACCTGGAGGCCGTCATTTTCAACGAAGGAGCCGTTGCGTACCGCGTAACTCGGGAAGATCTGCTGACCTGGTACGGCGTCGATGGGTTTTCCGCATTCACCCGTGACGCCGCTGTTTGGAAAACAGCGGTGCAAAGCAAGCTCGAGGATGCGGAGTATGCAAGGCGCGCTTTCCAAGAACTGTTCCACAATACGCAGGTTCTGTCCGATTAACGCTGTTAACCTTTATCGCTTTCGGCAGGTGAAGCCTTTTTTCGCACTCATCTATAAGGGAAATCCGGGAAACTGAATAACAACCGCTTTGATAAAAAAAGTCGGTCAGGAGAAAACCTCCTGGCCGACTTTCGTTCGCGTGTGTGTCACTATTCCTCCTCCCGCCTCTTGATCATCTCCAGAAACTCGAGAATGATGTCGGAAACGGCGTCCTCTTCGGACATATGGATAAACTTGCTTATATGCATAATATCGCCTTTAAACAGCTCAATTAACTTTAACGTCGATTCGGGATCGTTTTCCCTGGCCTTTTGGAGCAAAATCAGGAACTCATCATCATCCGGGACAACTCTTTGATCATCTTTCGTTTCCATTTGTTCACCCCTTGCTGACTCATATTCAACTCGCGGGCGACTTCCCTCTCCGTTTTGTCCTGCAAGTATATCTTGGAGATGATCGTTTTTCCCGTCGTGGAAGGAAGCGCATTGATCAGCTGTCTCACAACGATTTTATTATCAGAAGATGAGGTGAAGCAGGTTACGGCCGGCTCGACTCCATTGAATGAACATTCCCGTTTTCTTACGACTCTCGCTCTGTATTGGACCCTCCATGCGATTCGATAAACTTCTTTCCGGTATTGCTCGTACACGGTATGTTGTTCCTTCAAAACTACCTCCCCCTTTCATATTCATCTTCTATGTATAGGGAATTTTCAAGGGGGTTTTCACAACCATTTTTATATAAGTAATTATGATTATAACATTTTTTCTATTTTTTGGTTGTACCTGGGCGAACTTTTTTTCCCCATATAGTGAAGGGCCCAAAAAATTCAAGGAGGTAACAATTATGCAGGTTGCGGATATTGTGTCGTTGGTTGCCAATGTAGGTTTTCCGGTCACGCTTTGTTTCATTTTGATCAAATATGTGCTGCAAACCGTCGGCGATAAACTGGGCAAAATCGAGACTTCCCTGCAGGCCCTCTCCGAGGAGGTGCAGCGTCTGGATGCCATTCTGGATGAAGACCGGTCACCCTCCGGTTCCCCCGTCATCAAAGAAACTAGGAAACTGTGAAAATTCCCTAACGGGAGGTTGTACCGCAGGATCAGGCGAAAAACGCCCCTATTTATATCTATAGCGAGCCCGGCACATTTAGAACATTTGATGTCAGAAAAAAAGCCCCATGCTCCGCTATCCCTTTGACTCCGGGGATTTGGCGATCCATGAGGCTTTTATTATTCCGCAGTTGGGAGCTCACGCTTACGGCTTGGTGAGCCCTTGGTGCAGTGCATCCAGCAGCCGGAGCGTCCGGTCGCAGCCATACTCCCAGAACATCACCCCAGCCAGCTCTTGCTCCTTGACGTATTCGCATTTGCAGCGAATGGAAGTTTCGTCATCGTAAGAGATAAACGTTTGGCCATCGAAGAGATACGGCGCTTGGGCCTCGTCATCCCAGTAACGGACAAATCCGTTACGATCGATATACTCGGCGGTCAGCGCTGTAAAGTCCGGGCCGTACCCACCGGGGCCGGGGGACATTTGATACAATCCGCGATTGACGTTCGGAACGTCCTTCCACATGCGCGAATAGAACGCCGCGCCGATGACGATTTTCTCCTTCGGCACCCCGGCTCGGACAAACAGGTTAACCGATGCGTCAACGCTGATGCGAAACAGATCGCCTGTCCCTGTGTACAGATTGGTGTGGTGACCGGTCAACGTCTGGAACCCGCCTCGCATGTCGTACGTCATCAACTGGACGAAATCGAGGTAACGCTGCACCTCGGCCATCGCCGTGCCGTCGATATAGTATTGGTCCGCGCCCGCCGCGATCGTCAGCCCATAATGGCGGCCGTCTCGCTCGCCTTGCCGGTCCAACGCTTCCCTCATCGTGCGCAGCAGCAACGTGAAATTCACCTTATCCTTCGGACTGGCAGCAATGCCTGCCGCGGCATAACAAGGGTACTCCCAATCCAGGTCGATTCCGTCAAGCGCATGCTCCGTGACAGCCCGGACTGCTGACTCGGCCATCGCCTGCCGGCCGGCTTCCGTCGAAGCGGCTTCCGAGAAGCCACCGGCACTCCAGCCGCCTACGGAGAGCAGGACCGTCAATCCGGGATGTTCCCCTTTCATTTCGGGCAGCAGCCCCAGGTTCTGCAGATGCCCGGTTTCGATTCGATCCTCTCTCACATGTCCAAAGGCGATATTCATATGGGTCAGCTTCATCAAATCTTCCTTCGTCAGTTCAGGGAGATGGCGGTCGCTGACATATCCCGCCACCACATAGTTCAGGCTCATTTGGGCGCTCCTTCCTTTGCTTGCGCGGCCATCAGAATCGGCGCAAGCCTGTCATCCATTTGTCGACTATAGCTCGCTTAACACTTGCAACGCTTCTTTGCCGCTGCCCGGTTTATAACCGGATTGCATGTAGCGGATGTTTCCCTCGCGATCCAGCGCAAATAAGTGTGGGAAGCCCCCGCCCCCCAGTTGGATGCCGGCAGCGGTCAAATCTTTCAACGCCGCGTAGCCGGGGTCGCTTACGAATACCGTGCCGCCCGGCAAACTGGCTGTAGGGAGGGCAGGGGCGGCCAGAGCCAGCTTGCCATCGTCGCTGCCGAGAACAAAGATCACTGGGATGCCAAGGACATCAAACGTTTCCGCGAGTTCTCCCGTTTCGCGCAGCAGATGCTTCGACGGCTCCCGATCCGGCTCCAACCAAGCGATCATCGCGCCGCGTTCTCCTCCGCTAAGCGCACTGAGCGTTGTCTTGGTCCCATCCGCTCGCCATAGCGGCGTTTGCGGATCGGGGGTCCCGTACACGGGGATATGCTGCGACGGAGCCGGAAAGCTTAGCGTGACCTGTGTCTCCGTCTGCTCGTCAACCCGGCAGTACGACAGCCGCCCTAGGACCGTGCCGTCTTTCAACCGCACGCCGGTCGTGATTCGGTATTCCCCCGGCTCCACCTCGAAAGCCGTATCGTACACATCGGTTTTGCCATGTGGATACAGCAGTGTTTTGTAGTAACCCCTCTCAAGCCGAGCGAGGGTGAAGTTCTCCATGTACGAAGCGACCGGCTCATCGGTTCGGCCTTCCGCTTCGCGGCGCAGGCGCAGCATGCCAATACGACGGAGTGCCTCTTCCTCCGTATCTGCCTCTTCCCGAACCGGCCCGACTGGGGCGTCCACCCACGTTCCGCCCGCGTTATACTGCGGTTTCTGCTCACTGGGATGCAGCCTTGCCGGAATACCCAAGCTCCGGCATAAGGCGACGAACAAGATGTCCAGCGAGCCTTTGTCGGCGACCCGCAGCTGGAACGTGCCTAGCGGCCCCGCTTTCCCACGCAGGTTCCCCGGCCCTTCGCGCAGCTCCCAGCCTTCATTCAGAAGCCTTGCAATCCGGGATGGATCTTCTTGATAGAAGGCCACCTCCGCTTCGGTAAAGCGGGCCAGCAGCTCCTTCCGGTAGGGGCCGATCATTTCAAACAACACCCGCGGGCACATGACATACGGCACGAACAGCTCCCGGCCGTGGGAATCCTTCCATGGCAGCGATCCGGCCAAGTGGTCGTCCAGCGTCTCCCGCATCGTATCGGTCAAATCCTTCTCCCGTAGGCTCTCGAGCAAAAGCAGCGGCCACTCTCCGTGTTCTGGGACGCGCTCCTCCAGGAAAGCGGCGATCTCCCGGCCATTGCCGCGGGCAGGCTCCAGCACCTTCCACAACCGCTCCGCCGGTAACCCGAGCTGGGCCGCGAGCTGCTCGGCTTCCGCCTCCGTCAGGAACGTCTCCTCGTAAGCCCGGCGCAAAGCGGCCCCTTCGGCCACCCGCTGTTCATGTCGCCGCAGCAGTTCCGCGGAGAGCGGTTCTGATTCCGACCCATCCAGCTCCGGTGGGGGCACCATTTCGAAGTCTTCGGTTCCGATCGGCAGATCCGATATCGCTCCGTTTAGTACGACCTCGAACCGGTCTCCATCAGCGATCCGGATCTTTCGCTGACCCCAGGCCTCATTCCGTACGGCCCGGACGATGAGATCGCCGTAACCGGTCGTGAATCGAGCTTCGCCCTGGTCATCCGTCACCAGCTCGGCCAGCGGGAACAGCTCGGCATAGTTATACAGCTGGAACTGCACCCTCGCTCCTGCCGCCGGCGTGCCGTCCGCCTCTCTCACCTCCACGGCAATCGTCCGGGTTGGCGCATAATTCGCCAGCAGGTTTAGCTCCGCATACGGTCCGCCCTTCACAGTGATCTCTTCCGGGCCGGGATAGGTCGCCGGGACGCGGGTGTGCACCAGCATCGCCCGGCGCGCCGGACCGCTGAACCAGCCTTGGTCCAAGCGGGCTTCCGGCTCGCACGCGCCGATGTAATGCCACTTGCCGTCGGCCCAAGCTTCGACCCAGGCATGGTTATCGTCGCAGTGCGCCCAACGCGGCGTATAGCATTGCCGCGCCGGAATGCCGATGCTGCGCAGCGCCGCGACCGCCAGCGTCGACTCCTCGCCGCAACGACCCCGCGCGTTCCGGATCATGCCAAGCGGCGACAAGGTGCGCAAGTCGCTGCCGATGTAGGTGGCTTTTTCATGGCACCAATAATTCGCCTCAAGAATCGCCTCCGCCATCGAACATCCCGCCGTCCGCGGTCCCAGCTCCGCATAAATCACCTCGCGAAAGTCTTCGATGTTCTCGGTGTTCACCCGGCACGGCAACACGAAATGCAAGAAGAGAGGATCGGGAACCCGGTCGCCCCAAGGCACCCGCTTTCGAACCGCCAACGCCTGGCGGACATGAGCCAAGAACAGCGATCCGTCGTAATCGGCCAAATCGTTCAGTGGCATATGCACATACAGGAATTTCAGGGCCCATGTCTCTTCCGTAGTCAGTGGGCCGTCAAATACCCCAAACAGCGCCTTCTCCCGGCCTCGGGCCAGCGTTCGAATCTCCGCAAACCTGCGTTCAATCTGCTCCAGCTCCTGTTCGCTCAGCGAAAACGCCGGTGTCTCTACGCTCATCTACGATCGCTCCTTCCACAGTTTTCCGTCTTCCCGAATCATGAAAATCCCGTTCCCGTCAGAGGTGGTCGCGGATATCTCAAATCTCCCGCCTGCCGCCTCGACCTTTGGCCGGATGCGAAACGTGTTCATTTCTTCCGCGGTGACGAGTTCAGCAAGCTCCGCAGTAAACCGCCCGCAGCGGGCATAATAGCTGCGCTGCCGGTAATATAACCGCCGAAGCTCCCATTTGACGTATTCATCCTGCGGCAGCGGGAACCCGGCGGATCCCCCGCCCGCATCGGCGCTTTCATCCGCAAATACGACATAACCCCACAATTCGGGGTAATGCATGTTTACGATCCCTTGCGGAGACCAGACCCAGTTGTCCTCGGGATAAGGGTTCCCGGTCGCAGGGTTGACTTGCTTGACGTACCGCCCATCCTGCACCTCCACCTGCCATTCCACCCGGGAGAAGTTTACCCTCCAGAATTCGCCCGGCACCGGTGGCCGCCCCTCCGGCGCGCATTCGCGCAGCGAAGCCCATGGCATCGCAATCTCTACGCTCCATAGACGGTTCTTCGCGGCAGGATGGTTTAGCTCCCCGTCTATATACACTGCGGTGCGTAATCCGCGAATATCCCAGCCGTTTACCGGCGGGCCGCCGTCACGGTACGGCTTGACCAGCAGCAAATCCCAAACGGTATTCAGCGCGTTGATTTCAAATTCGTAGTACAGATGGCTGTCGCCGTCCGGATCAATGAAAATCTCGAAATCGTTGTCATGAAAAATCACCGAGTCCCGTTCCGTCAGCGTCCCCCAAATTTCATCCTCCTCCATTTCGGCAGCTACGTAGAAATGCTCGTCATCCCATAGCATTTTCGCCCGCGTCCGTTTCCTTGGCTTGGGCCGCAGGTCGCCTTCGATGTCGACGAAGTCGTCGGTCCATGCAGCGGCATCCCAGAACGGCTTATCGATCCGCCCGTCCAAGACGAGCGGCCCGGCGACAGCCCGTTTGCAGACATACGTTTTCGGGGCGAACTCGATCACCGGTTCAGGCACTTCGCTGAAATTCACTATCGTTCTCTCTCCTTTCCTGATTGAGGTAAAGTTCGCCAACCGGTCCTTGAGCTAACGCTAACGGACCCCAGCGCCGTTATTTTGCCGATAAGCTCTGTTTTCAAAATCTAACGGACCCAGTTGACCTTATTTGGCGTTTTCGAGCAGTAATCCGGACTATTCCAAGTCAATAACGGCTCTCCAGTCCGTTAAATGACAAATTGACGTCTTTTCCGGCAAATAAGGTCTTTCAGGTCCGTTACGCACATGTCATTGAGGCCCCCCGCCCTCACCGGATGCGCAGCACCCAAGCGATCGGCGTCTCCTCCTGCCGCACAGCGTCCGGCAGGCGAACCGCTACCCCGCCTTCCGGCGACAGGCGGAAATCCAACCCCTCGGCTCCGCCAACGAGGTCGATCCGGCCGATGCCGGAAGCGGGAAGCGGCAGCAGCAAGTCCCCCGCCGTTGCTTCAGCGTCCTCTTGAAGCAGCACTAACGCGTATCTTGTGTCCCCTTTGCGCGTGAAGAAGCTATTCCCTGAAGCGTACGGCTCACAGATCCGCGTTCCGTAAATCGCTTCGCCGTAAACCTTCAGCCACTCGCCTAGCCCCTTCATCCGCTCGAGCGCCGGTCTCGGCAGCCGGCCGTCCGGCTGCGGCCCGACGTTCAGCGCCAGATTGCCGCCTTTGGCGACGATATCGACGAGCAGGTGGACCAGCTCGCGGACGGACTTGTAGCTGTCGCTATAGCTGAACGAGAACGAGTGTCCCATCGTGATGCAGCTCTCCCAAGGGACGGTGAGCGGCCGCTCCGGCACCGTTTGCTCCGGCGTGATGAGGTTCTCGTACGGCCCGCCAACCGTGCGGTCCGCCGTCAACAGCCACGGCTGGATCTGCCGTGCCTTCTCCACTACCTCGCCAAGCCGGATGTCTTGATCGCGGCGGGCGTTTACCCACCCGGCGTCCAGCCACAGCATGTCGATGCGGCCGTACCTCGTCATCAGCTCCATGATTTGCTCATGGGTGAACTGGACGAATCGCTCCCAGAGCCAAGGGTATTGCTTCGGATCGTACGAGGGCCCGCGCCACATTCGGCTGCCTCGTTCCATGCCCGGCGCCCAATAATAAGGCGTATGCCAGTCCGCCTTGGAGAAATAAGCGGAGATCGCCAACCCCTCGGCACGGAACGCATCGAACAAGTCCCGGCAGATGTCCGCATAACGGTGCGTATGGAACGGACAGTCCGATCCGGTGATCCGATAGTCAGTCGTATGCGTATCCCACATGCAAAAGCCGTCATGGTGTTTTGTCGTAAACGTCAAATATTTGAAGCCGCCCTCAGCCGCGGCGTTCGCCCATAATTCCGGCTGGAAGCGAATCGGATGAAACGTACGGTTCAAATCAAAATATTCCTGTTTGAAGCGTTCCATGTCTTCCGTCCAGTCGATGTCGTTCCGGGACCAATCCCCGTCCTCGTCGCTGAGCGCCCAGGATTCTACCAGTCCAAGCTGGGAGTAAGGCCCCCAGTGCATCATCAGGCCCAGCTTCTGATCCTGGAACCATTCCAAACGTTCCAAGATCACCGGGTCCTCCGGCTTCACCCAATTTCGTTCGCTGCTGTAATTGTGTACGCCTTGCTCCACCGCCGGTTCAGCCGCAAAAGGCGCCTCGGTGGGCGCCTCGGTCTGCGGCTCGGCCGATAGCTCCAGGTTCGTCGCGGATTTCTCCTCGCTCATGGATGCCTCCTTATCTCGGTCCGAAAATGTAAGTTAACGGTTCAAGGTTTATCTTCCTTAGGTTTCTTAGCTTCCTTGATTCCAACGGTCATAGGCGGCTTGATATACTTCGGCGACGCGATCGCTGCCCATTTTCTTCAGTTGGCTGACGTATTTATCCCAGTTCTCGAGCGGCTCTTGGCCGGTCACGAACTTCGCCTCCATTTGCGTCACATACGTCTTCAGGTCGGACAGCAGGGCGGAAACCTCGGATTGTTCATCGGTCGTCAAGAAAGCGTTCGGGAACGGCGGCTTGCCAATCGGAGCTAACTTGGTTTGCGTTTGCTGATCAATCCATTCGTCGAATTCGCTCTTCAACCCGTTCGTCAATTCTTTCAGATTGACGCCCGGCGTCAAAATACCGTAATTTGGCGTAATGGTTCCGCGATAATCCTCACGTTCCTTGCCGCCAGGTACCGGCAGCCATTCCTTGACCTTGTTTTCTTTATCCTTGTACTGCCACAGCAGTCCTTCCGGACCTTGGGTCCACAAGGTGGCCCCTTCATAGCTGTATTGATAGTCGATCCAGCGCATCGTGGCTTCCGGACTCGGGTTGCTCTTCGTAATCGCAAACGTCCCATTAGCGGACATCCCCGGGTGCTTGCCGTACACCGGCGTACCGGCGATTTCGCTGGCAACCGGCGTCATCAGCGGATGATCGGCGTTCGGCTCACCGCCAAGCGTGAAATAGGGATGATAATCGCTGAACAAGGCAACTTGATTATTTTTACCCTTCGCTTTCTTCTGGTCATCGGTTTGCGAGAACGTCTCGTGATCCAACAACTCATCCTTCCACAAACGGTTCATAAAGGTCAGATAACCCTTATATCCTTCCTCTTGCGGCGAATAGTGGACTTTGCCGTCCTTGTCGGCGTAGATGACCGTGTCATACATTCCCCAGAACCCGAGGAAGAACATTCGCAGATCGTCCAACTTGACGGACGAAAGCGGAATTTCGTCGGCTTTGCCGTTGCCATTCGGGTCTTCTTCCTTAACGCGCTTCAAGTACGTGTACAACTCTTCCGTCGTCTTCGGCTCCTCCGCGTTCAACGCCTTCAGAAACTTACCGTTATACCACATCGGGCCGCGGTACCATACCGCCGCGGTATCGATGAACGGCAGGGCATAAATATGTCCGTCCGTAGTCGTGATATTCTTGCGTACATCCGGATTCTCATCGAGGATCTTCTTCAAGTTAGGCGCGTAGTTGTCGATCAGATCCTCCAGAGGAATCAGAATCCCTTGGCTGCCGTAGGTGACTTGCTCCGCTGGAGTAATGTCTGCTGCGTACAGCATGTCCGGCAGGTCGCCGCTGGCGAAGACCAGGTTTTTCTTCGTACTAAAGCTATCGATCGGCGAGGTTTGAAACTCTACTTTGATCCCCGACAGCTTCTCCATCTCTTGAATGACGGGCATCGTGTTCCAGTCCGCCATTCCCGCGTCGGGAGCGAACATCGTCAACGTAAGCGGCTCATCGACAATCGGAAAGCCATCTTTCTTTACGCCTCCGGTATTCTCGGAATTGGAAGCGTTCGTGCCCGAGTTCGCCTCGCCTCCCGAATTGCCTGCCGTGTTGCCGCCCGCTGTATTGCCGGATGAACCGCAGGCCGCCAGCAACGAGGCCAGCAGGAGCAAGCTCAAGGCTAACGCTCCGCGTCTTTTCAGCTTCTGCATGAATGAATCCTCCTTTTGAATAGGTTAATGATGTATGGCAAGATCATCCCTTAACGGAACCGATCATGACACCTTGCACAAAATAGCGTTGCAGGAAAGGATACACCACAATGACCGGCAGCGTGGCCACGATAATGACCGCGTATTTGACCAGCGCGGCCACTTCCGCCCGGTTATTCAGCGCCGTCGCCGTAGCGGCATCGATGGAGCCGGTTTGCGACGACATCTCCTGCAGGACGAGAATTTGCCGGAGTACGAGCTGCAGCGGGTATTTCGCATGGTCGTTCAGGTAAATCATCGCGGAGAAGTAGCTGTTCCAGTGCCCGACTCCAAAGAACAAGGCCATGACCGCGATAATCGAAGTCGACAGCGGCAGGATGATGCGGAAAAACAGCCGAAAATTGCTGCAGCCATCGATTTCCGCTGCCTCCTGCAGCTCCTTCGGAATCGTCGATTGGAAATACGTCCGGCAAACGATGAGATTCCAGACGGAGGTAGCCCCCGGCAAAATCAGGGCCCACATGCTGTTCACCAAGCCCAGATCCTTGATCAGCAAATATGTTGGCACCAGCCCGCCGCTGAAGAACATCGTGACCATGAAGATCCCCATGAACAAGTTCCGTCCAACAAAGTCTTTGCGGCTAAGCGCGTAAGCGGCCGGGATTGTCACCGCCAGATTGACCATCGTACCCAGCACCGTATATAGGATCGTGTTCCCGTAGCCGGTCCAGATTTGCGGATCTCGGAACACCCGCTGATACCCTTCAAAGGTGAGGCCCATCGGCCATAACCACATCTCTCCGGAAGCGACGTATTTCGGGGTGCTAATCGAGGCGCTGATGATATACAGAATCGGGTAAGCGACGACGACCAGCGCTAGCAACAGAAACACATAGTTGCAAGCCAGAAATAGCCGATCCCGCCGCGTTTCTTTAATTGCCGATACCACGTTCCCCACTCCTTTCTTCTACCATAGGCTGTTTTCGCTGGTGCGACGGACGATCTGGTTGACGGTAATGAGCAGAATCGCGTTCACGACGGAATTGAATAAGCCAACCGCCGTGGAGAAGCTGTACTGCGCATCCAACAAGCCTGATCGGTATACGAATGTTGAGATGACGTCGGAGGATTCCATGTTCAGCGGGTTTTGCAGCAGCAGGATTTTCTCAAATCCCACGCCGAGCAGGCTGCCCATATTTAGAATCATCAGGATCGTGATCGTTGGCAGAATCGCCGGAATATTAATGTAACGGATCCGCTGCATGCGCGAAGCCCCATCGAGGATAGCCGCTTCGTGCAATCCCGGATCAACCCCGGTCAAGGCCGCCAAGTAAATGATCGTCCCCCAGCCGGTCCCCTGCCACACGTCGGAGAATACATATACCGTTTTAAACCAGCGCGGGTCAGTCAGAAAATCGGGCGGCGTGAAACCAAACGCTTCGATCACATTGACGATCATGCCCGTTGAAGGCGTCAGGAACGTAATGATCATCCCGGCCATGACAACCATCGATATAAAATGCGGCGCATAGGTCACGGTCTGTACCGTCCGTTTAAAGAAGCCGTCTTTCACCTCATTAAAAGCCAAGGCCAGGATAATCGGGAGCGGGAACCCTACGACCAGCCCGTAAAGACTGATGCCCAGCGTGTTCCACAGCAGATCCCAGAAATAATAGGAATTAAAGAATCGGACGAAGTGGTCGAAGCCTACCCACGGACTTCCAAGAACCCCGTTTACAGGTATGAAGTTTTTGAATGCGATTTGGATCCCGTACATCGGAACGTAACTAAAGATCAGAACGCTTAATAAAGCCGGAGCGATAAAAATGTACAACTGCCAATTCCGGAGGATTTTTGTCCTGAGTTTCCTTTTCGTAGCGAACGGGGTAATCGGCCTGGTGTCAAGAACGGTTGGCGCGCTTTTCTGCATCAAACAACTCCTCCTTTTTTTCTGAAGTGTACCGGAGCTCCCCCACCCTCGTAAATATGTCATTTTGCTTTACGTTAACAAAGCGGAGAGGCAAATTTAACAAATCGGACGATTTTTGTGTCATTAAAGTTGACATGTCCTTGTCCCGAGGCAGCGGCGGCGATGTGTATTTTTTTACTGACAATACCCCGAACTACGGCAACAACGGGCGGCAGACGAGCCCCGATAAGCAAAAATAACATGCTCTTTCCCGATGAACCGCTACTTTCTTCCCTTGCGTTATCCGGGAATCTCCTTTACATTTTAGATAAAAAAATAGAGCGGACAGGGGGCAGACGCAAAGTGAAGCTGAATTATTTCAAGTCTAAACTTTTTCAAAAATACACCTGGTCTTACTTGTTCATGCTGCTGGTTCCACTTGCATTGTTATCGGTCTTCATCTATAACAGCGCGGTCCGCAATCTCCGCTCCGAAATCGAACAATCTCATTTAAATCAGTTGTCCCAGGCCCGAACGATCGTCGACACCCATGTCAAACAACTAAGCGATATTGCCTCGCGGGTTGCTTACGACGTTCAGCTGGCCCGCTACCGCGTACACGACCCGTATTACAGCCTGGAAGCGATCAATGCACTCAAAAATTACAAAGCGACCAGCCCGATCATCGGGGAGATGTTCCTGTACTTCCATGGGGATGAGAAGATTTATTCCACCGCAGGAATGACCAGCTTGGACGTGTTTCACGAGCATTATCATTTTCTGGACTGGGAGGGTCCGAAGCTGGTCCAGGATCTAAACTCCGTCAAGTATCCCGTCATCCAACCTACCGAGATGCTCAATCAAAATGGAAACATGCGGCAATCGGTCCTGGCCTACCTCGTGCCCATCACCCCGAACAATCCGAATCCGCATGGAACATTAATGTACTTGATTCGGAAATCAGAATTGACCGGGCTGATTGATACCATTCTCGGTAACTACGAAGGGTCATCCTATATTTTCGATAACAACGGTCGCGTAATGGCCTCCAAAAACAACCAAGAACAACCGCTTCAGGGAACGGACCTAGAAAAATTGTTTACGCTTTCAACAGGAATCCACAGCATCGATTTAGGCGGGGTATCGCATTCGGTCGTCTCGGTCAAGTCGGACATGAACGGCTGGGAATACGTTACCTTGATGCCAAGCGCACAGTTTCTGGGCAGCGTGCTACACCTTCGAAGCTTGATGATCTTGCTCTTGACCGTGCTGGTGGTCGTCGGAACCGCGGCCGCCTTGATCTTGGCCCGGCGACAGTTCCATCCCATCCACGATCTCCTCGAGTTCGCCGATTCCAAGTCGAAGTCTGGCCGGCCAGCCGCGGAACCTCGCAAATCCGGCAACGAATTGGACCGCATCCGCACGGCGCTGCAGGAATACAGCTCGCGTGCCGATTTGCAGGAGCCGTACGCGCGCAATCATTTTCTATTGATGCTGCTGAAATACGGAAATGCTCGCAGCCTGGTACCGCAGCTTTTGCATTCGCTGGAAATCGACCTGACCAAAGCTCAATATTTCGCCATGGTCATCGGCCGGGATGAGGAATCGAAGAGTCGGTTGGACAGTCATGATTGGCAGGCAATGATTGGCCGCCTTACGGCGGCGGAGGTTCCCGAATACGGAGCGCGCCTGTACAGCGTCGAGCTACCCAAGCCGGGGCAGATCGCGTTAATCGTCGGCTTCGATAAGGTCGGATCCTGGTCCGGGCCCGATCAGTTCCGCCGGATCGTGCATCGCATCCACGACAACTTGTTGGAGCGGTTCCGCATCGACCCTATGATCGGTGTGGGTACTTATTACAACGATCCCGACCAGTTAAACCAATCGTTCATCGAGGCCTGCTCCGCCTTCGAGTCTCGGATGTTTGCCGGACACGGCAGCATCACGTTCTTCGAGAAGCTGTCTCATACACCGGGAGAAACGTCATGGGTGCCGAAAAACGAGTTGCTGAAGTTATCCCAAAGCTTAAAACAAGGCAGTTATGAGGTCGCGGCCCAAACGATCGCCGAGGCAATGAATGTGTTACAGGGTCCGGACCTGACCGTCGAGATGAAGCGCTGCATCAGCTTTGACATCTTGAACGCCATCCTGCGCACGGGGATGGAGATGGGCATTCGCGATTGGACGCCCGATATTCCCGGATCCGATGCGTTTAATTCTTTGCAGGAGCTGGAGCGCCACTTCCTCCGCCTCGCTTCTCGCATCTGTGAGCTTGCCCTGCAGAACGAACGTAAGGAAGAGCATTCCCTGATGGATCGGATCGTCGCTTATATCGACAGCAACTTCATGGATCATGCTCTAAGCCTGGAGGCGATCTCTTGCAAATATTCGATTTCGGTATCCTATTTCAGCCGCTCTTTCAAGGATCAGATGGGCATCAACTTCGTTCAGTACATCTGGCAGAAGAGAATGATGGCGGTGATGAACGACCTGACCTCCACCAACGATCCGCTCAAGGACATCATCCAGCGAGTTGGTTATCTCGACACCCCGAACTTCATTCGCAAGTTCAAGAAGGAAACCGGCCTGACCCCGGGCCAATACCGCAAGCTCTTTTCCCAAGCGGAATCAAGCGATCCGCCAATGTCAGATTCGGCTGATGTCGGGTAGTCGTTACTGAATGCCAAAAAAGGCCGTCTAAGCTTTGTAGCGCTTAGACGGCCTTTTTGTTGATATCACTAAGTTTACTTACCGCAGCATTTTTTGTATTTCAAACCGCTTCCGCATGGGCAAGGTTCGTTGCGGCCGATTTTGTTGGATCGGACCTGCTGAACGATATGTCCTCGTATGGAGGGCGTCGCCGGTTGATTGCCGGACATCTCCTGCATCTGGCGCAGCTCGTCCAGCGTATGTCCGGCGTTAGACCACATCCGGGTATGGTCGTATACGTCGGTGATAAGAGCGACGGTTTGCTGTGCCTGTTGTTGGGACGTAAAATCCAGATCCCGTCTCTCAAACTCGTAGAGAAGATCCTGCAGCGAGGCTTCCATCGAGCAACTGAGCTGAATGTCATCGACCAAATACTCCGCGCTTTCCGGATCCAGGCGGAATTCCTTGGTAACGAATTCCCGCAGCGCCGTGAGCTGCGGGGTGATCTCAAAATAATCGTGATCCGCATATTTGAACAGCTCTTGCTGGTCCGGTACGAAATTAGGTTTCCCTTGCACCTTGTCTACGAGGTCCTCAAACTCTTTGTCTTCCATGTCCAACGATGCGATATATCCCTTCCGCAGCTCGAAATACTGATCCGTCCGCTGAAGAAAACTTTCAAGCTGTTGCAGCAATTCCTCTTCCGAGATGGATTCGCCGCCGTTCTGGGCATTGATGATTTCTACCAGTTTGGCCGGCGCGATGATTCCGTACAAATTGATCGCAGACATCAGGTAGTTATAGAGTTGATGGCTCCTTTGCAACGCTTTGCGGAATGACGGCTGGTCCAGCTTCCGGATGGCGGACTTTACTTCGTCTGGGATCACCAAATGCAACTGATTATTCTCAAAGAAGGTAAACAGCAAGCCGCGATCCAGGAAATAATAGTAGTACCCGAAGGGAGTCGCGTTGCTGGGTTGATAGGAACCGTCCAGCAACGAACCGAACAGCTCCCATTCCTTGGGCCGGCTATTGAGGAAGGCCGCTTGGAGCGTCTCGGAGTCCTCCATGCCTGCCTGCACGGCGGCAATGAGCTCCTCCTTCTTCATCTTGGAACGTCCGGAGATGTTGTAGACCGAGGCTAACGCAGCCAGCCTGGTTTTGGTGAGGCTTGGAAGGATATCTGCCAAACGCTGCATCCGCTCGCCAATGATGGCGTGCTTAATATTATTTTCTTCCAGCAATTGATGGGTATCATCGATCATTTGAAACTACTCCTTCTTGATTTCATTCGAACGGATATTTCAGACCCCACTGCCCGCGAATTTGATCCATCAGGCGCAGGATGGCCAGCGATTCATCCAGCGGGATGTCGCTGCTTTCGGTCAAACCGGCTTGCAGGGCCCGGCCAACAGCCTCGGCTTCATAAGCATAACCCTTAAAGGTCCGGTCATCGCTGACCGTCTCGGGCTCTTCCCCGTCGACGTACAACGTAGCTGTGGTCGCGTTAAGGAACCCAGGCACGTAAATCTTACCGTTCGTCCCATGGATATACGCGTCGTTGCCGATCGCCAGTCGTACGGCACCATTCAAGGAGGCGGTTGCCCCGTTCCCGTAAGTCAACAACACGGAGAAGTGTTCGTCAACCCCCGTTTCCCCGAGGTGTGCCGTGCTTTGAACGCTTTGCGGATACGGACCCAGCACCATGGACGCGAACGAAATCGGGTAGATGCCGGCATCCAGCAATGCCCCGCCGCCAAGTTCCGGATTGAGCAGTCGCCCGGACGGATTCCACCCCGCATCGAAGCCGAAATCGGCTTTCACCAGTCGAACTTCGCCAATCCGTCCGGCCGCCAGCCATTCCCGCACACGGTGAATGACCGGCAGGAACCGCGTCCACATCGCTTCCATCAGGAACAGCTTGCGTTCGCGCGCATAAGCAACCAGCTCTTCAAGCTCCGCGGAATTGACCGTAAACGGCTTCTCGCAAAGGACCGCTTTCCCCGCCCGCAGCGCGGTCATGACGTTGTCCTTGTGGTAAGGATGCGGCGTGGCCACATAAACGGCGTCCACCTCCGGGTCAGCCACCAGCTCCTCATAGCTTCCATACGCCTTGGGAATCCCGAACTTCTTGGCAAACGCCTCGGCTTTCTCCAAGTTTCTCGACCCGATGGCATACGCTTCGCCGTTACTGGCGGATGCCAGGTCCCCCGCAAACGACTCGGCAATCCCGCCGGCCGCCATGATTCCCCACTTGATTGTCGCCTCTCCCATTGATCCTTCCTCCTTCGACGCGATCCTTACTTAGGCTAATTATACCTTTTTGCGGTGGATGAGGAAACGGAACGTATTGGAGCAGGGCCCCCCAAAAATGCTGCAGTCTGTGCAACATTTTCGAGCTAAACGGTCGGAACCCCGCAAATTTATCGCACAAAGTGCAACATTTGGAGTCAATCCCGAATTAACGGCCACATGCGCGCTCTGGTCTTGCCCGCCGATATGATATAATCGATAAGCGCGGGACGAGCCTTAACCATCGAATCCCGCAAATTTGCGAGTTTGAGAGGTTGGGCAACATGCTGACGTTTGAGCAGAAATTGGAAGTCTTCAAATCATTCCCCGAGCTGGAGCAAAGAAACGTTTCTCTGGGCCGGGTCAATTTTCACTATGAAGGCAGCGCTTATGACAAGAAAACCGTCGTTTACCACTTACATCCGAACGGGAACGGGTATGTTTACGCCGGATTGCTAGACGGTTATGAGACGGATGATAAGGGGTTCGTCAACATCCGGGAAATGGCGGAGCCGGAGCTGCGCCAACTGGTCCGGGAGACGATTAACGCAATGTCCGTCCGGGAGGGCGAAACCCCCGTTTCTCGCCCTGAGGCAACGGAGGCCCCCAACCGAAGCACGTCGCCCGGCGGCGTCTGGACGAATAGCAAAGGCGAAAAGCTGACGCTCAAATACGAAGACGACTTGTGGTATATTTACTCCGGCCTGAGCCTGGAGATGGCCTTCGATACCCGCGAGGAGGCCGGCGAATATTTGGCGGAGGAAGGTTTTTCCCCACTAAAAGGGTAACCCCTTCCCCGTGTACCAATGAATAACCAAAACGACCATGCCTTATTGGGCATGGTTTTTTTATTCTGCCAAAAAATTATATAAAATGTTCAATAAATTGTTTGATTTTTGACACAAAATGTTCAATAATTAAGTCAGACACAAATTGTTCACAATTTGTTTGGCCAGTGAAAAGTAAAGGAGCGAATCCTCATGTGGCAACCGGAGAAATTGAAAGGCAACGCTTTTCTGTGGATTGTTGGGCTAGGCACGTTTTATGCGGTGTTCTACACGGTATTTACTCTTCTCTCGATTCACGGTCAATAAGCCGCACATTGTTGTAACCGCTGCCATGGGCTTCGGGCGCTCACGTCCGTTCCCGCGACATGCCGATAACCATACCTTTGTTCTAAGTCATATCTACCGCCTAGCCGATGGAGCTCCTCTCCCGCGCGAAGCGGTGTTTTTATTTTTGCCGGAGAGGAAAGGCAAGGTATAATAGAGGACATGGCCATGATCGGCCGGCTTCATCCACTGAACTTAAGGAGTTTTCCACTTGAAAAATCTGCTCATCACCGGTTATCGCGCCCATGAACTCGGCATTTACAACCAGAAGCACCCCGGCATCCCTTATATTCGCCAAGCCATTGCTAATCGCCTTGTCCCCTTGCTGGAAGAGGGGCTGGAGTGGGTCATCACTCCCGGCCAATACGGCGTGGATCTATGGGCATGCGAAGCGGTGTTTGATTTAAAGAAGCGGTATCCGCAGTTGAAATGCTCGATCATCACCGCCTATAGCCAACAAGAGGAGAAATGGAGCGACGAGAAAAAGGACTACTATACGCAAATTCTCCGTCAGGTCGACCACTATGCGGCGGCCAGTAAAGAGGCTTACATCGGACCTTGGCAATTCACTGGCAGGGACGAGCTGCTGTTCCGCAAGACCGACGGGATCCTGCTCGTCTATGACGAGGACGCGGGCGAGGCCAGCCCGAAATTTTTCAAAGAACGTGCTTTGAAGAAGCAGGCCCAGGACGGCTACCTTTACATCAATATCGGCTCTGAAGAAATCCAGGCAATCGCTAACGAGGAGCAGGAGCGGGCTTACCTCGACAGCGACATCCGCCCGGATGAATCGGATCTGTCTTAACCTTCTCGTGGTCTATATTCCCTTCCCCATTCTCCCAATCTTCCGCATGAAATCCCCCCTTTTGTCACCTTCCGCCCGCCTCCAGACTACACTGTTAGCAGAAAATCGCTTTCAGCACAGCAAGAGGTTTGCATAGCAAAGGAGGTATTCCCATGAGCGAAAGGCAGCTCCCTACCGTTGCTTATTTCAGCATGGAGTACGGTCTTCATTCCGATTTTAAAATGTATGCCGGAGGACTTGGCATTCTGGCCGGCGATTTCATCAAAGGGGCCAAAGACATTGGCGCACCGCTCGTCGGTATCGGCATCAAGTGGAAGCAAGGTTATACCGACCAGCGAATCGGCGAGGATGGACGGCCTTACGATACGTTTATCGATCACGATTATGATTTTCTCGAGGATACCGGCGTGACGGTCACGGTGACGATAAAAAACGCCGAGGTTCCCTGCAAAGTATGGAAAACGGAAAAGTTCGGAAACAATCCGCTCTATCTGCTGGACACAGACCTTCCGGAGAGAGACTATGATTGGATCACCGCACGCTTGTACGGCGGCGGCTTTGGCGAGGAGCGCATTGCCCAGGAAATTGTGCTGGGAATCGGGGGGGTTAAGGCGCTTCGCGCACTGAGCATCCCGGTGGAGGTTTATCATTTCAACGAAGGGCACGCCGCCTTGGCCGCCACGGAGCTGATCCGCGAGAAAATGCAGGCCGGACTCACCTTCGAATCGGCCTGGCGGGACACCCGCGAAACGGTCGTCTTTACGACCCATACGCCGGTCAAGGAAGGCAACGAAGCCCATGCGCTGGATCTGCTTGCGGCGATGTCCGCCTTTAACGGGTTGACCCGCGACCAAATGGAGCGGATCGGCGGCAACCCGTTTAACATGACCGTCGCCGGTCTGCGGCTTGCGCGCCGCGCGAACGCCGTTGCCGCCCTGCATGCGGAGACCGCAGGCCGCATGTGGAAGAACGTGGCCGGACGGGCGGAGATCATCGGGATCACGAACGCGATCCACCTGCCGACCTGGGCCGATGCGCGGATGCTCCGCGCTTATGATGAAGGCGGCGATGTATGGGCCGCGCATATGGAACTCAAGCGCGAGCTGATCGATTTGGTCCGCGAGCGCTCGGGAGCCGCGCTGGATCCGGACCGGCTGCTGATCGGGTTCTCGCGCCGTGCCGCGCCGTATAAACGGAGTGATCTGATCTTCTCCCGGCCGGACCTGATCGGCCCCTACCTCGAATCCGGCCGGATTCAACTCGTGTTCTCGGGCAAAGCCCATCCGAACGACGATACCGGCAAACAGATCGTCAGCAACCTGGTGTCGATGATGAAGCAGTACCCCGGCAGCGTCGTGTTTCTGGAGAACTACGACATGACGATTGGAGCCAAGCTGACCCGCGGTGCGGACGTTTGGTTGAACAATCCGCGCCGGCCGCTGGAGGCGAGCGGCACCTCGGGGATGAAAGCCGCCGTCAACGGCGTGCTGAACTGCTCGGTCCTCGACGGCTGGTGGCCGGAGGCCTGCCTAGACGGCGAGAACGGCTGGCAAATCGGCGGCGGCTTCGAGTCGGCCGATCCGGGCGAGCTCGACCGGCACGACGGCGAAGCGCTCTACGACACGCTGCTGAAGCGGGTCGTGCCGACCTACTACGAGGATCGCCCCCGCTGGGTGCAGATGATGCGGCGCAGCATCGAAACGACCCGCGAGGCGTTCTCGACGCAGCGGATGCTGGAGGAGTATTACCGCAGGCTGTATATGCGGTAAGCGCGACGGCGGATGATCTGCGGTGCGAGGGGCTTGCCCTTGCACCGTAGTTTTTTTGCGGATGCGGCTGCACTTCTCACGTACCATTGATCTATGGCGTAATGCAGCCCCACTCCCCCACCCCTTCGCACCAATGATCTATGACGTAATGCTGCCCCCCTCCCCTCGCACCATTGATCTATGGCGTAATGCAGCCCCCCTCCCCTCGCACCATTGATCTATGGCGTAATGCAGCCCCCCTCCCCCCACCCCTTCGCACCAAATGTATTCGAAAAATCGAATACATTTCAGCGTTTCCGACGGTTTCAAGGGAATCTATATGAAATTTCATATAGATTTGCACACCAGCAAGAGTTCTACCCGGAATCTATATGAAAAATCGTATAGAATGCGGATTTTTTGCCGCCAGCTCCACTTTGTATATGAAAAATCGAATACATTTCCGATATTACATAAAGAAACAAACCTCACAACCCTACATAGAAGGAGAAAACCATCTTGATGAACCGAACTAGAAGTACTAGAACTAAAACCGAAACCGAAACCGAAACTGAAACTGGAACTTCTCTGCGCAGCCTCGCGAAACGCCTGCTCGCTCTAGGGCTTGCCCTGGTCTGCCTGATCCCCGCCGGCAGCAGCCTAGCCCCCGCCCCGGCGTCCGCCGCAGCCACGGCAGCGCCCGCCAAGAACGTCGTCCTGCTGGATGCCGCCAGCGGACATGCCTTCGTGCCCAGCCGGGCCTTAAACGGACTGGATGGCATCCAGATCCAGTGGGATGCGTCCCGGCAGCAATTGACGCTCGCGCAGGGCGAAGCCACCACCGCGATCTTACGAGTCGGCTCCGCCAAAGCCGAGGTGAACGGCGAGCCGATCACCTTGACCGATGCGCCGTTCACCGAAGCCGGCGCGACCAACGTGCCGCTGCAGTTCGTCAGCGCCACGTTCCAACTCCCGGCGGAATGGGACAAAACCGCCGGCGCGGTCAGCCTCGGCCAAGGCGATGCCCGCTTGACCCTGCCGTACGCAAACCGCGGCACGGCCAGCACCGCCGGCGCCGGGAAAGCGATCGTCAGCGAGCGCAAGACGTTTAAGGTCGGCGGACGCTCCTTCTCCGTGCAGATGGTCACCATCTCGCTGATGGATCCGAAGGTCCGCCTGAAGGTCGCGCTCGCCGGGGACACCGTCGGCAAGGTCGAGGAGCTAAGCAGCCTCGCCAAACGCCATAAGGCCGTCGTCGCCGTCAACGGCACATTCTTCAACGCTTACACGAATGACGCGCACAAAGCCCCTTACGGCTACATCGTCAGCGGCGGCGAGCTAAAAATGAAAGCCTCCGGCGACAAGCGCACCATTTTCACCTATGACTCGAATCTCTTGGCGCGGTTGATTCCCGGCGCGGACTTCAACGATGCCTTTGGCGCAGGCACGATGGAGGGAGCGCTCCAAGCCGGGCCGCGCCTCGTGGTCAATGGAAAGGTCGCGATTGACGTCAAGGCGGAAGGCTTCAAGGATCCGAAAATCCTTACCGGAGGCGGTGCCCGCAGCGCCTTAGGTCTCACGCGTGACCATAAGCTGATCCTGCTGACTTCCGGCGGCGCTACGATTCCGCAGCTCGCGGAGATCATGAAGCAGGCCGGCGCGTACCAGGCGATGAACCTCGATGGCGGCGCCTCTAGCGGTCTTTATTACAACGGCAAATACCTGACCCCGCCGGGCCGCAAAATCAGCAACGCGCTGATCGTCACCTATCAATAAAAAGCAAAACGGCACTTCCAAGGAGTTCCCCTCAACAGGGGCCTAGCTCCAAAGAAGTGCCGTTTGTTTTCATACAAACTTCTTATCTCAACCCTTTGCGCCGATTCGAAATGTCCAGCCAAACAGCAAAGACGAGGATCGAACCTTTAACCACATATTGCCAGAACGACTCCAGCCCCATCAGCGACATCCCGTTATCGAGCGAAGTCATAACGAGCGCGCCGATCAAGGCGCCAAGCACCGTACCCGCGCCGCCCATCAGCGACGTTCCGCCGATGACGCAGGCCGCGATGGCGTCCATTTCCGCCATGTTCCCGGCGGTAATTGTCGCCGAGGCGAGACGCGACGTCAGGACGATCGAAGCGATCGAGGCGAGCAAGCCGCTGAGCAGGAAGACGCTCATCGTTTTGCGGCGGATGTTGATGCCGGACAGACGGGCCGCTTCCAGGTTGCCGCCGATTGCGTAAATGTGCCGGCCGAAGGTCGTTTTCGTGGACAGGAAGAAGAAAATGGCGGCCAACGTGATGACGAAGATGATCGGGAAAGGAATCCCCTTATAGGCATTCATGACGAGCACGAAGGCGACGACCAGCAGAGAGAGCGCGGCCATCTTGATCACGTCCACGGCGAACGGCGCCACTTCGAAGCCGTATTTCTGCCGGGAACGGCGTTTGCGGAGCGTGCTCCAAACAATCAGGCCGATGGCTAACACGCCGAGGGTAATGCCGAAGCCTTGGGCAAAATACGCATTCCCAAGCAGCGCAAGCACCTTGTCCGAGACCGGAATCGTCATCGATTCGGTCACGCCCATGAGCGTGCCACGGAATACCAGCATGCCCCCCAGCGTCACGATAAAGGCGGGAATCATTTTATAAGCAACCAGCCAGCCCTGCAGCAAACCGAGTACGGCACCGGCCGCCAGTGTTCCGATAATGACGACAATCGCCGGCAGCTCCAGCCAATTGCTGAAAATCGCGGCAATCCCTCCGGTCAATCCCACGATCGAACCGACCGACAGGTCGATGTGTCCTGCGACGATGACCAGCACCATGCCGATCGCCAGAATCGAGGTCACGGACATTTGCGTAAAGAGGTTAGACAGGTTCCGCGCCGTCAAAAATGTCGGGTCGAGCAGGCCGAACAGTACCCAGATCAGCACCAGTGCTCCCACCATCGTATAGGCCCGCACGTCCATTTTGCCGAACAGGCTGCCCCAAAGCGTCGTTTTTACGGCCGAGCCGTCCGTTTGTTTTCCGATTTCCTTTTGAAGCTCCATGTTTATTTCCCTCCCGTAGCGGCTTGCATGATATTTTCTTGGGTCGCCTCGCGCCAGTCGAATTCCCGGACGAATTTGCCTTCGCTCATCACCAGAATCCGGTCGCTCATGCCGAGCACCTCCGGAAGCTCCGAGGAGATCATGATGATGGCCACGCCCTGATCGACCAGTTGATTCATCAGATGATAAATCTCGTATTTCGCCCCGACATCAATGCCGCGGGTCGGTTCGTCCATGATAAGGATTTTCGGGTCGGACATCAGCCATTTTCCGACGACGACCTTCTGCTGGTTCCCGCCGGACAACGTGCCGACAGGGGTTTCCAGAGATGCGGTTTTCGTCTTCAAATCTTGCACATACTTGAGGCCCCAGCGAATTTCCTCGTTGTCGTTAATCACGCCTAGCTTCGAAACTTTGGCCATGGTGGCCATCGTCGTATTCGTCTTGACATCCATTCCCATAACTAGCCCTTGGCGTTTGCGATCCTCGCTGACGAGGGCAAGCCCGGCGCGGATGGCGTCGGCGACGGAGCGGATACGCACCGGTTTGCCGTCAACGAAGACCTCCCCCGTCGCCCGTCCGCCGTAAGCGCCGAACAGGCTGCTGACGAGCTCGGTCCGACCAGCGCCCATCAAACCGGCAATGCCAAGAATTTCGCCTTTCCGAACCTGGAAATTGACGTCCTTGATCACCTTCTGGTTTCGCTTCTCCGGATGCCACACATTATAATTCTTAACTTCCAGCACGGTATCCGACGGGCGATGCTCCACCCGCGGGTATCGTTCGGTCAACTCCCGTCCTACCATCAGCGACACGACTTGGTCGTCATTGGTGTCCTTGCGTTCCAGCGTCGCCACCGTATGCCCATCGCGAAGCACCGTAATCGAGTCGGCCAGAGCAAACACCTCCGGCATTTTGTGCGAGATATAAACGCAAGACACCCCTTCGCTGCGCAGTTGGTTCAGGATGCCCATGAGAATCGCCACTTCGCTTTCCGTCAAAGCGGCCGTCGGTTCATCCAGGATCAAGATCTGCGTATGCTTGGACAACGCCTTGGCGATCTCCACCAGCTGCTGCTGGCCGATGCCGAGACTCCCGATTTTCGTGTCCGGGGAAATTTGGAGTCCGACCCGCTTCAGCCACTGGGCTGCATTGTGGTACAGCTCATCCCATTGGATCACGCCGCGTTTCGTCGGTTCCGCCCCGAGGAAAATGTTCTCGCCCACCGTCATCTCCTTTACGAGCGCCAGTTCTTGGTGAATGATGGCGATGCCGGCTTTTTCCGCATCGGTAATGTTGTGGAACTGTTTCTTCTCGCCGCCGATGACGATGTCTCCGCTATACGTGCCGGCTGGATACAGACCGCTCAGCACTTTCATCAGCGTTGACTTGCCCGCCCCGTTCTCGCCGCAGAGCGCGTGGATTTCCCCTTTGCGCACCTTAAAGTTCACGCGGTCGAGGGCTTTTACGCCCGGAAACTCTTTGCTGATATTCACCATTTCCAATACATGCATAGGCTTAGCTCTCCTTCTTTAGCCTAAGGATCGGCGGAAAGCGCGAAACCAAGGAACGCCGAACGCTCCCTGGTTTTCGCCGCTTCTGCCCTGATTTATTGCTTAGGCCATTGATCCTTCGGCACGTTTTTGTACACGTCTTCCAGCTTGTGGAACCCATCTTCGATCACAACGTTCAGGCTGTTCTTGTCGACCGGAATCGGATCGAGCAACACGGAAGGCACGTCGATCTTGCCGTTATTAACGGTCTTGTCGGCTTTGACTTCCTCGCCTTTAGCAGCCGAGACAGCCATTTCCGCAGCCGTGGTAGCGATCGATTTGATCGGTTTGTACACGGTCATCAGCTGGGTGCCTTCGGCGATCCGTTGAACGGCGGCCAAGTCTGCATCCTGCCCGGATACCGGGATCTTGCCGGCCATGCCTTGGGCAGTCAACGCCTGGATGACCCCGCCGGCCGTGCCGTCGTTCGCGGCGACTACGCCTTGTACGTCATTGTTGTTGGCGGTCAGCGCGTTTTCCATGTTCTTCAGCGCTTCTTCCGGCTTCCAGTCTTTGGAGAACTGGTCATAAACGATCTTGATGTCGCCTTTCTCCTCCAGCGGTTTCAGCACGCTCATGGCGCCTTCTTTAAACATGTGCGCGTTGTTGTCAGTGTCCGCGCCGCCGATGTAAACGATATTGCCCTTCGGTGCCGCTTCCATGACGGCGCGGGCTTGGAACTCGCCGACCCGGACGTTATCGAAGGAGATGTAGTAGTCGACATCCGAGTTTTTAATCAGTCGGTCATACGCGATCACTTTGATGCCCTCTTTATGCGCTTTTTCCACGATCGGCGCGGTTGCTTCGGCATTGTGCGCAATAACCACCAACACGTCGACGCCTTGCGAAATCAATTGTTCCGCTTGGCTCAGCTGCGTAGCATCGTCACCGTTGGCCGCAAGCACCTTCACTTCGCCGCCGAGCTCTTCGACTTTGGCGGTGAATAGATCCCGGTCCTTCTGCCACCGCTCTTCCTTCAGGGTATCCATCGACATCCCGATGACGATTTTGTCGTCCTTGCCTCCAGCCGCGCTGCCCGTATTGTCCTTCGTGCTCCCGCTGTTTGAGCTGCCGTCCGATACAACCCCGCAGCCTGCCAGGGAGGAAGCCAATAAAATGGCCGCCAAGCTTAACCGTACAAAATGACTGTGTTTTTTCACTATGCCTACGCCCCTTCTTTACATAATCGTTTATTGATTGCGCTTACAAAATTATCTTAGCACCGCCCTCATCCCTACGGTCCGGTCAAAGCCTGCACTTCTTTGCGCTGTGCCTGCACTCCCTTGCTGCGGGATGTAAAGGCTTTCATTCCCGCTGCTTTCACTGGATTTTTTTGTGTAGAAAAAACAAAAAAGTCCTTGTCTGGGACAAGGACTTAAAGACCGGACAGGCTTATTCGGTTTGCTGGCGATACTCGCTGGGGGTGATGCCGACGGATTTTTTGAACACCCGGCTGAAGTAATTCGGGTCCTTGTAGCCCACCTCGTAACAAATCTCCTTCAAGCTTAAGGAGCGCTCGGCAATCAACCGCTTCGCCTCCTCGATCCGCAGGCGAGTTAAGTAATCACTGAAATTCTCTCCCGTTTGCAGCTTGAACAATTTGCTGAAATAATACGGACTGAGATTGACGTATTCCGCCGTTTGCTCCATCGAGATCTCTTCCTTGAATCGCTGGCTGACGAACAAGATGGCCCGCTGCAGCACATGCGAGCGGCTGCGTTCTTTCCGCTCCCGCAGTCCGTCGATCCAGCCGCCAAGCCGGCGCAACGCGCTCGCGCGCAGCGATGCCGGATCTTCGCAGGCGCTTAAGTCCTCGATTAAATCCGGGCCATCTCCCGCTTCAACGCCGCGGCTCAAATACAGGAGCAAACCAATCACGTCGCCGCGCAGGCGCGGATAATGCCGCGGCTCGGCCGCCTCCAGGCGTTCAAACAGCTGGGCGAAGCGTTCGGTGACTTCGGGCTTGTCGTGCCGCAGCAGCGCATCGAGCAGCTTCTTCTCCTCGTCCAGAGGGATCGCCGGACGGCCCGAGCTTTCGGCGATATCATCGTAATGCCGGACGCTGACGATATCCTGTTCGTCCGCGCAGACGCGCACGGCTTCCCGGTAGGAGCGGCTCAGCCCGTCCCAGCCCTCACGAATCGAACCGATGCCAACCGAAATCGGCAGCCCGAACCGCTCCTCAACCTGGCTGCGCAGCCGCTCGCCCCATTCCAGCGCGATGACCCGCTGCGTATAACCCGGTCGTCCCGGCGGAAACGGAACAAACAACGCCATCTGGTGCCCGACTACCGGGCTGACAATACAGGACAACCCCGGCTTCACCCATTGCTTGACGGCGTCGTAAATCTCCTTCTTGGCCACTTGGAAGCTGGCCCATTCCTTCGGCGTGTGCTTCGCGAACGACAACACCATCGCGTACCCCTTGCGCCACTGGAGGTTCAGCATCCCCGCCAATTGGTCGGCTTCGACCTCCTGCGCATATTCCAGCATCAACATCAATGATAGCTCGTTCTCTGCCAGCGGCAGCAACTGCGACAACTTCTCCTGTAGCGCCAATTGCTCATCCCGGACACGCTTCGCCTCCTCGGTTTCGGCGATCAGACCCTTTAGCACGTCCAGCACCTCTTCCCGCCGCGCCGGCTTCAGCAAATAATTCCGTACGCCAAGTGCCAACCCTTCCTTCGCATAGGCGAAATAATCATGCGCCGTAATCATCACAACCTTCGCTCCCGGCTGCCGCGCCATAATTTCCCGCACCGCCTCCAGGCCTTGGATCCCCGGCATTTTGATATCCATAAAGATAAAATCCGGCCGCCCTTCCTCCGCCAACTGGATCGCCCGTCGCCCGTTCTCTGCATGAAGAAAACGGAACATATCCGGCATCGCATGACCGATCATCAATTCCAGGCCTTCCCGCTCCAAAGCTTCGTCGTCCGCAATCAACAAAGTATACACCTTGGTTTCCCCCGTTCCCCGTTCTATTCCATGCTCGTGCGAAGAGGCAGAGTAAACCTGACGGCCGTTCCGGCCCCTTCTTCGCTGTCGATGGCGATGCGTTCCTGCCCGTCAAAAAATAAATGCAGCCGCTTGAACACATTATGCGTGCCCAGACCCGTCGATTGCCCTTTGCCGCCGAACCGCGGCGCGTCCCCGCGCACCGATTGCAGCAGCGTATTCACCGTTTCACGGCTCATGCCGACGCCGTTGTCGCGGATTTCGATCTCGACCTTGTCCTCCCCGCCGAGTCGGATCACCAGCTCCAGCACGGCCCCTTCTTCCATCTGCTCAATCCCGTGCACGAAGGCGTTCTCCAATATCGGCTGCAGGGTCAAGCAAGGAATCCTCCCGTCCAACGCGCGCTCGTCGATGTTGATCACGAAAGCGATCCGATCGCGGAACCGCGCCTTCTGGATGTTCATGTATTCGGTGACATGGGCCACCTCCTCGCGAAGCGGTACCGCCTGGTCCAGCTTCTGCAAATTGTAACGAAGCAGACGCGACACGGAAACGGCAAGATCGCTGGTTTTGGCAGCCCCTTCGAGATAAGCCAGCTTGGAAATGGAATTCAGCGTATTGAAGAGAAAATGTGGATTGATCTGGCTTTGCAGCGTCTTCAACTCCAGCTCCTTGACCAGCCGGTCTTTCTCCAGATTGTTAATGTTCTCGGCCATCAGTTGCTGGATGTTATCGATCATCCCGTTAAACGCGCGGCACAAAATGCTGATCTCATCGTTGCTGTCGCTTTCCGGTGCCTTGGTGTCCATCCTCCCCTTGGAGATTTGCTTGGCAGTGGCAACCAGCCGGCGGATCGGATTCGTGATGCTGCGCGACAGCCAGATGGCAAGCAGGATACTGAAGGCCGCCGCGGTCACCACTAGCAAAATGCCCAACTTGTTCAGCTCGCCGGTCGTATACATCATCTCTTCGTAGATCGGCTTGTACTGCTCCAGTTCCAAATCGACCAGCTCCTGCGCCTCCTCGCGGATAAAGCGCTGAGTCTGCTCCGCTTCGATATAGGCCCCGGCCATCGTATCGGAATCCTCATAGCTGATCTTCTCGATCATCGCCTCGGCCTGCTCCAGGAACGTATCGATGAGGTTGCGGTAATTGGCTAGGGCCAGATCGCTCCCACCGATCGTTCGAAGCCCGTCCAGATCGGACCTCAAGGTTTTGACGGCGTTCAAGTGCTTGACCACTTCAGGCAAGCTTTCAGTATCCATCTGCATGATGAAGCGGTTCATCGACCGCATATTCTCCCCTACTTCATAGGAGATTTCTTTATACAGCAAAATGCGCTTCATCATCAGATGATAGCTTTCCTGCACGTTCTTTCCGCTTTGGAATAGAAAGAAGGACACCGAGCTCATGACCAGCACCAGCAGCGGAATGAACAGAAACAGCTTGCGGCGGATGCTCATAAGCTCTCCCCCTCCTCCACATTTCGTGCATCCAGCACTTTCACTTCCGTGAAGTACTTCTTCTTCAGCGGTTTTCCTTCGAAGTGCTCATAGAGCAGTCGAACGGCTGTATCCCCCATCAAAAAAGGCTGCTGCGCGACCGTCGCCTCGATCTCGCCCTTGCGAATTGCCTCCAGCGTTTCCTTCTGATTGTCGAAGCCGATGATCGTCAAGTCATTGCGGTTTTTGGCGGCCTGCAGGACGCCGAGGGCGTCGGTCGCGCTCGTGCCGACCATAATGTTGATCTCCGGATGCTTCCGGAGCATATTGGCTGCCTGCTGGATTGCCTCCATATGAGAGATGTTCGAGCTGCGGACGTCGACAATCTCAAGCCCCTCATGCTCGGCGACGATTCTTTTCAGCCCGTCCAATCGCTGCAGTTGGTTCGCGGCCTGATCGCTGCCGATGATCACGCCGATCTTCCCGGTACCGCCGGTCGTCTCCACGACAAGACGGCCCAGACGTTCGCCGGCGGCCAAATTGTCGGTGCCGACATAAGCCAGCCGCTTGCTATCCGGTGCGTCGGTGTCGATCGTCACGACGGGAATCCCGCGTCGGACCGCCTTGTCGATCACAGGCGTGAACCGCTCTTCGTTCAGTCCCTGCACGATAATCGCGTCGACGCGGGCGGCGATCGCTTTTTCCAATAGGTTCAGTTGCTCTTCCATGTTGTTGCGCACCGGCCCCGTAAACTCGATGTCGATGCCGTATTTCTCCGCCGCCTCCGCCGCGCCTTTCTCCACCATTTCCCAATAAGGATGGTAACGCTCCTGCTCGATCAATACGATATGATAACGCGACTCGCCGCTCGCGGGCTGCCCTTGCAGCTCCTTGACAATGCTGCCGATTTTCCCGGAATAGCGGGCAAAGCCGATAAACAAATAGACCAAAACTACGATGCAGATCATCATGCCGGCCAGCCATTTCTTGTCCTTGATCATCCTGTTCACCTCTTCGATTATCCTATCTCAAGGGTGTAAACGGTTGCAATGAGAAATTTAGGCAGGTTCCAGGATATGGCAATATTTATGATATGCTCTTGGGGCCGCTTTGCACGATTATCCCTTTCGTTCAGGAGCGTCCATCGTTCAGGTGCGTGCATGGCATGGCGCGAAGATTGATGGTACGAAGATGGCAGAATGCGAAGAATGCATGCGCGAAGATGGCATGGTACAAAGATGGCAGAGTGCAAAGATTGCATGGGACGAAGATGGCAGGATGCGAAGATGGCTGGGTGCGAAGTTTGCATAGTGCGGTGATGGGATGGTGCAGGATGTCAAGGAATCAGGCCCCCACAAGCTAGCCTGCTTCGTTCCAACCTGAGCGAAGGGGATAATGGTGCAAAGCGCCGCAAAAGGACCATCACCAGCCCCCTCGCTTTGCCTCAGGCCGAACGATCAAAAGCAAAAACCCAACCCGGAAACATCCGGCTTGGGTCCTCGGGAATCGGGTCGCTGCTTGATCTTGATCGGACGAAGCACCGACACCTTAAGCTTCATCCGCCGCGTACCGCAGCCCGAACTGGCGTCTGGCTTCCTCCATCAGTTCGGCGACAGCCAGCGAACGCGTATGCGTATTGATCTGGCTCTCCCGCTGTCCGTTTTTAACCAGGTCGATAAACTCCATAGCCTCGTAATACATCGACTCCTGCGGCTGGGAGCGCGTCAACTCCTCCGTCGTCCCGTCGCGGTACAGGATTTTTGCCTCATAAGGCTGGTTGATCCGATCGATCACGATCGTCCCGTTCTCCCCCTGGATTTCCGTCGGCAAATAGGAATCGGTAATTTTCGAATACATGATCACGCCGTCCATATCCGGGTACCGCACGATCAGGCTGCCCTCTCCATCCACGCCCGAGGACAACATCACGGCGGAGGCTTGCACGGATTCCGGTTTACCGAAGAGCGTCACCATCGGGTAGATGCAGTAGATGCCGAGATCCATCAAGGCACCGTTAGAAAACGCGGGGTTAAAAGCGTTCAATACCTTGCCTTGCTTAAACGCGTCAAACCGCGAAGAATACTGGCAGTAACTTGAAAAATAACGCCGTACCCGGCCGATTTTGTACAAATTGTCATGGACCGCCCGGAAGTTCGGCATCAGCGTGGATTTGAGCGCCTCCATCAGCAGCACGTCGTTGCGGCGCGCCGCTTCGATCATCCGCCGGATTTCCGCTGCGTTCGAGGCCATCGGCTTCTCGCATAACACATGCTTGCCGTGATCCATCAGCAGGATCGCCTGCTCCGCGTGTAATGAATTCGGGCTGGCGATGTAGGCGGCATCAATGTCGGAGCTGGATGCCAGGGCCTCCAAGTCGGTATATACCTGAGGATCGCCGAACTTGGCGGCAAATTCCTTGCCCTTCTGCTCGGTCCGGGAGTAAACCGCCGTTAAGGCAAATTGCTCCGTTTCCAAAGCCGCCTGAATAAAACGCTCCGTAATCCAGTTCGTTCCAATCGTGGCGAAACGTATCAAAGTGATTTCCTCCCTTTGTTATGGTCGCTTTACCCGTATTCTCTCATTCCCTGTCACCCTTGTCCACTTTCGAACGCTAAAACAAATTCGTTCCGATTAGGAACAACTTACTTGCACTAGGCGCGAAAACTAATCTACAATAGATGTAACGAAATGAAACGTCATGAAATCCATTCATTATACCTGGAAACCTTAAGTTTCGAGGCCTGAGAGAGGTGAGACTGTGATCTACGACAGCAAGTTTTTTTCCAAAAATGAAATCAAGTACATGGTCAGCGGGGACTCCATCTCCAAAGGCGTCATTTATGACGAACAACGCCATAAATACGTCATACTGGAGAACAATTACGTTTCGCTCTTACAGCAGAAACTGAAGGGCGCGGTACACAATACCGCCCGTTTCGGCAACACGTTAATGAAGGGGCTCACGAACCTCAAGAAGGACGTAGAGAAGGATAAGCCCCACATCGTGCTGATCGAATACGGCGGCAACGACTGCGATTTCAACTGGAACGAGATTGCTGAACGTCCAGACGGAGAACACAGCCCGAAAACCGACTTTAATCTGTTCGAAAAAATGCTGACGGAAGCGATCCAATTCGTTAAGAGCCAGCAGATCGTCCCGGTCCTGATGAGCTTGCCGCCGCTGAACGCCGACAAGTATTTTCAATGGGTCAGCCGTAACGACCCGGAGGCGGAGAAGAACATCCTGAAATGGCTTGGAAGCGTCACGAAGATTTATTGGTGGCAGGAACGCTACAATTCGACGATCCTGAAGGTCTCGGAGATGACCAAAACCAAATTCATCGACGTGCGCGGCGCGTTTCTGGAGCATCCCGATTATACGAAATTTCTTTGCTCGGACGGCATTCACCCGAACGAAGACGGCCACCGGATCATCTGCGACAAGGTACTTGAGTTCATTCGCAATAACTACCGCTTCCTGCTGCGCGACGGCAACGGCGGATTGGCGCTGGAATAGACGATACCCTGCATGAAACGAAGAGACCTGAGGACTTCAGGTCTCTTTTTTGCTGCGCTGCAAATCGCTCCACACCTTCTTGTTGCTGTATCGCTTGTCGGTGCTGATGTCCGGCCCGAACCAGTCCGGGGCCACAAAAGCCCGTGCTTCCTCTTCCGATCCGAATTCGACTTCCAGCACGATAAAATCGATCTGGTCGTAGACGTCGATTTCCACCGTAAGCTTGTCCCATTCGGCCGTCACCCGCCGTTTGGTCAGAGGAACCGCCTGATGAACCCCGGTGATCTGGGCGTACATTCCCTCCGAAATGGATACCTCCACTTCTTCCCGGGACAAGCCGAACCCTCGTTTGAACGTATGCGTATATTGGATCTCTCCGGTACGCAAATCCTCGATTCTGCGAACCCGCAGCTCCTGATCCTCATGAAGGGCCAAATAAGTCTGGTCGATCGCATGTTCCGACCGGACAATAAGCTCTCCCTTCCGAATCAAATGCTCCGGATACGCCGGCAGCAGAAACTTGCGTTCAATTTCCAGCGCCAACGGAACAACCCCCTCGCTTTTCTTTTCAGTAAAACTTTCAGTTGTCATTCATACTGGATTCAGTCGTCCCAGCTACAATGAGCTACATCATCCATTATACGAGTACATACCTAGGGGGACAATCACGTGAAAATCGATCACACCGCGGACCAGTTGTCGCGGATGGCGCAAAAGCTGCAGGACATGACCTCCGGCTTCACGGTGTAGTCCTTACTTTATCACGAAAGCGGAAAGCCGCCCAAGGAGTCGCAGACTCCTGGACGGCTTTTTCTTACAAACCAAGCATAAACTGGACGATCTTATCGGGCATGCCCGGCAATCCTTCGTGACCGAAGTCTGGGAAGATCTCCAGCTTCTTCGGCGAGGAAATCGCGTTGTAGGCTGCAAATTGGGTGGATGGCGGACAAATCTCATCCATCAATCCAACCCCCATCAGCACTTCGGCTTGAATGCGGCTCGCCAGATGATGCACGTCGATATACCCCAGCTTGGCGAACAGCTCTTCCTCCCGCTCATGCTGCGGATCAAAGCGGCGGAAATACAGCCGCAGCTCCTCGTAAGCGTTCCGGGCCAAGTCCATCTCCCACACCCGACGGTAGTCGGACAGGAATGGATAGACTGGGGCCGCCCGGCGAACACGCGGCTCGAGCGCGGCGCAGGCCAACGTGATCCCGCCGCCTTGCGACCAACCGGTCACGCCAACGCGGTTCTCGTCCACCTCCGACAGGTCCATGACGATGCCCGTCAGTTGCACGGCATCCAGGAAAATATGGCGGAACAGCATGTTTTGCGGATCCCCGTCCACCCCGCGGATGATATGCCCTTGCAGCGTATTTCCGATCGTCCCGCCGACGTCTTCCGACTTACCTCCCTGTCCGCGGCAATCCATGGCGAACACGTGGAAGCCCAGCGAAGCATATCCAAGCTTCTCACTCCAGTCGCCGGAATTCGCGGAATAGCCGTGAAACAGGACTACGGCCGGGGCGGGGCCTTCGAATTTCGCCGGACGCACATATTGGGCATGAATGCGCGCTCCCTTGACTCCGGTAAAATAAAGATGATAACATTCCACACCCGGCAGTTGATAATCGGCCTTTTCGATACGTACCTGCGGATCAACGGCGCGCATCTCGCGCAGTGCCACTTCCCAGTAAGCATCGAAATCCGGAAGCTTCGGGTTGATTCCCCTGTACTTGCGTAATTCGTCCAAAGGCATGTCGATAACCGGCATTGATCTCTTCCTCTCCACAATAGGGTTTGATTTCACCGTCCGGCTTGACTGCAGCCGCAGTCGCCGGGCCATCGCTCACAGTATAGCTTGACAACGCTTTCTGTACAAGAGGAACGGAGGATTATGACCGGCTTGCGCCCGCATGTTAGACTATTTTTATAGATAAATAAAATTACGAACGGATAGGAGCTTTTCAAATGAACAACAACTACAAAATCGTCTTTTTCGATATCGACGGCACCCTGGTGAACGAGGACAAGCAGGTGCCTGAGGATACGATCAAGGCCATCGCCGAATTGAAAGCGAACGGCATCGAGCCGGTCATTGCGACCGGGCGGGCGCCGTACTTTTTTGAACCGATCGCGAAGCTGCTGCACATCGAATCCTTCGTCAGTCTGAACGGCGCTTACGTCGTATACCGGGGGGAGCCGCTGTACCAGCGCGCTCTGCCCCCGCAAAGTCTCCGGAAGCTGGTTGAACTATCTGGACGCCATCGGCATCCGCTCGTGTTTCAGGGACATGAACGTTACTATGCCAATACCGATGCTCACCCGTTTATCGTCGAGTCCATCGATTCCCTAAAGGTAGAGCATCCGGGATTCGATCCCGAATTCTGGAGCAAGGCCCCGGTGTTTCAAGCGTTCTTGCACTGTGAAGAGCAGGATGAGTCTCTGTATGAGGGGCAGTTCGACGATCTGCGCCTGATCCGCTGGCACCCGAAAGCCATGGACGTGACGATCCGCGGCGGGTCTAAAGCCGTTGGTATCGCGGCTATGCTGGAGCGCCTTGGCATCCCCCTTTCCGAGGCCGTAGCTTTCGGCGACGGTTTGAACGACAAGGAAATGCTGCAGGAGGTTGGACTTGGCATCGCCATGGGCAATTCCCATCCGGACTTGCTGCCTTTCGCCAATTACGTCACCGCCTCCGTGGATGAAGGCGGGATTCGCCAAGGGCTGCGCCACACAGGGTTGATTTCCTAAGGATCTCGCAAAAAATTGAAGATCAAGTGAAACATCTCTAACACTTCCTGCGTCAAAGGGTTAAATCAAACCGTATCCGGGAGGAGGGAATTGACACTTAAGCCTCGCCTCGTCGGGCGCTGCTGAACAGTGAAGCAACCCGGCGGATATGTTGCGTTTAACTAACTATGGTTCCAGGAGGGAATTGCGAATGAAAACGAAAAAAACTTTATCCAAATTTCCGAAGCTGACGCTGCTGATGGTGATTGTATTCACCCTGATGTTCGGCGGCACCGCCTCGGCCTTTAATGATATTAAGGGCGACAAGGAGCAGAAAGCGATCGAACGCCTCGAGAAACGGGGGATCATTAAAGGAGATTTCCACGGCCGCTACTATCCGGCCCAGAAACTGACCGGCGCTTCCGCCGTCTCCCTGATCGTTCAAACGCTGGACTTGAACTTCGATACCATCCGGTTCATCAAAATGCCAAAAGCCAGCGATTATTACACCAAGGTTAACGATAACGCCTGGTATGCCGAAGCTTTCGTCATCGCGAACTACTATGGGCTGGACATTCCCAAGGACATCAATCCGGCCGCTAAAGTGACGAAGGAGCAGTTCAGCCACTGGCTGTTCAAAGGACTGAGCACCAAGGGCGATTACATGTGGACGATGCAATATTTGAACATCAATGATGAGAAACAAATCAACAAAGATTATATGAACAGCATCCAGTCTCTTCTTCAGGCCAAAATCGTCACGTTGGATAAAAAGGGGAATTTCGGACCGAAGCAACCGGTCTCCCGCAGCGAAGCCGCCGGCATGCTTGACCGGACCTTGCAGTTTATTGAGGACCGTCAACCCGTTGAAAACCCGGTTCCCGGAAGCCTATACGACTTCGGGATGAATACAGACAAAATCTCGAACGACATCACGAAAGTGTCGATTACCGCGATGGCGCCGCACCCAGGGTACGGCCTGGAAGTTTCGAGTATCACATTCAAAGACGGGAAAGCCATTATCGACTATCGCGTTGTGGCACCTCAACCCGGACAATTTTACCCGCAGGTTATTTCTGAAGTGACGGCCGTTACGTATATCCCGGCGGGCTACCAACCGGTGCTCGGCGCACAATCGAAATAATTCGCTTTAAACGAGAAAAGAATGGACCCAAGGACCGGCAACTGCCGGACTCTCGCGGTCCATTCTTTTTTTTGTGTTCATCCTTGGGGTTCTGGTGTTCCAAACGTCCGAATCCAGCGATATCGGTTCACCTTTACAACGGCTACGAAGCATTTCAGAATTTGGTCGGATTTGAGGCAAATAAACGTCAATAACGGCGAAAGCCCAAACACGGCGGCGCACAGGAAAGCCGAGGGCAGCACGATCAACCACATGAAAATGAAGTCGTTGTACAACACAAATCTCGTATCTCCCCCGCTTCGCACGATTCCCGTCAGCGCCGGCATTTGGTAGGCTGTGCCTACCGCCGTGATCGAAAGTACCGTCATAAATTGGAGAGCCAGTGCCTTGGATTCAGGGGATATGGCATAGAAGTCCAGCACCACATCCTTGATCAAAAAGAGAACCACGCCCGTCCCCAAACCAATGATCAAGTAAAGCACCTGCAGCGTCTGGGCGTAAGGCTTGATTTTCTCCGGATGTCCGGCACCAATCGTTTTTCCGATAATGACGGCCGTCGCACTGGCGGAAGCATACGTCACGACCGAGACGATTTGAAAGACCGTCGTTGCGATGCTGTTTGCGGCAATCGCCGCTTCCCCCATATGTCCCAAAATTCCGGACTGCACCGCCATAGCCAGTCCCCAGAGCGCATTGGACATCAGGATCGGCGAGCCGACGCTGACGTATTGTTTAAACGTTACCCGATCAAAGTGGAAGAAATCCCTCAGCGCAAAATTGATTTTCCGATCCACTCGTTTCAGATACACCAATACGATCGCTAGCTCGATGATTCGGGCCGTTAACGTCGCCGCCGCGGATCCGCGGACGCCCCATGCGGGGAAGCCGAAATGCCCGTAAATCAGCAAATAGTTCAGGCAGACGTTGATGATTAACGTCGACAGAGAGAGAATAAATCCGACTCTGACCGTTTCTACGCTGCGTAAGGAAGCCAACAGTAGATTGGTCGCCGCAAAAAAGAGATACGAGAAGCCGATGATTCGTAAATACTTGGCCCCTTCGACGATGACGCTGTCCTCGTTCGTGAACAAGGACAGACACCCATGAGGGAACAAGAACACGGCCAGCCAAAGTACCAAGGCAAGAGCTAGTGCGAGGCGCATTCCGATGCTGGCAACCCTCTTGATGGTTGTCATGTCCCGAGCCCCCCAGGCTCGCGACGACAGAATTACCACGCCCTCGCCTACGCCCATGACGAGCATCTGCAACAGGAATTGGAGCTGATTCGCAAGGGCTACCCCGGATAAAGCCGATTCGCTGTATCCGCCAAGCATGATATTATCCGATAAATTCACGCCAAAGGAAATGACATTTTGCAGCGCAATGATCCAGGTGAGTCTGAAAAAACTGCGGTAAAATGCTTGATCCTGCACCATAAACTTCATTCAGGTTACCAGCCCAATGATTTGAAACGGATCTCTCGTTCCCATAGGTCCTGTAATTGTCTCAGCGCCGCTTCAGGCAGCTCCGCATCACTGGCAGCCACATTCTCACGAAGCTGAGCGCTATTCCGAACGCCGGGAATGACCGTCGCGACTTCCGGGTATGCCAAAATAAAACGCAGCGCTGCCATCGTCATCGTCGTTTGCTCATCCTCCAAAAAGCGAATCTGCTCCACCAATTTCGCGCGGGTCCGAATGACCTCCGGGGACCAGCGGCTGCGAACACCCGAGAACGAGCTGGTACCCTGATATTTACCCGACAACCAGCCGGAATCAAGCGGTACCTTGATGATTAATGCAACCTCCTTCTCCTTCGCCAACTGGAACGCCTGCGCCGTTTCCTGATAAAAGATGTTAAACATCACTTCCATAACACCCGGACGGGCGTGCTCCAGCACTTCAAGCATCTCACGGCTAGAATCGACCGACACGCCGTACGCCAGGATTTTGCCTTCTGCCTTAAGATCCTCCAGCACCTGATAGTGGCCATATTTGCCGTCCAGGTGGTCGAACGGGGGGTTGTGGATCAATACGGAGTCGACATAATCAGTCTGCAGCCGCATTAAGCTGCGTTCGATCGAATTTCGAATTTGGGCCGCCGAATAATCCGTCCCTTCCGGGGAATGGCCAAATTTCGTATTGATGACCGCTTTCTCGCGTTTTCTTTCCAGGGCTTTGCCGAGCAACACCTCGCTTTTGCCTTGACCATAATTGGGAGCGGTATCAAAAAAGTTGACTCCGAGGTCCAGCGCTTCATGCACCAGACGGACAGCCACCTCGTCCTCCATCGACGCCCAATCCTGCTTATTGCCGAGCTGCCAAGCGCCAAAGCCGATTTCCGACACCTGCTTGCCGGTCGTCCCATACCTTCTGTACTTCATCCTCTCACGCTCCTGCGATGTTTGGATTTAAATTTATCAGATCTCATGCCCAATTCTAGACCGATTGGGCAATGCGTGCAAGAGAATATCGACGTAACGGTATGGCGCATGTCGCTCGTCTCATACGCAAAAGACCGTCCGGGAATAAACGGACGGTCTCTCGCCTTACGGGGAATGAATCTGCGGATTAGTGGCAGCGTACCTGAATGTCCAGCGGATAGCGCCCGGCGTTCCGGCCGTACAGCGCCAGCCCGCCTTCCCCGGCACGCAGCTCCAGCCGGAAATGGCGGCTGCGATCCAGTTTGACGGCGATGCGCCCAGGTACCTTGATGCGGCAGAGATACCCGTACGAACCGGCCTCGTCCAAGCGGTTGTCCACCGGCTGGTAATGCCAAGACAATATGCCGCGGGCATCCGCCGGATCGTCGGGGAGGTGCACGCTTCCGACAGGCTCGCCGTCGATGCAAACCGTCACCTTGGATTCATGGCGGATTTCATCCGTCATGTAGTAGGTGTTCGGGTTGTATTCGACGTCTGCGGAAGCCCCGTGCATGTAGCCGATCCCGTGATCTTGCGTTTTGACGCCTTCGAGGTTGCGGGCGAGCACCCTTTTGGCGCCGGCTTCGAAGGCGATTTCGATGTCGCCGATCAGCGCATGCTCCTCCCGGTCCGGCAACCGAACCTCATACGTGAAGGCGCCCGCGCCCGCGCCGCTCGCCTTCGCTCCTAGAATTGACTCCCATTGCAGCGCAAACGTCTGTTGCGCAAAACCGCCCACCGGAACGCTTACTGTATGCACACCGACGGGGTCAGAAGCGGTGGCACCGCCGCGCACGTCGAACGCAGCGAAGTTGCGCGACACCGTCTCGCCTCCCTCGGCGACCAGCCGCAAGGCTAGCACCGCAACGGCGTCCTGCTTAGGCATCGCGATCTCGAGCGGAGCCAGCTCCGCCGCGCCGTAATCCTCCCAGGCGATCGCACGCTCGCCGCGGTCCGCCACGACGCGGATGCCAAGGTCGTCGTACCACAGCTCCCAAACAAGTTGGAGCGTGCGGCCGTGGTACCGGTCTGAGAAGCTGGAGCCAAGCAGGGGCACAGACACCTTCGCCCCGGCGGCGACCGTTTGCGATGGAGGCGCATCGATGACAATCCAATCCGGCGAATGCAGGTCGGTAAGCGACATACCCGGCACGAAACCGCCGTAACCGAAGTCTTTTTCCGTTCCGTCCAGCCGGTAATACCCGTTGAATTCGTTTGTCACGTCCCGAAACTCCGTGAATACGAAACCGCACATTTTATCATGACGGCGGAATTCGTTCAGCATGTAATGGTAATGCCAGGCCAGGTCGCTATCCCCCGCGCTGTGCTCGATGCCCCATACATTGCCGCATTCGCTGTTCATCAGGGGCGCGTCCGTCTGCGTTCGCCCGCCGATATAGTTAAACGACGACCCCGGATACGTGTTGGCCACCACATTGCCGATATGCTCACGCACCTTCTCGTACCCGTTCACGTAAAAATGCCACGTGTTCAAGTCCGTTTCGACATGGTCCCAGTTGCAGGCGGAATTATCCTCCACGAGGCGCGTCGGATCCGTCTCTTTGGCCCAGCGGTAAATCCCTTGAACCCACTGCTGGGTCTCGGGCAAATAATTCATGTTGCCCCATTCATCCCCGGTCAAGCTGCCGGCCGCTTTCCCCGATTTTAACCCCCACGTTTCGTTGAACATGATCCAGGCAAAAATCGACGGGTGATTGTAGTCCCGCTCGATGACCTCGCGCGCTTCGCTTTCGTAGGATGTCCGAGCTTTCGCGTCCGGCGCGCCCCAGAAGCAGGGCATATCCTGCATGATGAGCAGCCCCAGCTTATCCGCCCAATACAACTTGCGGGGTTCTTCCGGTTTGATGTGAATCCGGGCAAAGTTAAGCCCGAGTCGCTTCATCAGGTAAATTTCGTCCCGCATGTCCTCGTCGGTCGGATAGGTGAAATACCCGGTCGGGTGAAACGATTGGTCCAGCGCGCCATTCAGGTAAATCGGCTTTCCGTTCAACGTGATCCAGCGGTAATCCCGCTGCCCGAATCGGGCGGTGCCGATTTCTCGAATGCCGAAATATGTGGCGATCGTGTCTTCCTCGGAGGCAACCATCAGCCGCAGTTCCCCCTCATACAAGTGCGGCGTTTCCGGACTCCACAGCCGGGGCTCCGCCACCTTAAACGAGAGGTGGACCTTATTCTCGCCTGCGACCAACGTCAATTCTTCCGTATGCTCTACGGTCCCGTCCTGAAACCGCAGGGCGAGCTTAGCCGCCGAAGCTTCCTTGGCTATGATGCGGGCCGTCACTTCAACCTGGCCGTCGAGACACGTGTGGAACTTCGCATTCTGCACGTAGGTTTGCGGCCGCGCTTCCAGCCAGACCGGCTGCCAAATGCCGCGAATCTCGCCGTACCCCTGCTTGCCGCGTGCCTGATCGTCTCCGTCTGCATCCTCCGCGCGAACCAGGATCGTATTCTCCCCCTCCGCGTTCCAACAGTCCGTCACTTCAAACTCGAAATTGCCATATCCGCCTCGGTGCGATCCGGCATGGAAACCGTTAACCCAAACGTCGCACTGATAATCCACGGCCCCAAAATGGAGGAAAATCCGCGACCTGGACGCTTCCGGCCGCCAGATGACGGTTCGCCGGTACCAGCCGACGCCGGCTTCGTTGTTACCAATGCCGGACAACGGGCTAGACCAGGAAAACGGCACCTCGATCCGTTCCGAAAAATCCTTTGCTTCTCCATCCTCCCGGGACGTGCCGGGCCCTACGGCGATCGGCTCGAACTGGAACGACCAGGTCCCGTTCAGATTAAGCCAATCCGCACGCTGCCAATCCGGCCGGGGATGCTCCGGGCGTGGAATTGCGGTCGCTCCGGTCGTTAACGATGGTTTCGTCATCAAGTTTGCACACCTTTCCTTTTCAACTGGAACATGATTATTCGGATCATTTCGCCCCCATGATAGCACATATATTATATAATCACAATGTATATTATAAATTTACAATATAACGTTTTTGAGGTACACTGGCTACAGGTTTGATGCCGATACGTGTTTTGACTTTTTGACTACCGTTCGAAGAAAGGAATATTTAGATGAGTGAACCGTACCGTCAGGACACCCAACGCTATCCGGCCTCCCGGATTCTCGACGTGGCCAAAGCGTTGTCCGGGGACGTCCGCGTCCGCATCCTCGAAGCGTTGGGCAGGCAGCCGATGAGCATCAGCCAGTTGGCTGAATCGCTTGGCGTCGCCCAGCCGACCATTTCCATCAACGTACAGATCCTGGAGCAGGCTGAACTGATCGTCTCTTCCCCCGGGGCCAACCGGGAGAAAATCTGCTCGGTTACCTGCCGCTCCATTCTCCTGGAACTCCCGACCCAGCCGGGAGAAGGGCTCCATCATGTAGAAGAAATTCATATGCCCATCGGCATGTATTCCATCTGCTCGGTAAGCCCGCCATGCGGCATGGTCGGGCGCGATGCAGGCCTGATCGGCTCTCAGGATGATCCGAGGGCGTTTTACATGCCGGAGCGGACCGAGGCCGCGCTGTTATGGTTCGCCGAGGCGGGGTACGTCGAATACTACTTTGCCAATCCGCTGCCGCCAAGCGTAGAGCTGGAGGAACTCTGCATCCGGGCGGAGGTTTGTTCCGAGGCCCCGGGGTTCCGGGAAGATTGGCCTTCCGACATTACGGTCAGCGTGAACGGCATGCCGGTTGGCACCTGGACCAGTCCCGGCGATTTTGGCGAGCGCCAGGGCAAGCTGACATCCGAGAAGTGGAAAGGCGGCACCCAGTACGGACAGCTTACCGAATGGCGAGTGACCCCGGAAGGCAGCTTCGTCAACGGCGTTTCCGCCGGGCCTACCGCGATCTCCGGACTGGGCTTGGCGTTCAACGAGCCGATCCGCGTCCGCTTCGAGGTTCGCGAGGATGCCGCCAACCCACGCGGGCTTAACCTTTTCGGCAGCGGCTTTGGCGATTACCCGCAGGACATCGTGTTATCATTCACTCGCCGAACCTGATCATTTCCCATCGCAAAACCCCTACTCTGATTGTTAGAGCAGGGGTTTTGTGTTAGGTAATATAACATACACGGGGTATGTCGCGAAAAACCGAGGAAATTCCTCTTTACGCAACCCAAAACTTGGATTATGATACCAAAGTCATGGTACCTATTATCACATGAATTGTGGAGCGTCGGGGTAAACGCGCGGCACTCTTGAACCGATCAAACAAACGACTTCGTAATTGATCGTCCCCATCCAGGCGGCCACTTCGTCGATTGAAATCGACGCCTCCGCTCCATTTTCGCCGAAGATCACGACCTCGTCGCCCGCGCGGACGTTTTCCGCTTCGGTCACGTCCAGCATCGCCTGATCCATGCAGATCCGGCCGATGATCGGGACCCGCTGCCGGCGCACCAACGCGCAACCGCGATTGGACAGCGCCCGCGACAGGCCGTCAGCATACCCCACCGGAATGGTGGCGATGATTCGTTCCTTTGCCGCCCGGTACGTCCGGCCGTAGCCGACGGTGCGGCCCGGTTCGATCCGCTGGAGCGAGGCGATTTTCGACTTCAGCTGCATCGCCTGCCGCAGCGGATATTCCGGCAGCTGCAGCAGCGCGGAAGGATATAACCCGTACAACGCGATCCCCACCCGGATCATGTCGAGATGCATCCACGGAAAGCGCATGGCCGCGGCGCTATTGCAGCAATGCTTGATCGGGATGTGCAGGCCGACGGCTTCCAAAGCGTCGATGCAGGCTTCGAACCGTGCGAATTGTTCCATGGTAAACGCCGGATCGGGACCGTCCGCATCGGCAAAATGCGTAAACAAACCTTCCAGCACGACAAAGGGCGAGGCGGCCGCGGCTTGTGCGGCCATCCCGATCACCGCTTCGGCGGAAGGCAAGCCGATCCGGGTCATCCCGGTATCGTATTTCAAATGTATGCGGGCCTCGCACCCTTGTTTTCTCGCGCAAGCGATCGCTTCCCGCAGCACGTCCTCGGTATACACCGTGAGGGTAACCCCGTGCCGGACGGCCATTTCCACCCCATGCGGTGGCGTGTAGCCGAGCACGAGAATAGGCTGTGATATACCGGCGGCCCGAAGCTGCAGCGCTTCGTCGACGAGGGCAACGCCCAGGTATTCGGCGCCTGCGCGGATCGCGGCTTGCGCCGCCTGTACGGCTCCATGCCCATACCCGTTTGCCTTGACCACGGCCATCACCCTGCAGCCCTCGGCTGCCTGTTTACGAAACAGGCCCGCGTTATGGGCAATCGCATCCAGCGATACTTCCGCCCAGGTATCGCGGTAACCGGTGGATGAGAAGATCCTCGTTTGCGTTGTCGTCATCGCGTTTAACCTCTTTCCGTTATCGATTGATGATTTTGAAAATATCCATGTATCGGAGGTGCCCCCCCATGCGAGAAGATCAGGACGACCCATTCGAACCTTACTCCGACAATCTGGAACTGCTCGCGGAAAAAATCAGCGAAGCGCTGGGCCGTCCGGTCACGATCGAAGACGCGAACCACCGCCTGGTCGCCTACAGCTCGCACGTGCCGGAAACCGACGCGGCGAGGCTGGCCACCATCGTCGGCCGCCGCGTGCCCGATCAGGTCATCGGCAGCTTGTGGCGGGACGGCGTCATTCCCCGCCTGCTGGACAGCGAAACGCCGATCCGCATCGCCGCGATTAGCGAGGTGGGGCTGAGCGAACGGGTCGCGACCGCCATCCGCTCGGGCACTCGGGTTGTCGGGTTCATATGGGTGCTGGAGACCGAAAAGCCCTTCTCGGACCGGGAAATGGCCTTGTTAATGAAAGCGGCCCGAGCCGCCCGCACGAAAATGGCGCAATGGCAGCTCCAGCGCCATAAAGAAGACGAGGCGCATCGGGATTTTTTCTGGCAACTGCTGACCGGGCACCTAACCAATGAAGCCCTCATCCGGGATAAGGCCCACCGGATCGGAATCGCTCTCCCCCTGCAATTCCATGTGGTCATCCTGCAGTTTGCCGCCGAAGTTAAGGAACCCTGGCAGCAACAGGCGCTGGAGAAATTCGCCTCCATCTGCAGCAACAGCCGGGTCGTGCTGCGAGCCGTCGATAAAAATCAAGTGATCCTGCTGTGCGCCCCGATCGTGGCGGGCTCCATGGAGGGAATCGCAGGCCAACTCCAACTTCTCCAGCGGAACTTGCGTTCCTTTTTCAAAGCGGATTATGACGGACTGGCCAGCGGTTGTCTCTATAGCGAATATGGACGGCTGGAGGACAGCTACCGCGAGGCGTTGCTCCTGCTTCAGGTGAAACGGCGGTTCCCCTCGGAAACGGGCGACTTGGCAATGTACGGCGATCTCGGTTACTGTCGCTATCTGCCGCTTATCTGGCAGGAAACGCGGAAGCGAAGCAACGTTAACGCCCCGCTGGCCAGGTTGCGTACGTACGATTCGGAGCACCACAGCGAGCTGCTGCATACGCTGGAAGTTTTTTTGACGTATGACAGCAATGCCAAGACGGCCGCCGATGCGCTGCACATTCATGCGAATACGTTGAATTACCGGCTGAAACGAATCGCCGAAATCGGCCGGATTGACCTGGCCAGCATGGAGCAAAAAGTAACGTTGTACCTGGACCTGAAAGCCGAGCGTTTCGGCGACAGCCGCGATTTGTGAAATTTCACAAACACGGCGGTTTTTTTTCTTCGATCTCCACAAACAAAACCTGCCGTTCCTGTCCTATACTGATGTCAAATCTATTGACAGGTTTAGCCGATTTCTGGACAAAATAGGCTTTATGCCGGAATCGTCGTCAGCAAAATTGACGGAGGAGGAAACATCATGATCGTTGGAGTGCCGAAAGAAATCAAAAACAATGAAAACCGGGTGGCCCTGACCCCTTCGGGCGTCTACTCGCTGGTGAACGCGGGACATCAGGTGTTGATCGAGACGAACGCCGGGGCCGGCAGCGGCTTTGAAGATACGGAATACGCGGCCGCCGGGGCCAAGGTGATCGTGGGCGCGGCGGATGCTTGGTCCGCCGACCTGGTGATGAAGGTAAAGGAACCGCAGCCGTCGGAGTATGGCTTTTTCCGACAAGGCTTGATCCTGTTTACGTATTTGCATTTGGCTCCGGAGCCGGAGCTGACCCAGGCGCTAAAGGACCATGGCGTCACGGCCATCGCTTACGAAACGGTCGAAGTGAACAAAACGCTGCCGCTGTTAACGCCGATGAGCGAAGTCGCCGGGCGGATGTCGGTGCAAATCGGGGCGCAGTTTCTGGAGAAGCCGCAGGGGGGCAAAGGCATCCTGCTGGGCGGTGTGCCTGGCGTCAAGCGCGGCAAGGTGACGATCATCGGCGGAGGCGTCGTCGGGACGAATGCGGCCCGGGTAGCCATCGGCCTGGGCGCCGACGTGACGATCATCGATCTGAACGCGGATCGTCTGCGGCAGTTGGAAGACATCTTCGGCGCAAGCGTACAGACGTTGATGTCCAATCCGCAGCACATCGCCGAGGCGGTTGGCGAATCCGACCTGGTGATCGGTGCGGTGTTGATCCCCGGCGCCAAAGCGCCGAAGCTAGTCACGGAAAGCATGGTGAAGGCAATGCGTCCCGGCTCGGTCGTGGTGGACGTAGCCATCGACCAAGGCGGCATTTTCGAGACGGTCGACCGGATCACCACCCACTCCGATCCGACTTACGTGAAGCATGGCGTCGTCCACTACGCCGTGGCGAACATGCCGGGCGCGGTGCCGCGCACCTCGACGCTGGCGCTGGCCAATGCCACGCTGCCTTACGCGCTGGAGATCGCCTCGAAGGGTCTTTACGCGGCGCTTAGCGAACGAGCCGCGCTGCGCAAAGGAGTCAACGTCGCCGGCGGCGCGATTACGTACGCCTCCGTCGCACGAGACCTGCACTTCGAGTACGTCCCCGTCGAGCAGGTGCTGGAGCTGGCCGGGAACCCCGCCAACTAGGCGACCTTCGCAGCAACTTGCTTGATCCAAGAGATCCGTTCCTTTGCGGCGGGTCTCTTTTTGTGTCGGCAGCGCGTCTATAAAGAATGAAGGGCAGGAACACCGCTGCCCCGCTCGACCAGCGACAGCTCGATGATCCGGTCGAGCAGTTCGCCGTAACTCATACCGGCGGCTGCGGCGCTGCGGGGAAGCAAGCTGTTCGCCGTCATCCCCGGCAGCGTATTCACCTCAAGCACGTAAGGGATGCCGTCTTGGAGGATCATATCGACTCGGGCATACACACGGCATTGCAGCACCCGATAGCAGGCCAGCGCCGACTCCCGGACCCGCATTTCTACGTCGGACGGCAAGGTTATCGGCCGCTCCTCCGCCCCGCCGTCGCTGTATTTGGCTTCGTAGTCGAACCACTCCGCCCCATTGGCCTGGATGCCCAACACCGGAAGCAGCTCCCCATCCAGGATTGGACAGGTGATCTCTTGGCCGTTTACCAGAGACTCGACGATCACGGATGCGTCCCAACGGAACGCCTCCGTAAGCGCACCGCGCAACAACTCCGGCCGGTCGACGCGCTGTACGCCAATGCTGGAGCCTCCCGCATTCGGCTTGACGAAGAGGGGATACGCGAGTCCCGCCACCTCGTTTTCCCACGATCCGTCGGCCAATCTAGCCCGGTCCAGATAGGCCCAGTCCGCCGTAATCACGCCTTCGGCCCTTAGCAGCCGCTTCGTCAGGTTCTTATCCATGCACAAGCTGCTGGATAATACGCCGCTGCCGGAGTAGGGAATCCCTAGCGTCTCCAGCACGCCCTGCACCGTACCATCCTCGCCAAACGCACCATGCAGCGCAAGCAAAGCGAAGTCGATACCCCGCACCCGGTCGATTAATTCCTCCCGTCTCGTCACGTCAATCGGCACCACATCATACTTGTTTGGATTCAGCCGCCCCACGATTTCCTTCCCCGTCATCAGCGAAACCTCGCGTTCCGAGGAGACGCCGCCCATAATTACCCCTACTTTCATCCGATTCCTCTCCTTCAACCGTTGTTTAAGTCCAAGCCGCAAACAAGCGATCCGCAGCTAATTCTGATCCCCTAGCAGCTTCGAGGCCATTTCGCCGATCAAGCGAATTCCCCTCTCGATGTCCTCCTCTGACACGCGCGAGAAACCGATCCGCATCGTGTTCCTTCCCCTGCCGTCCACGTAAAACATATCTCCGGGCGTAAACAACACGCCCTGATTCGCGCAAAGCTCCAGCAACTCCCACGTATCGAACCCGTCCGGAAACTCCAGGAACAAATGTAAGCCCCCGCTGCCTGACAGCCGGGAATACGGCACCTCCCGTTCGCAGCAGGCTTTCGTCCATTCGTATTTTCGCCGGTATTCGGTCCGGGCCCGTTTCAAATATTTCTCCAGGTTGCCGTTCAGCAAATATTGATACAGCAGTGATTGGTCCAGCGTCGAAGTATGAATGCTGCGCGCCCGCTTGACGCTCTCCAGCACCTCGATCAGTTCCCGGTCCGCCAGCACCCAACCGACGCGAATGCCCGGAAACAACACCTTGGAGAAGCTCCCCAGGTACACCACCCCGTTCCCCTGCCCTGCCATCGCGATCAAAGGGGCAACATGGGAACCAGAGTACCTCAACTCCTCATTAAAGCCGTCCTCAATGATCGGTACGCGGTAGCGGCCAAGCAGCTCCAGCAGGGCCAGCCGTTTCTCGGCGGACGTCACGATGCCGGTTGGATTGTGGTAGGACGGCACCAGAAACGCGCCGTCGAACGCATGCTTGTTGAGTTCCCGTTCCAGTGCAGCCAAGTCCAGGCCGTCCGGTTCCATCGGAATGCCGGAGATCTCGAACCCGTGCCGCCGCAAATTTTTGATTGCGGTCTGGTGCGTCGGATTTTCGCATAGCATGCGCCCGCCCGCACCGCCATCCCGCCCGATCGCCGACAGGACGATGTCCAGCCCTTCGGTAAATCCACTGGTGATCAGCATATCCTTGCCCGTTAGATCCACGCCTTTGTGTTCCATATATTTAAGCAAATCATCAATGAGCGGTTTATATCCTTTGGCGTAACCATAGTTCAACAGGACACGGCCTTCCACTGCCATCCGATCCAAAAAAGCGCGTTTTACGTTCTCCAGATCAAACAGTTGCTCGTCAGGGGCGATGCTCGTAAACAATATCTTGCCTTTACCCGCCCGCAGGCCGGGCCAGCTGCGTTTCATATGGTCGAGCTCCACGGACAGCCGGGCTTGCCGGTTCATTCGTTCATGCCAATCCATTCGCCAGGCCGGGATGGCATGTGCCCCTGGTGTGGACACCTCGGCCACGAAGCTCCCCTTTCCCGTAACCGCGTATGCGAGTCCTTCGTCGGTTAATGCCTCGTAAGCGGCAATGATGCTGCCCCGGCTAACCCCTAGCAGCTCGGCCAGCTCCCGTGTCGACGGAAGCCGTTGACCCGCCTGCAAAGCCCCTTGCATCATCAGACGTTTGATATAATTTTTCACCTGCACATACACCGGCGCCTCGGCCACGAGTTTGAAATCATTAAACACTACTTATCGCCCCCACCCTCATGATGGCACATTCCAAGCCAAAAACAAAAGAACCACCCTCTCGCCTTTTTCGCAAGAAGGTGGTTCCCATCCTCTCGGGCCCCTGCCCGCTTACAGCATCACTTTACAAATGTCGTTCGTAAATTCAACCGGGTCGCTGACCGGCAATCCTTCGATCAAGAGCGCTTGATTGTACAACAGGTTCGTGTACAAAGCCAGCTTCTCCTTATCGCTGTCGTAAGCTTTCTTCAGTGACTGGAACACGTCATGGTTCACGTTGAGCTCCAGCACCTTGTCCGCCTTAACCGACTGTCCGTCCGCGCCAGGCATCGCATTCAGCACCTTTTCCATCTCGATCGTCAGCTCGCCTTCCGTCGATAGGCAGACCGGATGCGATTTCAGGCGTTTGGATGCTTTGACTTCCTTCACCTTGCCCGCCAGCAATTCCTTCATCGCCGCGAACAATTCCTTGTTCTCGTCCGCATCGGTTTTGTCTTCGGAAGCCTCGGCTTCGATCCCCAAGTCGCCGCTCGACACCGACTTGAATTCCTTGTCCTTGTATTTCATGATCATCTTGATCGCAAATTCGTCGATATCGTCGGTGAAATACAGAATCTCGTACCCTTTATCAAGCACCAGCTCGGTTTGCGGCAGCTTCTCCAGACGTTCCACCGATTCGCCGGCGGCATAGTAAATATACTTTTGGTCCTCCGGCATGCGGGAGACGTATTCATCTAGCGTGACGAGCTTCTTCTCCTTGGACGAAGTGAACAGCAGCAGATCCTGAAGCACGTCCTTGTTCATCCCATAGTCGTTGTACACGCCAAACTTCAGTTGACGGCCAAATGAAGCGTAAAACTTCTCGTATTTGTCGCGCCCATCCTTGAGCAGCGTCTGCAATTGGCTCTTGATCTTGCTCTGAATATTTTTCGCGATCGCCTTCAACTGACGGTCATGCTGCAGCATTTCCCGCGAAATGTTAAGCGAGAGATCCTCGGAATCCACCATCCCTTTGACGAAGCTGAAATAGTCCGGCAGCAGGTCGGCGCATTTGTTCATGATCAGCACGCCGTTTGAATACAGCTCCAGCCCTTTTTCGTATTCCTTGGTGTAATAGTCAAACGGCGTCGTCTCCGGAATGTACAAAATCGCATTGTACACGACCGCGCCATCCGCCTTGATATGGATATGCGATACCGGTTTGTCGAATCCGTAACGTTTTTCCATATAAAAGTTCTCATAATCCTCGTCCGTCAGCTCGGATTTGTTCTTGCGCCAGATCGGCACCATGCTGTTCACGGTCTGCTCTTCCGTATACGACTCGTATTCGCCTTCGCTGCCTTCCTTCGGCCGGTTGCTCGTGACGTCCATTTTGATCGGGTAACGGATGAAATCGGAATATTTCTTCACGATCGACTTCAGCCGGTATTCCTCGAGGTATTCGTCGTATTGATCGTCTTCGGTGTTCTCTTTGATCTGCAAAATAATGTCTGTGCCGACCTCCGCCTTCTCGCACGACTCAATCGTATATCCGTCAGCCCCCCGGGACTCCCACTTATAGGCTTCATCCGAGCCCAGCGCCCGGCTGATGACGGTAACCACGTCCGCGACCATGAACGCGGAATAGAAGCCCACGCCAAACTGCCCGATGATGTTATGGCCGTCCTTCAGCTCATTCTCGTTTTTGAATGCAAACGAGCCGCTGTTTGCGATAATGCCTAGATTGTTCTCCATCTCGTCCTTCGTCATCCCAATACCGGTATCGGAAATAATCAAGGTACGGGTTGCTTTGTCCGCCTGGATCTTGATAAAGTAATCGTCCTTGTTAAACACCAACTGGTCATCGGTTAACGCCCGGTAATAAATTTTATCGATGGCATCGCTGGCGTTTGAAATCAGCTCGCGCAGGAAAATCTCCCGCTGCGTATAAATCGAGTTGATCATCATTTCCAGCAATCTTTTCGATTCGGCTTTAAACTGCTTTTTCGCCATGAAACAAATCTCCTTTCGCCGCATGGGGTAACTTGTCTAACAATATATTAGCACTCTGAGGGACAGAGTGCTAATTCCTATTTTTTAGTTTATCGATCCAGAATTCGAGTGTCAATATGTTCTAGGGAAAGAGGGGGGTATAACCCGTTTGCTCCACTAAAGACTGACCTTGTGGGGACAAAATCCAATCGATCAGCTTCTCCACATTCGGATTGTCGCTGCCTGCCGTTACCGCGTAGAACTCCGCCGCTAACGGGTATTCGCCGCTGGCGATCGTCGCCCGCTCCGGCTTCACGCCGTCAATACTCAGCAGGCGGATATTCCCGTTTCGCACCATCTCGGTAGCATAAAACAGAAAGGTGTAGCCGAGCGCGTTTTTGTAATTGCGGTAATCCGCGGTCCGCGAAATGATGCCGCCCATCCCGGATTCGACATCCTCCTTGGGAGGTTTGGCCAGCTCCCGGCCGTCCATCACCCGGACCAGCATCGATTGACTTCCGCTATCCTCCGGCCGCTGAAACGCTCGGATGCTCCCCCCGTCCCCCCCCACTTCGCTCCAGCGGGTGATTTCTCCCGAGTAGATCCCGCGAATTTGCTCCGTCGTCAATCCGGACACCGGATTGGAGGCGTTGACAAAAAAAACGAACGCTTCACGGCCAATAGGGGTGAACTTCAATTCCTTGCCTTGTTTGCGGGCGGCAGCCTTTTGACCTTCCGACGGCGCAGCGACAAAGATGATATCCGCTTGGCCTTCGATGAGATTCTTATAAGCCACGGGCGTTGTATTCACCATGACTTCACTTTGATAAAGATCGTATTCTTGGCGCGGATACACCGCCTGCGCAAACGCGGCATACAGCGGATAAAGTGCCGTTGCCCCGTCCATCCGCGGCAGATCCTTCGTCAATGTCAATTCCGACGGTTCCGGCAACAATGCCAGCTTGCCTGTATCCCCGAACGGCCGGTACGGCTCCATGTTCACCTCCTGGTCGCTGACGACCGGAATCCGGTGATGATACGCCTCGCGGATCTCGTAACCCGCCGTCGTCAAGCCTCCCAAGACGACGATTGCAAGCATCGATACGTACAACTTGCGCCGGTGACGTGTTGGCAAGAACAAGAAGAAGGCCAGAAATAGGACCCCTACAGCTGTCGCGATCAGCACCAGTGGCGCGTAGAATATCGCGCCGCCCGAAATAGAAACGATCAATCCGGCAAAAAATCCGAGAAATATAAACACGCCGGATAAGAATACGAACAACACGATTTTCACCACAAGTTCTCCGCCTTGCCTGCTCATGCTTCAACAGCCTCCCTTGCTTCTTCCACGTCTCGGGTATAAATCGGCAATTGGATCGTAAACTTCGTCCCCGCGCCGGGTTCGCTTTGTACGTTCACCGTTCCGCCAAAGGAGAGAATGGCTTGGTAGGAGAAGGTCATGCCGAGTCCCGTCCCGGAGGATTTGGTGGAAAAATAGACCGAACCCAGCCGTTTGGCCTGTTCTTCGGTCATGCCGATTCCGTTATCCTGAATGGTTAACGTGACCTTGCGAGCTGCGATCTGCAGCCGCAAAGTAACCTTGCCGCGGGCATGCGACACTTCGGCGCACGCTTCAACGGCATTTTTGATAAAATTTACGAGCACTTGCTTCATTTTATCGGGATTGGCTAGAATCCACACCGTCTCCGGAGGATGGCTGATTTCGAGCAGCACGTTGTGCATATTGGCATACGGACTCATGACATCCTTCGTGATCCGCAGCAACTCCTCAAGGTCGGTAGGCTCCTGCTTATCGCCAATCGGCTTGGAAATGGCCAGATACTCGGACAGTATGTATTCCGTCCGGGCAATTTCACTCATGCAGATTTCAATGTAGCGCTCAATCCGCCCGCGGTCCGTTACGCCATCGCGAATCAGCGTGAGAAATCCCTTCACCGCAGTCAGTGGATTCCGCACTTCATGGACCAGCGAAGCCGCAACGTGGCTGATCGCCCGCACCCGCTCATTTTGCGCATAGCTAATGAACAACTCTTTATCAGTGACCGCTTTTCTGAACAGAGTAATCAGCAGCCAGCAGCCAACCAGGTTCTGCATCGGAATGACTAATAAGTGAAAGCTCAAGTTACGGATGACCGATTGCGGATTCTCCAGATAAACGAACAACAGAGGCGTTACGGAGAAGAACACACCAGCCAGTAATAAAACCAGTGATTTCCGTTCGGACTTCCGGTAAATACGGTAAAGCAGGTAAGAACCCGGGAACGTCACCAACATGATCACCATCGCAATAAACGTACCGTCGCCCCCGATATATAAACGGAACAGAACAAATTCCGCCAAGAGAGCGAACCCCGTCTGCAAGCCTCCAAAGATCAAACCAAAAAACATGATAGTATACCTAATGTCGTAAAAATAGCCGCTGACCACGCTAGCCCCGAAAGTCATGGAAATGAACAAACAAATCATGCTAGTGATCGCAATAAATTTTTGCGTGTAATTCTTGGACTGATCACGATAATACACGCTATACATGACAAACGGCATATGGGCAAAGAAGAGCTGAAGAATAATATCTTTCAGAATGGTCATGCGCGCTCCCCCTTCATCGGCTGATTGGGTTTCACCCTGTTATGTATATCCCTTTTATTCCATATTTCACCCCATAAACCCTTTTTCTCCGGCAACAAAACATGGATCGCGGATGTGTCTTTGGCATGCCTGCCTGTTTAGGCGCATAGGCTGTACAAGCAGGACTAGCCTGCCATTCCATCTTCCTGAAGGATGATTTAAGTGTCGACAAATCGCGCCCCGGTCCGGGCTTATTTTCTACGCCGTTTATGGCAAAAGAGTTCCCATATCTTTGCAGGCTCCTTAATTCAAGGCTTCGCCATGGGAGTATTCCTGTTTCCCCATTCGATCCCCTCCGGCGGTGGCGCAGGGATTGCCGTGCTGCTCAACTACTGGTTCGGGATGCCAATGAGCCTTGGCTTATGGCTGACCAATATCTCCTTTCTCCTCTTCGCCGTCCATTACTTGGGGCGGATCAGCGCAATCGGGACCATCATGGTCATCACGGTGACCTCGGTATCCGTTAATTATTTTGACGTTTACTTCCATAGCCCCTTTGCCAACGTATGGATTAACTTGTTCATTGGTTCTCTCTTTCTAGGTATCGGCATTTCCATCCTGTTTCGAGAACGGGTGACGAACGGCGGAATCGGCTTCGTCGCGCTCGCCATCGCCAAGCGGAAGAGGATCAACCCTGGATCTGCGTTGTTTTGGATGAACGGCGGCATTTTTCTTCTGACGGCTATCGTTATCGATTGGAAAATCATCATTCAAGCCTTACTCTGCCAATGGTTGTCCACTCGAATCGTCAAATGGCTGCATACCCCTTCGGTCATCGGGAAGCGCCCCTTATATTTCATGGCCTGGCGCAGGAAATGAGGTCGAGGACTCTGCCACTCCTCCGCCTCCCGGTCCTCCGCTCCTACCTTTGTTCCCCCTTTGCATGATTATCCCTATCGATCAGGGCGCCAAGGATGGCGGGGATTGGAAAAAAAGAAAAGAAGAGGGATTATTCCCCTGATTTTTAACTTGAAATAAGAACACATGTTTGGTATAATTTAACTAATGGCGAGAACGTATGTACGCATAAATTAATGGAGGGGGACGTCAATATGGAGGTTAATACAGGAATCATTGTTCAACCATTACACCGTTATAATCGTGAGCAGGACTGTATGGAGGCGCTGATCGCGATGAAGTGGCCGAACGGCTTTGTCTGCCCGAGATGTGCCTACACGCGTTGCAGCCAATTGACCTCCCGGCGTATCCCCCTATTCGAGTGCGGAAAGTGCGCGCATCAAACTTCGGCTTTGGTTGGCACCATTTTTGAAGGAACGCGCCTTCCACTGTTGAAGTGGTTTCACGCCCTGGAATTGTTCCTGCTCCCGGATGGGATCTCTGCAATGCGGTTGCACCGGGTCATTCGGGTTACTTACAAGACCGCTTGGTTGATGCTGCACAAAATACGCCATGCCGTTGGCGAATTCGACGCCCGCGAGATATTGAGCGGGGATGTGAAGGTGAATAGCGATACATATGGTTACGATCCATCCCGGTGTAAGCTTTCCCAACCCCATGCCTCGGCTGTTATAGCTGGCTGTACGGTGACGGAGTCGGGGGAGCCGGAACAGGTCAAAATCCAGCTAATCCCTCATAAGCGTGGAAGGGAAAATAGGGCAACCCGTCATGAACTCACCGCTTTCATCAATGATCATGTGGATGCCCGTATATCCGAAGTGCATTCGTTTCCTCTGGCCTTTCAACTGTATTCACCCTTGCGGAAAGTAGTCAGAGAAGCATGGGTGTCTTTGAAGAGTACATATATAGCCTTGGGACCAAAGCATTTGCAGGCGTATTTGAACGAGTATACCTTACGCCGCCGACTGTACTTGCTCGGTGCGAGAGAGGCGATGCACGAGAAATTGCTATGCCTGTGTGTGGCAATTCCGGCAATTCCTTATTCTCAACTGATCATGCATCATCCGAGCCGCCCTCTTTCCGCTGTAGCCTGATATGTAGCAACTTGACAACAGCGGGGATGGCTAATTGCCTTTCAACTTCCTTATCAGCTACCTAATTTCTGAAGTTATCATCCAGCGGCGGCGGCTTCTTTGCTCCCTGTCAGTTAGCTCGATTACTCTGAGCCTGATCGTACGGGATAATCATGCAAAGGGGTGCACAGAGGGGATTGGGAAGGGGCCACATAGGATCTATCTTCTATTTTTCTATCACCTTCCCTTGGTCCTTCATCGCTCGCCGGATAAAAAGGAGCGGCAGCAGGCCCATCGCAATAACGACAACGAGGAACAACGATAAACTTGTCTCCAGCCCTTCTGTTCCTCGCCGATAGATTCCGAATAGCAGCGCAACGCCGGAGATTCGCCCGGCGCTTAGTGCCATTTCTCGCCAAACCATCAGCTCGATACGAAGACGACCACCCTGGTCCCATCGGCTCACCGCATTAAAGGTTAGCGTATTAAACGGCGTGTCGAAGAACGGCCGGGCGACCGCGCTGATCACGCCGTACAATACCAGCGTCCAGGCCGCCAGATGCGCGGTGATCCCGAGCAGGGACACCCCCATCAACAGAGCGCCGAGGACGAGGTAACGCCAACGGTAACGATCGTGGCCGAAGCGGCCGATCAGGTAGAAGCTGGCGACGGAGAGCAACGTCGTGGCGAAAGCAAACCGGCCGGTGGCGTTCTCGCTGCCGGTCGCGAGGAACACCCAGAGCCAAATCGCGATCGTCAGTACACCGTCGCGAAAGGCTACGCCAACAAAGGCGCAGCTCAGGTGGCGCCACTCTCGATGTCGCAGCACCCCAAACAGGCTGCGCCATTCAAAAACGCCGGCAGCGGCCTGTTTCGGCAGCAACAGCGCCGCCCCCAGCGACAGCGCGAAGCACAGCAGGCTTGCAAGGAATACGGCGGCGTAGCCAGCCATCGACGGCAGGGATTCGACCAGCGCACCGGCGATCAGCGGCCCGGCCATGCCCGTCAGCGCGCCAGCCGCGCCGTTGATGCCGTTGAACCAATTGCGGTTACCCGCTTCGGTCACGTCGATGGATAAGACGTTCATCGACATCCAGTAGAAGCCCTGGCCGATCCCGTACATCAGTCCGAGCGGCAACAGGAACTGCGGCGATTCGCTTCCCGACAAGAGAACGACGACGTAGAACAGCATTTGCACCACGCTGCCAATCCACAGCGGTTTCGTGCGGTCCACGCGCTTACTGAGCCAGCCGGCTGCTACGAATGCCGGCAGCCAAACCAAATACGAAGCCAGGTTGAACAGCAGCGTTTGCGACATATCATTCGTCAATTTGTACCAGTATACATTGATAAAGATGTTGGACAAGGCGTTCCCTAACGCGTTCAGCGCGTTGACCGATAACAGCGCCTTGGCAGGACGGTCCAACATTGTCGTATTGCCGGATACGTGATGGGGATCCGTGATCGCCGGCTTCATACGGACTCGCCTACGGTTCCCTGCGCGATATAGACCGGATTGGTCAGGCAAGTCATGACCTCAAGGTCCCACTCGAGCAAGTATCGCCGCGCTTCCACACGGTAAAACAACCGATCCGCTGGCATTCGGCAAACGAGGTTTCGCTCGCCCCCCTCCACGGTCCATTCCTGCTCCAGGCCGTGGTTCGACCATAGGCTAACGCGATCTCCCTGTGCACCGCGAATCGTGATCAACAGCTCTACATCGACCCGTCCGGGCGCTGCCTCCAGTTCATCGCCTACGCCGACCCCGTCGGCCGTCAACGTGATGAAGGCATCGTCGGGCCCCATAGACAGCACCACCGCACCACGCCTTACGGCGTCAAGCACTGCCGCAACCGTCTCCTCAGCGACGTATACATGCGCCGTTGGCACTCCGTGCCGGACGAACGGATCGTCTCGGTGCGTATCGCTGCCGCCGACAGCCACGATGCGCCGGCCTTCGGCAAGGCGCTGCTGCCACCAGGCCACCGCCGTTTCGTTGAGCTCCCGCCACGGCCCGTTCCACACCTCAATCGCATCGAAAGGTACGTCGAAGCCAAGCTCCCATGGGCAGTCCGGGCAGAACGGGTGATTCAGCGAGACTAGCGCGCCTTTCTCTTGTGCTTGCCGGAGCTCCTTGGCCGCTGCTTCCGGAGTCAACACGCGGAAATCTGTCAACGCGTCCGGATGCCTGAGCAGGTTGGCATGGCCTTTATAGCTAGTCATCTCCACGCCGGGGATCAGCAGCAACGTTTCCTCCTGCGCCACTGAAAAGCGATTTTGCGAAGCGGTGTTGTGATCGGTGAGCGCGAGGAAATCGAGTCCTTTCTCCCGGCAGGAGGCCAGTGCCTCGCTGACTGTATAGCTTCCGTCACTGTGAACGGTATGGGCGTGCAAGTCGCCTTTAAGCCAATGCGGATGCTTTAAAGTAATCGTGATCTCAACCTCTACCAGTATCCCTTCGTCAGGGACCCGATAGGCACCTAGCAGCACCGCCCATTCTCCTGGATGGATGGGTCCGGCCAAATAACCGGGGGTTGCTTTTTCTAAACCTATCTGAAAACCGTTCCGCGCCCCGCCGCTCCAACCGATGATCCGGTCCGGTGAACGCAAGCCAAGGTCGACCACGGAACGATCGTTTTTTTCGTAGCGATATTGAACTTCGATGGACTCCGCCTCTTCCGGAACGGAAAAGGCGACCTCCGGATAACTCCGTTCTTGCTCTTGAACAAGCTGAATTTGAACTTGGTGCTCCAACCGATTCTTTGCCATAACCTAGCAGCATCCTTTCTATTCCTTGCTAGCTCCCAACATGATGCCCTTCATGAAAAACCGCTGCACAAACGGGTATACCGCAATCAGCGGGAGAATCGCGATCACGATGCCGGCCATCTTTACGTTGGTCGTCACCAGATAATTGCTCGACACGCTGCTCGTATCGATGATGATCGACTTCAGCGCGACCTGCAGCGTATACTTCATGCTGTCGTTAATGAAAATGAGCGGTGCCGTAAACATGTTCCAGCGTCCGACAAACTCGAACAGCGACACGGTGGCAAGTCCAGGCGCGGCCAAACGCAAATAGATTCTAGCGAAAATCCAGAAGTCTCCTGCCCCATCGATTCGGCCGGCTTCGGCAATCTCGTAAGGGATGCCCATGAAGAAGTTCCGCATCAGCAGGATCGAAAACCCGGACACCAACCCGGACAACACCAGTACCGTCAGCGTATTAATTAAATGAAAATCCTTATTTACCACGTACAGCGGAATCAGCACCGCTTCCTGCGGAATCATCATCGTTAGCAGAATAAACGTGATCATCCCCTTCTTTCCCGGCACATGCGGATGGATTAATACATACCCTGCCAGCGAAGACAGCAGTACGTGCAGGATCGTTCCGACTACGGTAACGATCGCGCTGTTCAGGAACGGCCGCCATAGGTCAAGGCTCTCCCAAATCGTCCGGTAGCCCTCCGCGCTGAACTCCGCCGGAAACAGTACGATATCCGGCTGCATCGAGGCAAGCCCCGACGAAAACGACAAAGCTAGCACGTTGAGAAAAGGAACGACCATCACAAGCATCATCAGCAGCAGAAAAAGCAGATTTATGGCGTCAAACCATTTATTTTTCCAACCCAAACGTTCGAAGCGTTCGCTCCCCATCGTTATCCCACCTCGTCAAATCGGGTTAATTTGCGCACGACCAACGTCAGCGCCAGGGTGAACAGCAGTACCAGAAAGCTGGCGGCTGCGGCTACGCCGACCTGCATGTTCATGATCCCTTTTTCAAACGTATACACCATCAATACATCGACATCCGGAGCGGTAGATGGATTGCGCAGCACAAATACCTGATCAAAGATCCGCAACACGCCCATCGTATTCAGCAGCAAAACAACCTTCATCGTTCCCAGTAACTGGGGCAGCGTTACGTAACGAACCTGCTGCCAACGGGATGCCCCATCCATGCGCGCCGCTTCGTAGAGAGACGGATTAATCGTCACGATCCCGGCCATGAACAAGATACAGTTATAGCCCATGTCCTTCCAGGTCGCCACGAGGATCATCACCAAGCGGGCCCAAAATGACTCAGCCAGAAAATGAATCGGCGGCATGCCTGCCCAGCGCTGCAGCAATAGATTAACCAGCCCGGTATCGGGAGACAGCAGGAAAATCCAGATTCCCCCGACGATTACCCAGGACAGTAAATGAGGAATGTAGAGCACCATTTGGGCTGTTTTTTTGAAACGGGCATGCAGCACTTCGTTTAAGGACAACGCTAGCACCAGAGGAGCGACAAAACCGAAAGCCAGGATGCCTCCCCCGATCACCAGTGTGTTCGTCAGCGACTTCCAGAAGAACGGGTCATGCCAGACCTGCGAATAATTCGCAAGCCCGGCATATGGACCGTCCCCCATGAGTCGATAATCCTGAAAGCTGACCTGCAGCCCTTTAACGAGCGGATAATAACCATAGATGAGAAAATAGATGGCTACCGGGATCATCATGAGATATAAAGCTGCATGTTTTCGAAGAGCTTTCATGGTTATCGTCACATCCTATCTTTGGCCTATTCGTCGATGAGATTAGCTGCTTTCAGTTCCTTCTGCATTTGGCTCACCGCATCAGCCGCCGTCATTTCTCCGGACATGGCCTTCAGGGCGTAATTCTGCACGATTTTCTCTGCGTCGGCCCACTCCGGCAAGGACAGCTCCAAAGTGGCGTACTGCTTGACCAGATCCTGCGCTTCTTGAACCCCCGGCAGCTTGCCGAACGGCGGCTTCACGGTTTCGTTGTACCAGAACGGTACGCCGTGGTCCATGTTATGCTCTTTGCCAGTCGCAGTCAGTGTGTACTGGTCGCCGTCCTTCGTGTAATCATCGCCTTCGATCCCCAGGCTGCCCAACGTAATTCCCGCTTCGGTGTGCCAAAACTCCAAGAACTTCTTCGCCGCATCCGGGTGCTCGGCATTCACTGGCATCATCCAGTAGTCCGGATCCCCGCGGCGCATCAGCAGGCTGCCATCCGGTCCTGTTGCACTGGCCAAAGCTTTGGCCTCAAACGTGGTGTTCGGGTCGGCTTCCTTCCGCGTGCTGTTGAACATCCCGACCCAGGCATCCCAATACGTGACCATGCCGACGCGGTCGGTCAGGAACAGGTTGCGCATCTTGCCCGTATCGTTCGTGACGAAGTTCGGGTCCATGATGCCTTCCTTAGTCAGCTTAGCAAACCATTCGTACATCGGGATTGCCGCATCCGACGCATACGGAATCGTCCGTTTTCCGTCCTTCAGCACGTAACGATATTTCAACCCGGCCGCGCTCATGAAGCCTTGAATATCATACAGGCCGGAGGTGCTAAGCCCGTATGTATCGGCTTTGCCGTTACCGTCCGGGTCCTGCTCCTTGAACGCCTTCAGCACGTTATAATAGTCGTCAAGCGTTTTGGGCTCCTGCAGGTTCAGCTTGTCCAGCCAGTCCTTGCGGCCGATCGGCATCGTACCGCCTTGAAACTTGGAGAATACGGCGTAGATGTTACCGTCTTGACCTTTCAGTTGATCCCATTCCGCGGATGGAACGACGCTTGGATCTGACAATTGGCTCGAACCTTGCACGAAATCCGTTAAGTTAGTCAGCGCGCCTTGTTCGACGAAGCTGTTCAGCTTGCCGAGGTCGCTGCCTTCGATGAGGTCGTATTTCTCACCGGAACCTAGCGCTGTCAGCACCTTTTGGTCATAGTCGCTGGCCGGGCGCTCAATTGTCACGTCGATACCCGTTAACCGTTTGATTTCCTGCTCAAATTTGGCGTTCTCCTCCGGCGTTTTTCCGCCTACGTTGGCGGACAAGATGCGCAGCTTCATGTCCCCTGCCGGCGTTTCCGATGGCGCTCCGGTTGAAGCGCTGTTTTGCGTTTCGTCCGTCCCGCCATTCGCCGAGGTACCGTTATTAGGTGTATTTCCGCCGCAGGCCGACAGCAGCATCGAACCAATCGCCAGCAGCGCCATGAGATGAGTCGCTTTCCTTTTCACTGGATGATTTCCTCCTTGGTTTCTCTTCTAGATTCCTATCCTATCCTAGGGTTGATGCGCAGGAGCCACGTACCACGATCTCTGCCGGAATTAGCGTTCGTTTGGCGAGACGCTTGCCGGTTTCGAGCTGCTCCAGCAAAAGCAGCATGGACTCCTGCCCCAGTTGGTCGGCATGAAGCCGAACCCCGGTGAGGGGCGGTGAAAATTCCTGCGCCAATGGGCTGTCGTAAGCGAAGGACAACACGGACAGTTGCTCCGGTATGCTTAGGCCAAGCCGCTCCGCGGCCTGGTACACGCCTAGCGCCATCGAGTCGGTGTCGGCAAGAACCGCTGTGATGCCGGGATCCGCACGCAGTTGGGCCAACACCGTATCGCAGCCAAACGTCATCGACGAGGTGATTCCGTCTGGCTTGTGTACGATCATGTCCCTCGGAGGCGTTAAGCCTGCCTGCTCAAACGCATTCAGGTAGCCTTGTCCGCGGTCAACCGCCACGGTACGGTTCGCCGGAGCATTCAGAAACAGGATGCGACGGTGCCCAAGCGACATCAGGTACTGTGTCGCTTTCGCAGCGATACCGACATTATCGTTGTCGACATAACAGACACGGGACTCGTCCTCCTCCGACGGACGACCGATGACAACGATGGGAAGGTCCCGCTGTAAGCAATCCTCAATTCGGGAATCACCGATCACCGCATCAAGGATAATCTCGCCGTCCACCGGATCGGAGGCGATGTGTTCCACCTGATTTTTGTAGGTAGAAGACACGTTGTTGATTAACAGGCGATACCCTTGCTCATAACATACGGGCAGCACCCCGTTGAGCAGCGAATACTGAAACTGGTTCAGCTTCGCCTTCTGTTCGCCCCGCATATTCAGGCCGACGATGCGCGTCGTTTTGTTCACCAGACTACGGGCCCAGTAGTTTGGTCGGTAATTCAGCTCTTTTGCCACCCGGAGAACCTCTGCCGTCACTTCCTTGCTGATCGGGCGTTTTTTGCTGAACACACTGGATACCGTGCTCTTTGATACCCCCGCCGCCTTTGCCACATCATCAATCGTTGCCAAGGTCACTCGATCCTCTCTACAATTCGTACTAGTACGAACCTAGATTAAACCGGTTTTGTTAAAACCGTTTCGTCTTCCCGTCTGAAGTTTGTAAAATTGCAGCGCTGCGGTCTGTAAAACCGGTTTAACTGAAATGAATAGATTGCACAAAAAAAACGGCCAATCGGCCGTTTTTCATCGATAGAAAATGAATGTGTCTCGCAATCTCTAACTCTAGTTATGGGTGACAACGGCGCCGGATCCGCCGTACATTTCGATGGGCTCGGCAAACTCCAGCTTCAGGACAGTGACCTGCGCATGGCAATCCTCCGGCGTCATATATATCCACGTCGTACCCGGAATGTTAAACCAAGGCACACCACCATGGATGTCATAGTTCAGCTCCTTGCCCGTATGGAGGACGGTGATTTTGCGGATTGGATTGCATAATCCCTTTAAGCAGACGCTTTCCTTCGGATCATCGTAAACGAATAGATACAACGTCCTCCGGTCTTTGCTGAGCGTGCTTCCGCCTAACCAATACCGGGTCATGATCCCTTCGGCGGTTCCATACACCGCTTCTTCGTGCGTTCGAATCCAATCGCCCAATCCAAGCAGGATATCGACTTGTCTCGAATCGATCGTCCCGTCCTCGCGGGGACCGATATTGAGCAGCATGTTGCCGCCCATGGAAATACAGTCGCAGAACATCCGGATCATTTGGTTTAACGATTTATAGTTGTGGTCCTTCGGTTGATAACCCCAAGACGTATTGATCGTCGTGCAGAACTCCCAAGGTCCTTCGGGTCTTGTGATCGGCAGCCCTTGCTCCGGCGTTTTGTAGTCTCCATGGCCGGCTAGGCGCGAATTGAAGATGAGATCCGGGTTAAAGGAGCGAAGATAAGTTTTAAACTCCGGCAATCCCCACTGCTCCGCGCTGCGTTCCCAGTCTCCGTCGAACCAGAGTAAATCAACTGCGCCGTACCTCGTTAAAATCTCCTTCAGCTGATTCCGATTGAACTCTAGGAAGCTCTGCCATCTCTCCTCGTCCTGGATGCCGTCCAGCGGCTCCGAGAAACGGTTAACCTGGTTCAAATCCTCAGGCACGACTCCGCTTGGATACACGCTAGGGTAGTCCGGATGCGACCAGTCGATCAGCGAATAGTACATGCCAAGCCGAATTCCCCGTTTCTTGATCGCTTCGGCATACTCCTTAACGATGTCGCGTTCGGCCGGCGTTCGCTTCACCACGCTCAAGCCGCTGTATTGAGTATCAAACAGCGCTACGCCATCATGATGTTTCGTCGTCAACACCGCGTATTTGGCCCCGGAGCGCTCGATCAATTCGGCCCACTGGTCCGCATCGAACCGGGACGCCGTAAAACCGTTCAGCTGCTTCATGTATTCCTCATACGAGATCACGCCATTATGGAAAGACCAGGATTCCGAAACGCCATCAACCGCGTAGATTCCGTAATGAATAAAAATTCCCAACTTGGCATCTTCAAACCATGGCCGCATCGTCATGCCCCCTAATGTTATTTTTCTCTCTAACGATAGGCTTTGGGGGTTTGAACGGTAAATATGTTGTTTTTACGATAGGTATGTCGTTTTTGGAAAGTGCTTACTGGTTTACCTTTGCAAAGAATGCCTTGAGCTCGCTTTTAACCTCCGCATCCATATGATGCCAGCGTATGCCCCGAATGGCTCCTTCCAACGCATAAAGCATGTTCAGGCATGCCGTAGGATCTTGAAGCTTAATTCTTACAAAGGCTTCTTTGCTGCCCATCGCATAAAGCTGATCCGGCGTGTCCAGTCCGGCTTGCCGCAATTTACGCGTAATTACCGTACTGATATTAGTGAGGTCCTGAAGTTGAAGTTGCCGTTTTAAAGTACCCATTCCCATCCCTACCCTTCCCGTAGTTGCTCCTGCCAAGCCGGCAGCCGCGCCATCAGGCTTCGAGCGGTGGACCTGGCCGCCTGAGCGTCCAGCCCTTGAGTACGAACCATAAAGTCGGTCATAGATTTCAACTTCTCCTCCAACGACTGCATCGTACCATCTGGTCTCGCGCAGTGTACGCAGTAATCCTTACTCGTGTCGCTTAAGGCGAACTCGGACGGCTCTTGCATGGGCATGCCGCAGGCAATACAACTTTTCATCTTAAACACTCCTTTTTAGTTTGACTAGGTACCCTTATCCCCGAGGCGCAAGCAAACTTAGATAATGCTCCAGCAGTTCCTCCCCGTAACGTTCCAATACAGAGCCCTCCGGTGCAAATAGATCGTCGTTCGCCAAATAATAATGGAGCAAACCGATCCAGGTGTTGAACAGCAAATGAAGCGGCATGGTCCGGATCAAACCAGCCCGCATCTCCCGTTCGGCAGCGGCGCAGAGATGATGGGATACAACCGACTGGATCGCAGTCAAGATATGCCGCGATTCGTCCGGCAGCATCCGGCTTTCCCTGACCAGCCGGGCATAAAAAGTCTCTCCTTCCCGCAGCCCCGCCAAATGAGCCTGCAGCACCTCGCGCAGGCTGCTTCCCTGGGAAGCCAGCTCATGCATCCGGGCGGTCGTCTGTGCGCTAAACGCCTCGATCACTGCATTCAAGAGCGCCTCCTGCGTGGCAAAATGGGCAAATATCGTGCCGTGCGACACTCCCGCCTCCCGAGCTACATCCGCGGTACGAGTGGCTATCAATCCTTCCCGGGCATACAGAGACAACGCCGTATCGATTAACCGCTGACGGGTCTGTTCCTTTTGTTGCTGGCGCTGCGATTTAACCTTCTCCCCGCTCCCCTTGAATTCCAAGGCAATCCCCCTCTCCATTCCGTCCGTTGTTGAAGGCCCGTATACTCTGTTCATGAAGTATTTCTCCGTTCACAAATTATTGAGTTGAAACTCATTGAGTTTAAACTCAATATAAATCCATTGAGTTGAATTGTCAACTTTTGGTTTTTTCTTCTCCAGAACACAAAAAGAGTGTTCCCATAAGGAACACCCCCACCTGTCTTCTGCAGGTTAAATATCGAACACGCTGCGAACGGTGAGTCGCTCTCGCAGCTCGGCTAGCTCCGCCGGGCGACTCATTGCCGATTTGAGGACGGTAACCGTCTTCTGTGCCCCGGCCGACAAATCGAAATAGTTATCGTTGAAAATCGCGTCGAGCCCCGTAACATCCAGCTCTACGAACCGAGCATACGCTTCTGAGGTTAGCGTTATCGTAAAGCGATCTTCTGCCTCCGTGATCACGGCTTGGATGCCCGGGTCAACGAACCCGAAGTGCTTTGGTTTCACGAACAGGACCGTGCTGCCGCTTACGATCTCGCCGTCTTCGACCCAAGCATATTCGAGGTAGGTCTCCCGCAGCTTCGCTTTGGTGTCCAGCTCTCCGGCAAAATCAAGCTGTTCCAGCTCCTTGCTGGTAAACGGTGGGATTTCCGCCATCCGCTCTCCTTGCCGGAGCACTTCGGAACGCGCATTCCGCAGCGTCCAGACCAGCTGGCCTTTCGCGGTCCGCTTGCTTTCGTTGGATACGTGCAGCGCAACCCGCGTTCCTTCCTCGCAGGCGGATGCCAACACGGGGGCGAAGAAGCGCTTGGCCTCGTACTGCAACGCCTTCCATCGCCCGTAGTAGTCGATGCTCGACCAGGAGGCCACCGGCCAGATATCGTTGAGCTGCCAGTACAGCGCTCCCATACAGCGGCCCCGGTAACGCCGCCAATGCTCGACCCCGCAGCGCATCCCTTCAGCTTGGATCAGCTGGGAGGCATACAGCAAGGAGGAGAAATCCTTCGGATAACGGTACGTTTCCCCGATGTAGTAGAGAATTTTTTCGTTCCCTGTCCCGTTTTTCTGGTGGGATTCCATCACATACGAGAAGATGTTCCGGTCTTCAGGCAGCGTAAACGTCTCCACCGTCTTAAGCGACGGGAATGACTGCAGGCCGAACTCCGACATGTAACGCGGGTATAGCGTGCGGTAGGCGGTGAAAGGCTTTTTGCCGTGCCACACATCCCAATAATGCATGTCTCCGTAATTCTCGTCATTTGGCTTATCGAAGCTCCCCTTCGAGGACGGCGAAGCCCGCCAGTAGAACGTGTTCGGATCAATTTCCTTCGCGATCTCCGGCAGTAACACCTCATACATCTTGATGTAGTCCGCTTGCAGCTGCAGCGAGGTTTGCTCCGCCCAATTCCACTCGTCCCAAGCCAGCTCCTGTTCGTTATTCCCGCACCACAGCCCCAGCGAGGCGTGATGGCGCAGCCGCTTCATGTTGTCGATCGTCTCCTGCGTAATGTTCTCCTTGAATTCTTCGGTCAGCTCATAAACGCCGCACGCATACATGTGGTCCTGCCAAACGACAATCCCAAATTCATCGCATAGGTCGTAAAAATAATCCTCCGGATAATGCCCTCCGCCCCAAACGCGAATCGTATTAAAGTTGGCTTCGGCACAGCTGCGAATCAGCTGCTCCGTGCGCTCTCGGCTACGGCGCGGGAAGATGTTGTCCTCCGGAATATAGTCCGCCCCCATGGAAAAGAACGGGATCCCGTTCACGACAAATTGGAACGATTCGCCCCATTCGTCTTCTTCCTGCAGCACCGTCAGGGTGCGCAGTCCAATGCGCAGCTCGCGCCGGTCCAGTTCTCGCCCCTGCTCACTCACTACGACCTCAACCTCATATAGTGGTTGCTCACCGAGCCCATTTGGCCACCACAATTCCGGATTTGGAATCTCCACCGGGATGTGTTGCTCCTGGAGAGTACCGTCCGGCCCCACCGTTAACGGCTCGTTTCGTTCCAGGACGCCGGTTTCAACCACGTTACCCGATGGGCTGGTCACACGGACCGTGATCCCCCGGTTCCCTTCCGCCCAGCTGTCCGTCCGTACGCGCACGTCCAAAATGACCTTACCGGGTTCATGGGTTTGCGTGACGTACACGTCCTCGATCCGGGCGCGATCGTAACCCCGGACGGTCATCTCCCTCCAAATCCCGAGGTCGGGCAGCTGCGGTCCCCAATCCCAGCCGAACATCGAGTGCGCCTTGCGTAGATGCGATATGCCCGGTACAGCATCAGCGCAACCGATCAGCGGACGTTCCGCCTGTTTGCGCAGCACATATTCGACCGGCGATCGCAAGATCACGTAAATGTGATTTTCCCCAAGGGTCAGCAGCGACTTCATGTCTACCTCGTACGTGCGATGCATGTTGTCGGCGTTTAGAATCGCTGTCCCATTCAGGTACACCTCGGCCAGCGTGTCCAGCCCTTCGCAAAGCAGCACTACCCGGTCATGGTCCAGCGCAGACTCGTCCACAAGGAACGTCCGTTCATATTCGTAATCATATTTGGATAACTCAAGCACTTCGTACTCCTGATCACGGTAATACGGATCCGGCATTTGCCCGGCATTCAATAAATCGTAATAAACCGAACCCGGCACCGTCCCTGGGCTCCATTCGGTCTGGTCCAGCCGTTTCATCCGCCAAGCTCCGCCCAAATCGACAAGCAGCATCGTTTTGCCTCCTCATGTACTTTTTTATCCTGACTATGGTTTGATTGTACTAAAGAGGCTGGCTAATTTCTTGTATTGTGTTCACCCAAGTCATGTGCTATTTTAACATCAACTTATCATGGCGAGGTGTCATCCATGTTGAAATATACCGAGGAAAACTACATCGATCCGGAGGTGCCGGTCAACCCCTTCTGGGTGGAAAGCTTGTCCCAGGTTTCGCCGGAGCATACTCATGATTTTTTCGAATTTTTCGTGATCGAGGACGGGAGTTGCCGCCATGTCGTTAATGGAGAGACCCAATGGCTACAAGCAGGCTGCCTCGTATTTATAAGACCGGAAGATGTACATAAATATGAGCGGAACGGGGAGGAGGATTGCCGGTTTTACAATGTCCCCTGCCGCCATCGCTTGGTCAGCGAAGCGCTGGCCTATTTAGGGGAAGCGGAGATGACCGGACAGCTGCTGCAGTCGCCCACCCCCCGGGTCGCTATGCTGTCGCAAACGGAGGTCGGCGAATTCGTCGCCTTGTTCGAACGCATCAAGCTGTTGTCCAGCATCGATAAGCAGAAAGCTCGCATCGCTCTCAAAAGCGGGCTGATCGACCTTCTGACCCGCTACTTCTTCAACCCGGACCCGGTAAAGCAGGCGGAATTCCCACTGTGGCTGGAGTACGCCCTCGGCAAAATGCAGCTAAAAGACAACCTCCACCGCGGGTTACCCGCCCTGTATGAATTGTCGGGAAGGAGCGTTGGCCACGTGAACCGCGCCTTCCGGCAGTATTTGCAGCAGACCCCAACGGAATATCTCAATCAGCTCAAGCTGAATATCGCTCGCAATCTGTTGCTAACCACAGAGCTGCGCGTTGTGGAAATCGCTCTGGAGTGCGGGTTCGAGAATGTCAGCCATTTTTATCATCAGTTCAAAAAATGGTACCGCCAAGCTCCGCTAGACCTGCGCCGGAGTCGCCAAGCCGCCCCTAGGCCGACAGCCGGTCCCGGGGCAACGCGACAGCCGGAATAATTCCGGCTTTGCGCCGCTACTTTTTGTCCACCTGCACCAATGTGACTTGTTTGACGGAGAACGTCCCTGCCAGCTTGTCCTCGGGGATCACGTTCAGCTTCAAGAGTCCGGCTACCTTTTGCGCGTCCGCTTTGGAAATCAACCGCCATACTTCGGGATCCGGTAGCGCTTCATAGAGTTTATGATCATCGTACTCCTTTCGTTCCTGATGGATCGTTCTGACCCGATAGCCGTCCACGTCCAGTTCCGAGATACCTTGCTCCCGAAAATGATCCAAAATATCCCCGCGCAAAGCGGCAAGCTCCTGCTCCGTTTCTTTCTGCAGCTGCTTCAGTTCATAATAGCGATGCACTTTCTGATCCATTTAACCACGCTCCTTCAGTGAGTTCGAAACCTACCTGATGTATATGAAAACCGCCGTCGGCATCATGCGCGCCAACGGCGGTTCGAAAGAAACTTATTTCGTAAAGTCCTTGAAGATCCGGTAAACGACGACGGCTGCTTCAGCTCGGGTCGTCGGCAATTCGGCTTCGAAGCGGTTCCCCGCTTTGCCTTTCATGATGCCAAGGCCCGTGACTTTGGCTACCGCCTCGGCGGACCAGGCCGGAATCCGAGTTTGGTCTGCAAAGCCGTTCAGTGAACCGGCTGCACCCGCAGATTGGCCCAATGCTGCCAGCGCCTTGGCCAGAACTACCGCCATTTCACCGCGGGTAATCGGGCGGTCCGGTGCGAAGATGCCGCTGGCGTAACCGCTGATCAGACCTCGGGAAGTCGCAATTTTCACAGCCTCTTCGTACCAGCTGCCTGCAGGAACGTCACTGAAACTTACCGTGCTAACTGCATTAGGATCGGCCTTCAGTTCCAGCGCCCGTACCAGCATGGATACGAACTCAGCCCGGGTGACTTGGGTTTCGGGATGGAAGTTGCCGTCGACGGAGCCGGCAAGAATGTCCTTCGACGCCAGAATTTCGATGGCATCCACCGCCCATGCGAATTTCGCTGGGGTGACATCGGTAAAGGTAACGTTCTTGGCCAGGTAGATATAACGGCTAAACCCGTACAAGTTGGCAACCACCTTCCCATCCTTCAATCGTCCAAAGAATTGGTCTAATTCGCCTTTGTCTCCCAGTTTAAACAAGCTGATTTTTTCCCCTTTAATAGTCCCGGGGTTCAATGCTGTAAGTGGGATCGCCGCTTCGGCTGGTTTGCTGAGCGTGACAGGGTCCAGCGGTTTCCCGTCTTTCGTCAAAATGTTGATATCATAATAGATTCCAAACGATTGAATCCCCGCCGCCAGCTTCAAGCCTTCCAGCAGCTTCTTCGTATCTTCCTCGGTCGCCGGCGTGACTTGAACGTAAGCGGCCTCCGACGAAGTAATTGCGCCTGCGGGAATCGTCAGCGTAAACCCGTTCGGCAGCTTCACGACCGTAGGCTCGCCTGCCTTGATGGCTACGGCATCCTTAGGGATTGCCGGTGGAGCAGGTGGAGTAGGCGTCGTTGTTGGCGTAGAAGTGGAACCGCCGCTGCTCGATCCTCCCCCGCCGCTGCCGCCGCCATTGCCTCCTCCGCCTCCGTTGTTAGGCGGGTCTGCTGGAGTGACCGTGACGGTCACGTGTTCCACCAAACCTTGGTAGATCACGTCGATGGAGGTTGAGCCGGCCTTCACAGCCGAGATTAAACCTGTACTTGAAACGGTAGCAATCTGCGGATTTTTCGATTCGTAAACCGCATCCGTCACGGTGGATTCTGTGCCTTCCACATCCTTATACGTAACCGTTAACTGACCACTGGTTCCGGCTTTCAAGGACAGGGAAGCTGGCATGACGGTCAACGACGGTTCTCCTGGTTCTTCATTGCTGGTGACGGTCACGGAGATAGATTTGGTGAGGCCATCGTGTTCGACCTCAATCGTCGTCGTTCCGGCCGCCAGGCCCGTCACGTTCCCGGCATCCACTTCTGCGATCGTCGGTTCCGCTACGCGATAAGCGGCGGCTGCCGTTACATCGCTTTCCGTTCCGTCTACCGCTTTATAGGTGACGGCGAGCGTTTGACTCTTGCCGGCTTGAAGTGTCAACGTTTCCGGGCTCACCCGAAGCTCTGCCTGCTCTTCGCCGCCTTCGGCGGTGACGGTCACGGTTACGGTTCTTGTGAGACCTTCATACACCACTTCAATCGTTGTCGTACCTTCCGCTACCCCGGTCACGTTGCCGTTGGTAACTGTTGCGATCAAAGGATCCGCTACGCGATATTCCGCTGTTTCGGTTACATCGCTTTCCGTTCCGTCTATCGCTTTATAGGTGACCGCGAGCGCTTGGCTCTCACCCGCTTGTAGCGTCAGACTTTCCGGGTTCACCCGAAGATCCGCCTGCTCTTCGCCACCTTCAGGGGTGACCGTGACGGCAACGGTTTTCGTCAGGCCTTCGTGCTCGACCTCAATCGTCGTCGTACCTTCTCCTGCCCCGGTCACGTTACCTTGGTTGACCGTCGCGATAGTTGGGTCAACCACACGATATTCCGCTGTTGTCGTTACATCGCTTTCCGTTCCGTCTACCGCTTTATAGGTGACGGCGAGCGCTTGGCTCTCGCCGGCTTGAAGCGTCAACGTTTCCGGGCTCACCCGTAGCTCCGCCTGCTCTTCGCCGCCTTCGGCGGTGACGGTCACGGTTACGGTCTTAGTCAGACCTTCGTGCACAACCTCAATCGTTGTCGTACCTTCCGCTACCCCGGTCACGTTGCCGTTGGTAACTGTTGCGATGGTTGGATCAACCACGCGATATTCCGCGGCTGCCGTTACATCGCTTTCCGTTCCGTCCGCCGCTTTATAGTTTACGGCAAGCGCTTGGCTCTCGCCCGCTTGAAGCGTCAGATTCTCAGGATTTATGAGCAAAGCCGGTTCCACAGCGTGGTTGTATCTAACGATATGAGCCGGATCCCAATACCCATTGCCGGCCAAGTCATAGACGTAAACCTCGTAATAGTTGTCTCCAGGAACGACCGGAATTTCGATTTTGAAATTCCCCTGATTATCGATAGTCCCTATGCTTGTTTCAACCTCACCATTTGCGTTCAAATACAGCGCCTCAACGCCAATCACAACGTCCATATCCAGTCCGCCGGCGGTGACCAGATAATTGATCAGCATATCCTCTGTAACTTCGCCGTAAATGACCCCGGTCTGACCAGAGCTCTTCACTTTCAATGCCGGCTCGTTAAGCTTGGATACCGGTGCTGAGGTGTCAACGAAGAACACGTAGGCTGAATCTTCTGATGGAACGGAATCGAACATGGACGTGCCGGTATAAGGGACCAGCAGGTATTCTCCATCGGGAAGCGCGACTTCCTCATCAAATTCATCAAGGATCCTTCCATCCCATCCGCTCAACGTGTAGTTGTCAGGACTAACCCCTCCATCCGTTTGGAAGACCACGCCTAGCCAAGTTCCATCGATGTCGTGCACTTCCAACGAGAAATACTCGGCGTATTCGTTCACCGTAAACGAGATATCCGTGGTATCAAACAGATCATCGTCGTTCGGCGAGATCGGGTTGTTCGACAACTCAACGTCCGTCACTACATCCTGCTGCGGTGTATCGCCGACATAAACCGCCACCGGCAGTTTGATCTCATGCCCGGTCGTCGTTTCCGTCAAGATCACTTCGCCTTCGTATCGCTGGTTTGCCGCTTCTTCCGGCACCGCAACCTCGACGTCGAAGCCGGTTTCCCCGCCCGCGCTTACCGCTGCTTCAGCAGCAGACAGTGTCAGGTCTATCGGTGAATTTCCATACCACTGCGTGCGAATCGAGTAATTCGAGGACTCGCCGGCAATATCTTTGACGATCACATGTTGTTCGGCAGAGAAGCCGTTACCGACGTACCCAAACGACAAGCTGGCCGTATAAAAAGTTTCCGGGGCCTCTCCATCAACGTAAGGCGTCGAATCCTCCACCATCGCTACCGCTTTGGCCTCGAGTACCTGATCCAGCGCGATCCGTCCGGCTCCCTGATCCATATGCGTATAGCGGTCACCGTTTCGATCGTTTAACTTCACGGTATTATTCATGAATAACGACTTGATTTCATAAGGCGTCAGGTTTGGATATTTCTGCGCTGCAAGTGCCGCCGCGCCGGTAACATGCGGTGCGGCCATGCTGGTGCCATTTTGGGCGGCATACCAATCCTCATATTCCGGTACGCTGGAGCGGATGCTCATCCCCGGCGCGGAAATGTCCGGTTTGATGTCATAACCCGGTTTAGCAGGCCCGCGCGAGCTGAATCCTGCCATAATATCTTCTTCTATCGTCGAACTGAACTCGGCGGACAACTCCTGCGCTTGCATAGCGGTCCGAATTCGTTCTCCATAAGCCCCGGAAAGTGCGTACACCGGGATGTTAACCTCCACGTTCCCCAACGTCCCGCTTTCCAATGCTTCTGGCGCGTTGTTAAACACAATAGCGGCTACGGCACCCGAAGCTTGAGCATTCAAGGCTTTATCCGCAAAGGAGATTTCGCCGCGTTTGATGAAGGCAATTTTACCGGTTAAATCCTTACCCGCATAATCTCCCGGCTTGCCTAACCCGACATCGACCAGCGGGTAAGAATCCGTCAAATTCTCGATTCCCGTGGACTTATCAAACGTCTCCATAAAGAAGCCTTCCTCGCCCATCGCCGCAATCTGCATGATCGGCGTAACGAGCGGCGGCTTGGAAGCGCCGACCGTAATCGCCAGCTCCGAAGTACCCGGATCACTAACGGTAGCAGACCCAGGTCCGGAGTTGCCGCTGGAGACGACGGCTACAACGCCCGCCTTCATCGCATTGTTGACCGCAATCGAATCGGCGGAGCGCTGGTTATTGGTCTCTGAGCCCAGCGACAAGTTGATGACGTCCATCCCGTCCTCCACGGCCCGCTCGATCCCGGCGATCACGTCTTCTGTCGAACCGCTGCCGTAAGGCCCCAACACCTTATAAGCGTAAACCTCCGCTTCCGGCGCAACCCCTTTCACGCCAGCCAGTTCGTCCTTACCGATGCCGCGTCCGGCTACGATGCCCGACACATGGCTGCCGTGCGAGGTATAGTAAGGTCTACCGTCTGAGTTGAATTCGGGTTGTCCCGACTTCAAGAAATCATCGTAAGTCGTTTCATAGGGATCATTATCCTCGTTGACGAAGTCATATCCCCAATATCCATCAGGAATGGCTCCCGCCAAATCGGGATGGTCCTTGGCCGCGCCGGTATCGATCACGCCGACCTTAATGCCTTGGCCTTCGGTCCCTTCCTCCCAGAACGACCCGCTGCCGATGAATGACACGCTGTCCAACGGTGCAGTCGGAACCTCTTCTTCCTCGGTTGCATAAACCGTCTCATTCGGGTATACCGCCTTGACGCCCGGAAGCTTCAGCAGGCTTTCCACCTCGTTAGCGGGAATCGTCAACGAATACCCATTGAAAATATGTTCGTATTCGCGGTGAATGTTCGCCTTCAGCTTACTAACCGCTTGCGTCTTGAACGTTTGCTGTTGCAAATCGATCGCTTTTCTGTGGGAGCTCAGCGACTGGCTTGAACGCGCTTTGCTCTGCGAAACTTCAAACACTTTCAAAGGCGCTTCCTTCAGCTCAACGATCACCGTCGTTGGTTCGTTGCCATCCGTAAGCGGCACGAAGTTTTGCGGTTGAACCGCAGACGTTTCGGCATCCCGGCGCTCCAGAGTTAATCCGTTATCCGCAGCGGAGGCCTGCCCGGAAACTTGCCTTTTCTCCCTACCGCTGAGCTGAACCTCCGATGCCTGATTCCGCAGCACTTCCTGGGTCACGGCATCCTGATTCAGCCGAGGAACGCCTTCCCTCCTTCCATCGGCTCCCGCCAAAGCGCCGCCTTCCGCTCCCGCCATCGGTAGCAGCAGTGTAAACGCCAGGATGAAGCTTAAGATTCCTGCGACGACTCTCTTGCTCAAACTCTCATCTCCCTCACCATTCATAGTTTTCAAGGAGCCTATACAAGCTGATACCTTTATATCTATTGGTGAGGTTTCAATATATTCCCATTCTCAAGGTAAGAAAGCATAATAAGGATAAAAAAATACGCCTACCCATTTAAGGTAAGCGCATCCATATCAAGTAGATTCGGTCAATCTGCCAGTGCGGCAAACAGCTGCTTCTTCAGTTCCCGATTTTTCTCCACGAAGAGATCATTATGCGAAGAGACCATCCCGTAAGCCTCTGCCTCGGGGGTGATATACTGTTTGGCCCGGTTTACGGCATTGGCTGCATCCTGGAAAGCCCCGGCGATCAAATGCAGCTTGCCCTCATAAGCCAAGATATCCCCGGCTGCAAAAATCCCCTCCACCGAAGTTTCGCTCAGAGGAGTTCCGGCGACCCCGTATTCGTTAGCCATGTTCATCTGAATTTCGCTATTGTCCAGCAACGCTTTATCCCGTTCATATCCATGACTCACGACGACCTCATCGATTTCCAGTTCGACGATGGAGCCATCCTCATGATTTTGAATCCAGACGCTGTGGATCGTCTCCCCGCCCTTAGCCCCGGTCAATTTCACAATCGACGTGTTCAGCAGGCAAGCCACATTATTCCTCAACAGCTTCGATATCTCTGCCTCGTGGCCTTTCAGCGCTTCCTTACGATAAGTCAAATACACTTTCTTCGCAATCGGAGCCAGCTCGTTCGCCCAATCGATTGCCGTGTTCCCTCCGCCTGAAATCAGCACGGTTTTCCCTTTGAACCGGCCCAGCGATTTCACCGTATAATGGAGGTTCGTCACTTCAAACCGTTCGGCCCCTTCGATTTCGAGCTTCGTGGGTTTCAGGATCCCGCCTCCAATGGCAAGGATGATCGTCTTGGAATAATGTACGGTGCCCGATGCGGTGTGCAGTGAGAACGTACGATCTGCGTTTTGAGAAATCGACGTCACCTTCTCCCCAAGCACGACTTCCGGCTGGAACGTCAATCCCTGCTGGATCAACTGTTGAATCAGCTGTTCCCCGGTAACCGGCGTCAGGCCGCCGATGTCCCAGATCATTTTCTCCGGATATACATTCACCTTGCCGCCGAGAAAAGGCTGATATTCGATCAGCTTCGTTCTCATCTCGCGCAAGCCGCTGTAGAAGGCGGAATATAAACCTGCAGGTCCTCCTCCGATAATCGTGACATCAAACACGGTTTGTTCCATCGTCGCAACCTCTCCTTTTGCTCACATAAGGAAGTGAAATTTCACTAGGATGGAACCATCGTATCATATCTAATTGAGAATGAAAATCATTATTATTGGAAAAATGCACCTGGAACCGTCGATTCGATCTTAACTAAAAAGCGAATCCTTCTCCGGCTGCGACTGGCTGCCGCGGATAAAATATTCATAGCGGCCAAAGTTCCGCAGCGCTTTGTCATCCCGTTGCCATACCCATTCCATCAGCTCCGATTGGCAGCGGTGAGCGCGGAAGGCAGCCAGCTTAGCCTTCAAATGCTCTTGTACATCCACGCGGGCGATGTCGCCTGCGGTATAGCCGTACTTGTCCGGCTGCAGCATCATGTCGCCGAAGGAAACAAAATACAGCGCACCTTGCTTGTACCGACGAAACGCTGCCGTCGTCGCTTTACCGATCGCGCAGTGGTCCGGGTGTCCACCCAATGTCTCGTGGAACGTAAGTACCACGTCGGGCCGGAGATCCCTCATCAGTTCCTCGATCCGTCCGATGAGCAGTTCCTCGTTGATGAACTCGACCGTTTTATCGCGGATATCGAGAAATTTCAATTCGTATACGCCCAAATGGTCGCACGCCTGACGCAGCTCGATTTCGCGAGCTGCCGCCAACGTCTCCCGGTTTAAATAGGGCGGATTCCCCATTCGCCGCCCCATTTCGCCGCGGGTTGCACTCACCACCGTGACCTCCACACCTTCGGCGGCGTATTTGGCTAACGTACCTCCGCAAATAAACGACTCGTCGTCAGGATGGGCAAACACCGCCAGCAGCTTGCGTCCCATAGTATGTTGTGTATTCATTCCGGAAACGGCTCCCTTCCCAAATGCAGTGCAACGTCCATACGTCCCTTGTCGTCAAAGCCCTCTAGCAGGAGACGTCCTTGATCGTCAAGCTCTAAATGGGTCAGCCCTTCGATGCGCAGCCAACCCTGGCCGTCAAATCGCAATGCCGCCCGGTAAGGTCCTTCCCCGGCAATAAAGGCATCGGTCAGGTTCACCTTGAAATTACGGACAAACAGATACGATGTAGCTTCACTATGCAGATACACGTCCGATCCGACAAAAGCATTCAGCAGATCTTCCGCATGTTTCTTCTCAATGAGATTCATGTGGGCACGCAGTCCTTTTCGTTGTAATTTTGGCTATCGAAATCACAGTAACTATTATACGCTCAGGGTCTGGTTGCACAAGTGACTTTTCCCCGGTTGACAACCCCCTTTAAATTGATTATTATTAAATTGTAAACAATATAATTTTATGAAATTTAAAATACAAACTAAAGGATGTGTGTCGGAATGAGAGTAGACATGACGAATGATACGAAAGTGAAGCTGCAACAAACTCTGGGCGACCGGCCTGGATACTTCAAGCTGATCGGTGAATCGGAAGGGTGCAGCGCAGCCGGCGTTTATTCGCTGCATCTGATCAGCGAGCCGCTCCCCACCGACATCGCGTTTGAATCGGGCGGCTTCACCTTCTTGGTGGATCGCCAGCAGGAAATTTTGTTCGATGACGTGATGCGGTTGCTTGCCCATGACCCCTTCCCAACTTATCGTTTAAGCAGCGATTCGATGTTATACAGCAACAATGTCGTGCTGAAAGACAAACGCGTCGCCGCTCCTAGCGAAACCGTTCGCTAACTCTAAGATGTTCCTATTCCTTTCCGCTTTCGGCTGCCGGGATTCATGACCCGGCGGCCTTTTGGCTATTCTCCCCGGGTTCTTTCTTCCGCTCTTGAAACCATCGTCCTTCTATGTCACAATGATGGGGGCATCCAGGCACCCATAACGTCCAGTCCGTATGGATTGTTGCTTCTATCCGATTACATAGCTGCCCGGGTGACCCGTTCATCTATACCTATTCAACTGAGGAGGATCCGACTAATGAAGACCATCAAGCTGGGAACAAGCACGCTGGAAGTCCCCGTCATCGCCGTCGGCTGCATGCGCATCAACTCGCTGGACAAAGCCGGTGCGGAACGTTTCGTACAAACCGCGTTGGAAGAAGGCGCTAATTTCTTCGACCATGCGGATATATATGGAGGCGGCTCCTGCGAGGAGATTTTCGCCGATGCGATCCACATGAACCCGGAGATTCGGGAGAAAATCATCCTGCAATCGAAATGCGGCATCCGCCAAGGCTCCTTCGACTTCTCGAAAGAGCACATTTTGTCCTCGGTGGACGGCATTTTAAAACGCCTGAACACCGAATATCTTGACGTGCTGCTGCTGCATCGTCCGGATGCCCTCGTAGAGCCCGAGGAAGTTGCCGAAGCGTTCGACCAATTGCATACCGCGGGCAAAGTACGTCATTTTGGCGTATCCAACCAGAACCCGATGCAAATCCAACTGCTGCAAAAATACGTTAAACAGCCGATCGTCGCGAATCAGCTTCAGCTGAGCATCACGAACACCACGATGATTTCGGCCGGCATTAACGTAAACATGGAAAATGAAGCCGCCGTCAACCGCGACGGCAGCGTGCTGGACTTCTGCCGTTTGAACGACATCACGATCCAACCTTGGTCGCCGTTCCAATACGGATTCTTCGAGGGAGTCTTCCTCGGCAACGAGAAGTTCCCTGAGCTGAATCAGAAGATTGACGAAATCGCCGCGAAATACGGCGTTACGAACACAACCATTGCCATCGCGTGGCTGCTGCGCCACCCGGCCCAAATGCAGCCGGTGATCGGGACGATGAACATCGATCGTTTGAAGGACTGCATCCAAGCCGGCGAGATCCGCTTGACCCGCGAAGAGTGGTACGAAATTTACCGCGCTGCGGGCAACATTTTGCCATAAGCCAAGTCGTCCCTACGCGAAACAACCTAAGCCCTGTTTCTTACGGACTTAGGTTGTTTTTTTGCCAAAATTCCCGAAAGGAGGCGTTCCTATGCCATCCGGAAGCACACCGATTCGGTTGAGTCGGTTTCTGGTGTTGACCCTGGCCGTCACCGCCGGCATCGCCGTGGCGAATCTTTATTATATCCAGCCGCTGCTGGCGGAAATCGCCGCCGCGTTTCACGTCACGCAAGCCCAGGTGGGTTATGCCGCCACCTTGACCCAAGTCGGATATGCGCTGGGGATGCTGATGATCCTGCCGCTGGCCGATATCCGCGAGAAGAAATCGTTGATCCTGTTCATGCTCCTCTGCTCCGCCGGCGCCTTGTTATTTCTGGCGTTTGCCTGGAACAGCACCGTGCTGAGCATCGCTTCCTTCGCCGTTGGCTTCACTTCCATTGTGCCTCAACTGATCGTACCGCTCGCTGCGCAGCTGGCCGACCCGAAGGAACGCGGCCGAATCATCGGCACCGTCATGAGCGGACTCTTAATCGGGATTCTCGTCTCCCGGACCTTCAGCGGACTCGTAGGCGAATACCTTGGCTGGCCGTCCGTCTATTTCATCGCCTCCGGTCTCATGATCCTTCTGGCTGGCTTCCTGACGTTTCGTCTACCCAAATCCCCGTCCACGGCATCGGCGGGTTACGGGGCTTTGTTCCGCTCGATGGCGTCGCTTATCAAAGATCTACCGCTACTCCGAGAGGCGTCGCTGAACGGCGGTATGATGTTCGCCGCGTTTAGCGTGTTCTGGACGACGCTGTCGTTCCTGCTGGCCGAACCCCGCTTTGGGCTAGGCCCTGACGCGGCCGGTCTGTTCGGGCTCATCGGCGTCGTCGGGGCTCTGGCCGCTCCGGTTGCCGGGCGGGTGGCCGACCGGCGCAGCCCGCGCTTCACCATTGGCATCGGCATGGGCGCGGTCATCCTCGCCTACGTCTGCCTGCTGGGCTTCGGCTACATCCTGGCGGGGCTGGTTGTCGGCGTGATCCTGCTTGATCTCGGCGTCCAATCGACGCAAATCTCCAACCAGGCCCGCATCCACGCCATCAGCGACGAAGCCCGCAACCGCATCAATACGATTTACATGGTTTCGTATTTCGTCGGCGGTGCCCTCGGCTCCTGGGTCGGCTCGTTCAGCTATGCGCATTTCGGCTGGACCGGCGTGTGCATCGCCGGCCTGCTAACGCAGCTCATCGCCGTTTATGCGCAGGTGCGCGGGCGGCGGCGCGAGCTGGGCAGTAGATCGGAAGCACCGGCATAACGGAATCTAGGAACCTCATTGCCCCATTTTCCGGTGATATTTCATCCTAAGGGAACGCAAAGACCCTATTTCGCTCTAAATCACGTCCATGCAGGTGATTTGGAGGAAATAAGGTCTTCCACTTCCGTTAGGACTCCCATCATGCGAATTGGGGCTAAATAAGGTCGCTGAGTTCCGTTACAGTCCCAGCCTACTCCTTTCTCTGTAGCGCCTCAATTGCTGCCGCGGTGAAACTCGCCAGCTTGTCCGGCAAACGATTCAAAGGGAACCACTCCATCGCGCCGATAGCTCCCCCTTCCTCCATATTCCGAAGCTCACCACCGACAACCACCGCTTCGTAAATCACCGAAACCCAGTGCTCCATCTTTTCCGGCCGAATCGTCTCCGCCGTACACAATAGCCCCGTTACCTCGATATCGAGGTTTACCTCTTCCTTGATTTCCCGCACGACACCATGCTCCATCGTTTCGTACAAATCGATTTTTCCGCCGGGGATGCTCCAAGTGTCCTTTTCCGGTTCCCGATTGCGCAGCACCATCAGGATCTCCCCCTGGTCGTTCCGAATCACCGCACCTACCCCCAACCGCGGGACGGCCGTCTCCATTGTCTTCATGCCTCCTCCACCTCTCAACATTACACTCCCAAGTAGATTGCCGGTTTCTATTATAAAGTAAAAACCTTTTGCTTATTTTGTGAATTATTTCACTTTAATGCGCGAGGAATCGCGCTATTCTGATACTGACCACGGTCACTGACTTCGGTCATCGAACGCGGACAAATCAAGATTGAAGGGGAGTTTTGGCTATGAAATCTTGGATGAAGCCGGTAACGACAGGCTTATTAGGCCTAGCGCTGGTACTCGGCGGCGCACAAATCGGTAGCAAAGCCGTCAGCGATGTCAATGCCGCTGCGAGCAACAAGACGGGCACGGCGACAGAAAAAGGCTTTGGCGGCGACGTCAAGGTTACGCTCACCGTCGAAGGCAAGAAAATCACCAAAGTGACGATTCAAGCGGACAAAGAAACGCCGGAAGTCGGGGGCGCGGCCGCGAAGAAGCTGGAAGAGCAAATGTTAGCTAAGCAAAACGTTGAATTGGACGGCATCGCCGGCGCATCCCACACCTCGGCCGCCGTAATGGCTGCCGCTAAAGCGGCGCTGGCGCAAACCGGCCTGAAGCCTTCCGACTTGCAAACGGTTACGACGGGCGGCAAGGTACATACCGCTACGGCGGACGTCGTCGTCGTTGGCGGCGGCACATCGGGAACGGCCGCTGCACTGGCCGCAGTTCAAAACGGCGCGAAGGTGATCGTGCTGGAGAAAACCTCCGCGATGGGCGGTCTCTTAAACTACGCGATGGGCATCGCCGGTACGGAAACCTCCCTGCAAAAGAAAGCCGGAGAAACCGTAACGACCGAATACCTATTTAACTATCTGGAGAAATACAACCATTACCGCAGCAATGCCCCGCTGCTCAAGGCCGTTCTCAACAAATCGGGCAGTACGATTGATTGGCTGCAGGCCAACGGTATCGGATTGCGGCTGAGCCTTGGGGTCAACCAGAAGCTGCACGTCGATTCGCCAAAGACGTATCACCTGTGGACGAACGCGAAAGCAGACTTTGCCAAGCTGCATGAACGGATGCAAAAAGAACTCGGTGTCGACGTCCGCTTCAATACGACCGGCCAATCGTTGATCACCGATGCCAAAGGCCGCGTCATCGGCGTCACCGCCACCATGGAGGACGGCAGCATCCTGAAGGTGACGGCAAAAAACGTCATCCTGGCCAGCGGCGGATTCGGGGCCAATGAAGAGATGTTCAAAGAGAAAACGAAGGTGAACTACTATAACTATTACGGGTGGGGGAACAAAGGCGAAGGCGTGAAAATGGCCTGGGCGATCGGTGCCGACGAAATCGGCAGCGGCGTGATCCAAATCCACCTGGGCGACCTGTCGGGGACCAAAGGGATCTTCGAAAACTACAACGGCCGTCCGACCTTTACCGTTAAAGACCTTCCGCTGTTCTGGGTGAACAAAGAAGGCACCCGGTTCGTGGACGAAGGGGTCGTGTATGACAACGTGCTGTGGGGAAATGCCGCTTACTCCGTGGGCGGCGAATATTTTGCCGTGATTGACCAAGCTACCGTGGACAAGCTGACCAAAGAGGGCAGCAGTTTGTGCGGCGCTTATCAAGTCAATGGGGACGGCTTATTTGCCCAAGGGCGCAACGACGTTACCAAGCTGAAGACTGCTCCAATTAAAGATCTGCAGTCTGATCTTGAAACATTCGCCAAAGACGGCGTTGTCGCCATCGGCAAAACGCTGGACGATTTGGCTGCCAAAACCGGCATGAACGCAGCGAAACTGAAATCATCGGCACAAACCTATAACCAAGCCGTAGCAGCTAAAAAGGATACATTGTATTACAAGGACCCGGCTTACCTTCAATATAAGATCGAAAAAGGTCCGTTCTACGCCATCCGCGTCAGCGGTTCGACCTATGGGTCAATCGGCGGCGTACGCGTTAATGAGGACCTGCAGGCTTTGACCGCAGAAGGTAAAGTCATTCCTGGCCTTTATGCTGTTGGCAACGATGCTGGTGGTTTGTATGACAACAGCTACCCGGATGTGGAAGGCTTAACGATGGCCTTTGCCGTCAACTCCGGCCGAATTGCCGGTGAACATGCGGCCTCCCACAAATAACAAGGATACAAGCAAAGCAACCCGTTCCTCCGCGATATTGCGGGGAAACGGGTTGTTGTTATTTCATGAACGGATCGCATTCATCATAAATTCGAAATAATCCATGCCTTCCTGCATCAAGTCGTAACATTCGCTGTCGGCGATCCAATAGCGGACTAGACCGAGGTTGCCGTCCGACCAATAATGCCCGATTTTCTCCGGATTCAGCTCTTGGCGGAAAGCCTCCTGCTCTTGCCCCAGGCGAATATAACGCTCAATAAAACTGTTATGCAAGTCGGACACGTCTCCGCTGGAGAACTGAATCGTATGGATGATTTTGAAGATCTCCCGCGACATTGCCGGCCCGCATTCCATGACCGTTTGGAAATACATCCGGGTATACTCCCGAAGTTGCGGCTCTGCCGGCTGCGTAACATCAACTTCCAGACCGTGGAACAAACGGACGTTAATGTCCTTCAGAATTTCGATTGCAATCTCGCTCTTGGAGCTGAAATGGGTATAGAATGAACCCTTGGCCACCTCGCTCTTCTGGCAAATCTGCGAGATCGTGACCTCGTCGTATCCATAGGCCGTAATCAACTCAATCGAATTCCGCAAAATTTTCTCTTTGGTGAGCAGCGATTGCTGCTCCCTTTTTTTCAATCCCATGAGCTTGCCCCTCATTATCGATGATCATCCTACCCGCAACTTATCGTTCTACAACTCTTGTACCAGTGTAACGGATGTTTTGCTTGGGAGGCAAGTTCAGCACACTTCAGGCAGCGGTTTCGAATTAGAACTTAAATTGTCCCACCAAACCATTCAAATCGTCGGCGATTTCCTTCATCTCCCCGGTCGAAGCGGACACCTGCTCCATGCTAGCCAGCTGCTGCTCAGTGGAAGCGGAGATTTCCTCGGTAGCCGCAGTGGATTCCTGCGCGATGGAAGAGATGCTTTCGATGGTGCCGATCACTTCGTTTTTGTCGTGATTGACTTGAGTGATGCCGTCTATCAGTTCCTGCATCCCTGCGATCATATGATGAATCGTCTGGTCGATTTGCCGGAACGCCTTCCCGGTTTCCTGCGACACCTCACTTGTGCGGGTAATCACCTCGGCACCTTGCTGCATAAACTCTCGGGTTTTCGCAACCGCGGCGGCCACTTCCCGAACCATCTCCTCGATCCCTTGCACCGAACCCGTCGTTTGTTCGGCCAGCTTGCGGATCTGCTCCGCCACGACCGCGAACCCACGTCCTTGTTCTCCGGCTCTGGCGCTTTCAATCATAGCGTTCAGCGCCAACAGATTGGTTTGCTCGGAGATCGCCTTGATCACGGTCGTGACCTGAGTGATCGCTTCCGATTTATCGCTGAGATCGTTGACCTGCTCTTCGATATTGATGGTTACTTCCGCGTTTTCGCGGATCGCCTTCTGCAAATGCTTCATGCTGGTCATGGTTGTTTGGTTCGCTTCTTGGGTTTCCTCGATGCTGGTCTTCATCTCATCTGCCCGCCCGGTGAGCGAAATGATCTCCTCCGCCAATCGATTTAACCGCTCCAACCCTTCCTGTGCGTTTAACGCCAGGTCTCCCGACCCCGCCGCCAGCGCATCCGTCGCGGTCGAAATTTCTTTTGCCGCCTGCGAGCTCTCCCCGATCATAACCGAAAGCTGCTGCGAACCGGACGTGACCTGACCCGCGCGAAGCTGGATGTTCTCCATCATCCCGCCCAGCTTGCTGCGCATATGCGCCAAATCTGCCGCCATTCTCCCGATCTCATCCTCACTATCATGTACGAACTCCTCCGAGAAATCCCCGGCGGCATAGCTTTTGATACGCTTGGACATCATCGTGATCGGCCGGATCATCCGGCGTCCCATGAACAAGCCCAAGGCAACCGCTAACAGTAGAATTGCAAGTGAAATAAAGATCGTCTCTTTCAATGCTTCCCGGATCTGACCATACATGCTTTCCAGCGAGATCCCCACATTTAGTGCGCCGGAGAGCTCCTTGCTGTATGTAAAATCTGTCGAGATGTTATAAACCTTCTCCCCGCCGGCCGTTTCCAAGATACTGCCTTGGGTCTCCTGATTGGAAACCACGGTGGTTAAATCCGTGTTCGTTGATGTTGCCGAGGCCGAAGCCGTAGCGTCCGTCGCCTCAGCATCGTTCCCTTCCTGGGTCCGGCTATTGTCGGACACGATTAAATTCCCCTTCGCATCGGAGAGGGAGATATACACGATGTTGCCTTTTCCCTCCTCTTTGATCGTCTGGAATACCTTCTGAAGTTGGCCCATGTCCAGCAGCTCGTTGCTAACGATCTCGCGTTTGATATTCGTTACGAGGGTGGTCCCGTCACTTCTCATTTGGCTGGTCATCGATCTTTGCACCTCATAATAAGACACCAAAGTGAAGGAAACGGCGCATACTACCATTAGCAACACGATCATTCCCACCAATTTGCCGATTAGCGAACGAAATCTGAATCTCTTGAACCATCGGAATGGATTTCCTAGCCTGAACATTATAATTCCACCTTTGATATTATTTTCACATAAAGGACGACTTCAACAACGCTTGCATAATTGTCAATTAATACAAACGATGTTATCTTCCTAATTTTAACCAAAATGAATAATATCACAGTGACTATTTTAATAGTTCACATGTCACGGAATAGAGGACCTAAGTCCTGCGTGTAAAAAATACAAATCCTAGGGAACCCGGCTACCCCAATGGCCGTCACCAATTATTCACCACCCTGACCTTTTTTTTCGGGGATCACGAGCTTATTGCATATTTGTCCCGGTTTCGCAGACAATAACCAGCGAATACCAAATGAAAGGAGCAGATCACATGTCCCAAATCAACCAACAGGAGCTGCAGAGCCTGCGGCACCTGATCGGCGCACATGAAACGGCACATCAAAAAATGCTCACCTACGCGCAGCAGTCCGTCGATCCGCAGGTCAAAGCCTACTTTCAAAAATCGGCCCAAGACGCGATGAACACCAAGCAACAGCTGATGTCATTTTTGAATTAGGGAGGAACATTAACCAATGATGCAAGATAAAGAAATGGTGAACGACGCGTTGTCCATGGTCAAGAGCAGCTTGACTACTTACAGCAGCGTCATTTCGGAGTGCGCCAATCTCCAACTGAGATCCACCGTTCAACAAATCCGGGACAATTGCGAAAAATCCCAATACGAGCTGTTCCAACTGGCCGAGTCCAAAGGTTTCTACCAGCCGGCGATGATGGCGGACACTCAGGAAGTACAGCAAGTGAAGTCGCAGCTTGGCAGCTGAAGAGGAGTCCCCCTGCAGAAGCACGACAAGTAGCAAAAAGCTTCCTCGCATCTTTTTGATGCAGGAAGCTTTTTTACGGTTTTTATCTCCTTAGGGCGAAAGGAGGGGACAAGCCACAGATGTATGCGAAAAATCGAATACGTTTCAGTAATTTCGGCGATATTAGCCAATTGTATATGAAATTTCATACTTATTAGCACATCCGAAAGACATAAGCCTAGAATCTATATGAAAAGACGAATAGAATCCGGTTTTGAGGTCCTTCGAAACATTTTGTATGCGAAAAATCGAATACAAATAGGTAGTACGAGTACTCCATCTCATCAAATTAACCTAGCCCCACTACTTGCCCCTGCTTCTGCTCCTTTGCCGCCAGCTGGTCTCGGGCCAGTTCCCAGTTCAACTCAGCAACCGCCTCGTCCAGCCGCTCACGGAGCTGCTCCTCAAGCGCGTAACCTCCGGCGTTCTCCAAACGGCTGACCCACTGATCTACGGCGAACACGCCGCTGAGGATATGCGTCCCGCCAAGTGCCGCGACCACCGGTTTCAGAGCATAGTCCACCGCCAGCAAATGGGCGATTGTCCCGCCGATAAAGAGTGGCAGTACCACTTTGCCCTGCAGCCCTTTTTGCGGGATTAAGTCCAGGATCGTCTTTAGTGCGCCTGAGTAGGCTGCTTTGTAGACTGGACTCGCGATGACGACCGCATCCGCCGATTCGACGGCAGCGAGTGCCGCCTTTATGGCCGGGCTACCGAAGTTAGCCCGCAGCAAATCCTCCGCCGGCAGTTCCGCAGCCGAAATCCTATCGATGGCACTGCCCGTTTGGATCAGTCGTTCCCGCACGTAATCCGTTAATCCAAACAACCGCGAACCTGGGGTTGGGCTCCCTGCAATAATGGTCACTCTAGACATAACTCTCTCCCTCCTTTCCCTTAAGCCTTAGCTACCGCTTTTTGGCGCTCCAACGTATACCGGTTCTCCGGAACCGGCAAGCCCAGGTTCCCGCGCAGCGTATCGCTTTCGTAATCCGTCCGGAACAGGCCGCGCTCCTGCAAAATCGGAACAACCAGATCGACGAATTCTTCTAAGCCGTTCGGAACGGCGGAGGCAATCATGAATCCGTCGGCAGCCTCTCCTTCGAACCAGGCCTGAATGCGGTCCGCGACCTGTTCCGGCGTACCGATGAAGCCGCCGCGCGGCGTTGCAGCCTGCAGCGCCACTTGTCGCAGCGTCAGCCCTTTTTCCTTGGCGTCTTTTTTGATTTTGTCCGTGCCGCTTTGGAAGCTGTTTTTGCCCAAATCGCCGAGTTCCGGAAACGGCTCGTCAAGTGGGTATTGGGAGAAGTCGTGGTGCTCGAAGAACCGTCCCAAATAATCCAAGGCATTCTCAATCGTCACCAGGCTGGCGACCTCTTGATACTTGCGTTCCGCCTCCTCCGGCGTGCGGCCAAGGATCGGGCTGATGCCCGGGAAGATCAAGACTTCGTCCGGATTGCGTCCGAACGAAGCGGCGCGGGACTTCACGTCTTGATAAAAGGCTTGCGCGTCCTCAATCGTTTCATGTCCCGTGAACACGGAGTCCGCATGCTTTGCCGCATAATTTTTGCCGACCTCAGAGGAGCCTGCCTGGAAGATTACCGGCTGCCCCTGCTTGGAACGGGCAATATTGAGCGGCCCCTTCACCGAGAAGAACTCCCCGACATGATTGAGCGTGTGCATTTTGTCCGGATCGAAAAACACCCCTGTCTCCTTATTCCGTACGAAAGCGTCATCCTCCCACGAATCCCACAGGCCGCGGGCAACCTCCAGAAACTCGGTGGCAATCCGGTAACGTTTGGCATGATCCGGATGCTCTTTCTTTCCATAGTTGAGCGCGGAGCCTTCCAAGGGGGAAGTCACGATATTCCAGCCTGCACGGCCGCCGCTAATCCGATCCAGGGAGGCGAACTGACGGGAGACGGTGAACGGCTCGCTGTACGAAGTGGATAACGTCCCGACCAGGCCGACATGCTTACTGACCGCAGCCAGGGCGCTAAGGAGCGTTAACGGCTCAAAACGATTCAAGAAATGGGGGATCGATTTCTCCGTGATATATAAACCGTCTGCGATAAACACCAGATCGAATTTGCCCGCCTCCGCTTTTTGCACCCAATGTTTATAGACGTCAATATTGATGCTGGCATCAGGTTGCACTTCCGGATGTCGCCACAAAGAGGTCCCTCCACCTACCCCGTGCAGTAACGCGCCCAATTTGAGTTGTTTTTGCTTTGCCATCATTTCGTTCCTCCTTATCGATTTGATATAACTTACTTTGTTTCTTCCCCTGGCTTAGGCGACTTCGGCTGCTTGTTTGATCCGATTAATTTGCTCCAAGTGGCGCTGCACGTGGCGGGTAAAACCCTCCACGATATCCGTAATGGCGACGGTTTCCCCTTTGGCATTCACTCCGGTTTTCTTCAGGTCGGCCGCATCCAAGCGGCTGAGCAGCAGACTGTTGTACAGCAGGAGCGCATGGAAAGCCTGCAACACATCGGCTACGTTACCCGAGTTGGCATATTGGCCGCTGACCCAGGCATCTTGGTTAAAAGCCGGCAGCCGGGCCTCCGTCTCCGCCAGAATATCCCGGATCCGGAAGGAGATGACGATGCTGTGATCCACCAAATGGGACAACACCTCCAGTACGCTCCAGCTCTCCGGCTTCGGCTTCCATACCGTCTGTTCCTCGCTCAGGCCATCGATCGCCGAGATGAGTTGCCCGTGCGTATTCAAAAATGCTTCAAAATTGACTTGGGTCATTTGATCCCCTCCGATTCAAAATCAAGCTTCCTCCCTACTCCCCCCAGTGGGGCTGGCTGAACGAAACGATCGAGCGCAAAAGGCCGCAGGGAGTAACCGGCCTTCCCATCTCCTATGAAGTCCGCGAGCAGTTCCCCGACTACGCTGGCAAATTTGAAGCCGTGTCCGGAAAATCCGCCCGCCACCCAAACCTGCGGGTGTTCCGGGTGCCGGTCGATGATGAAGTCCTCGTCCGGCGTCAGCTCGTATTTGCAGGCCGCACCTTGCTTCAGGCGGCCAGCCGCCCCCGGGAAGTAAGCCTCGAGAACACGGCGCAGATCATCCTCATCCTCCGGATGGGCGCCGAACGGAGCCAATGTCTCACCCGGTGCCCAAGGAAGACCTCCGTCGTGGCGGCCAATCTTCAGGCCGGCTCCACCGATGCTCGGAAATCCGTAGTATCCGCCTTCCGGCGTCCCCAGCGTAAACCCCGGAAACCGTCCCGCGTCAAAACCAGGTCCGGAGGTTTCGAACCATCCGACCCCCTTGCGTACAGCGCGAATGGGGAGGTCGACGAATGGAGCCAACGTGCTGAACCACGCTCCGGCAGCAAGCAGAACGGCCCCCGCGTGGAACTTGTCGTCCGCCGTATATACCGTAACGCCGCCTTCTCCGCCGTGCACTTTCACCTCTCGAACGATGGAGTACGGCAGCAGCTCCGCGCCTTGCCTCAAAGCCAGCTTGCGGTACGCCTCGATGCATCGCTCGCTGTACAAATACCCGGCGTCCGGTTCGTACATCGCCTCAAACGAATCCGGAATCGTCAACTCCGGCCAGCGCGCGCGGATTTCCGCCGCGTCCAGCCATTCAGTGCGGACGCCCAGCGCCTCCGATTGCGCGATTCGCGGCTTGAAGGAATACAGCCCGCGATCCGCAAGATTTAACACGCCGGACGGCTCCAGCAGACGGGTCCCGGTTTGCTCCTCCACGTCATTCCATAACCGATGAGCTCGAATTGCCAATTCCGTATACAAGGGATCTCCGCTGTAGGCATGCCGGATCAGTCGGGGCTCGCCGTGATGGCTGCCCTCCCGGTGCGGAGGATCAAAGGCGTCGATCAGCAGCGTCCGGAGACCCTTGCGGGCCAGATAATAACCGGCGCTCATCCCCATGGAGCCCGCGCCGACGACAATGACGTCATAAGAGGCGTGCGTACTCATCGGGATGCACCTTCCCTCCGGCCGTCCTCCTGATCCAGACCGTTCAGGGCCAGCTCCGCCAGCTTCACGAAGAAGCCAATGCTTACCGGAATGGCCCGCTCGTCAAGATCGAAGGCCGGGTGATGCCATTCCCGCGGTCCATCCGTCCCCATGAAGACGAAGAGACCGGGAATTTTCCGCTGATAGAAGGAAAAATCCTCTCCCGCAGGCGACGGAACCGGCGTAACGGTCAGGTACCCTGACGCCTCCGCCGCCGCCAGCCCGAGCTCTGCCAGCGCAGCGTCGTTTAACACGGGCGGCGGCCCTTCGATCCAGCGGACAGCGGCCGTTGTGCCAAACGCAGCCGCCACTCCCTGAACAACTTCTTCGAAACGCTCCAGTACCCGCCGCCGCACCTCCTCGTCGAAGGTCCGGATCGTTCCCTCCAGCAGCGCCGATTCGGGGACGACGTTCCAGGCTGTGCCGCTATGCAGCCTCGTGACGCTGATGACGGCACTTTCCAAGGAGCCGACATTCCGGCTGATGATTGTTTGCAGCGCCGTCACGAGATGCGCGGCGGTGACGATCGGATCGTTGCCGGCTTCCGGCACGGCTGCATGGGTCCCCCGCCCGGCGATCTCAACAACAAAGCCGTCGGCGGCGGCCATCAGCGGACCGCTCTTGATCCCGATCGTCCCGACGGGAAGATCCGGCTTATTGTGCATGCCGAAGATAGCCTGCACCCCTATCAAGGCGCCGCTGTCGATGACCTGGCGCGCGCCTTTGGCTTTCTCCTCGGCCGGCTGGAAGATCAGCCGGACCGTGCCCTTCAGTTGCGACTCTCGGGCTTTAAGCGCATGCGCCGCGCCGATCAGGGCGGCGGTATGGAAATCATGCCCGCAGGCATGCATCTTGCCGGGATGCGTCGAGGCAAACGGGAGCCCTGTCTCCTCCTGAATCGGCAGCGCGTCGATGTCCGCCCGAAGCGCGATGACTGGCCCCTCCTGGAGCCCACCGACCTCCGCGACCAGCCCCGTCGCCAGCGGAACGTCCAGGATCCGGATGTCCGCTTCCTCCAGCCATCCACGGATACGGCGGGTCGTCTCGATTTCCTCGTTCGACAGCTCCGGGTACCGGTGCAGCTCACGGCGAATCTCCACGAACCGTTCTGCCGCAATCCCGGACGTCCCTTGAATCGTAAAAATATCGTTGGTCATGGTTACGCCTCTGCCTTCACTTCGACCAAAGCGTCGTGAAGCAGTTCAAAGGAGCGGACGCGCTTCTCAAAAGGGCTGATATTGCTGGTCACGATCATTTCCTCGATGCCCGTGTCCCGCTGCAACGCCAATAGCTGCTCACGGACAACTTCCTTGGTGCCTTTGACAATCCAGGGATCCTGCTCCTCAATCGTATAAGACTCTCCCGCTTGGCGGCCAAACTCTTCCGCTTGCTCCCGCGTGCCGAGCGTCACCGTTCTGCCACTGTCCAGCCGCACCTTCACGACCTTCTGCTTGCCGGCAAGTTCGGCAGCTTCCGCTTCGGATTCGGCGACGACGAGGGACAACGCCAGGATGACTTGAGGCTCCGAACCGTGCGACGTATCAAAGCTCTGCCGGTATGTTTGGATCGCCTGGAGCGCGATCGCCGGATCCCCGTTAATGAACAGGGAAAATACATAAGGCAAGCCAAGCCCTGCTGCGACTTTCGCACTGTCCACGCTTGCTCCGAGCACGTAAAGCTCGGGGGCCTGCGCCGGGTGAGGGGCAGCGCGCAATCCGGCCAACGGATGATCCGCCTCCAGACGGTCCTGCACGTATTTGCGCAGCTCTACGATTTTGTCCGTTAACGAAGCCGACTCTCGCGAACCTTGCTGCAAGGCCTGCGTGCTCTTCGGCAATCCTCCGGGGGCCCGGCCGACGCCAAGGTCCACCCGCCCCGGCTCCAGAGAAGCCAACACGTTAAAGTTCTCCGCCACTTTGTATGGACTGTAATGCTGCAGCATCACGCCACCGGAGCCGATGCGGATCGTGTTCGTTTTGGCTAAAAGGTAGGAGATCAGCACCTCCGGCGAGGAACCGGCCACCTGCTCCGAATCATGATGCTCCGACACCCAAAACCGCCGGAACCCCAACTCCTCGGCTTTTCGGGCCAGTACAACGGTATGCGCAAACGCCTGCTCCGCCGTTTCTCCCGGGTAAATCGGGCTTTGATCCAACACGCTTATCGTTAGTCCCATCTCTCTTTCGCCTCCTAAATGCTATAGCTGAGCTCGGGGGTAATTCGTTTCAGGAACTGCTTCGTCCGTTCTTCGCGTGGATGGTACAGCAGCTCCGTCGGACTCCCCTCCTCGACGATCACGCCGCCGTCCATGAACACGGCATGGTTGGCCACGTCCCGGGCAAACCCCATCTCATGGGTCACGACGATCATCGTAATCCCTTCTCTGGCGATCTTGCGAATGACCTCCAGCACTTCGCCGACAAGCTCGGGATCCAGAGCCGACGTAGGTTCGTCGAAAAGAATCACCTCCGGCTCCAAGGCCAGTGCCCGGGCAATGCCCACCCGTTGCTGCTGCCCTCCCGACAACTGGCTCGGATAGGCGCCCAGCTTGCTGGCCAGACCAACTTTCTCCAACAGCTCAATGCTGCGGGCTTTGGCTTCTTCCTTCGGCATTTTTTTGACGATGACCAGACCTTCCATCACGTTCTCCAGCGCAGTCTTATGCTTAAACAAGTTATATTGTTGAAACACCATCGCCGACTTTTGGCGGAGGGCATGGATGTCTTTCTTCGTCGCCTGGTTGCAGCTCAGTTGGAAGTCACCGATCGCAATCTCGCCGCCGCTGGGTTTCTCCAGGTAGTTGATGCATCGCAGAAGCGTTGTTTTGCCGGAACCACTCGGACCCAAAATGACTACGACATCGCCTTGGTTCACCGTCAGATCAATCGACTTTAACACCTGCTGGCGCCCAAAGGACTTAGAAATGTGACGAAGCTGAATCATGCCACTCCCCCTCGATTGTAGATTTGGATTCGTTTCTCGATCTGGGCAGTCAGACGTTCAATCAAGACGGTTAGCCCCCAGAATATCAACGCCGCCGCCAAATAGGCTTCAAAAAACTTCCAGTTGGTCGAGGCGACGATTTGCGCTTTGGCGTTAATGTCCACGACGGAGACGGTGAAAGCGAGCGTCGAGCCGTGCAGCATCCCGATCGCCGAGTTCGACAGGTTCGGGAGGCTGACCGCCAGCGCCTGAGGGAACACGATCCGCCGCAGCGCCTGAAACGTCGTCATCCCGACGGAATAAGCCGCCTCGATCTGCCCGCGGTTCACCGCCAGCACCCCCGAGCGGACCACCTCGGACATATAAGCTCCGGCCGTGATGGAGAATGAAATGAAGGCAAAAGCGATCATCGGAATGGAGGCGGATTTGAACCCCCAGCCGAACGAGGCGGACAAGCCGTCAAGGATCACCGGCAAGCCGAAGTAAATGAGCAGTAAGTGCGTCAGCATCGGCGTTCCGCGAATAAAAGTGACATAGGCGGTAGAAAGCTGACCCAACACAGGCACCCGATACAGCCGGAACAACGCGGTGATCACCCCGATCACAAAGCCGACCGAGACGGATACGGCGGTAATCAGCAACGTGGTAGGAATCGCTGACAACAGATGAAGGAACGCGGTCCAGATGAACGAGGGGTCGATTTTCATAGTTTTGCGCCTCCCTTCTCCGCGCCGATTCCGGCGAACATGCCACGGATCGATGGCTTCCGCTCGATGCGAAATCTTCTTCTCTCCGCCCCATCCGGCTGCTCATGCTTCAGCAAACGCCGTTCGGCTGCCCGCAGCAGCTTCTCCAGCGTGAAGCTCACGACCAGATAAATGAACGCCAGAGCCAGATACGCTTCAATAAAATGCTGGGTAAGCGCGCCTAGCGTCTGTGCCTTACCGGTTAACTCCATGACGCCGAGCGTAAACGCCAGCGATGTATCTTTCAACAAGGCAATCACCATATTGGAAAATACCGGCACCGCAACCGCCAGCGCCTGCGGCAATACGATTCTTGTGAACGCCTGAAGCCCCTTCATCCCGATGGCATAAGCCGCTTCGACCTGCCCCCGGTCCACGGCCATAACCGAAGCGCGGATCGTCTCCGACATAAAGGCTCCGGTGTGCAAGCCGTAGGTCAAAATGACGAAGAACAACACGGGGGCGCGGGAGATATCCAAGTGGGCGAACTTCAACAACTCCGGCAAGCCATAGTAGAACAGGAACAATTGGATCAAAATCGGCGTCCCTCTGAAAAAAGAAACGTAAACCTTCGAAAACGAATCCAACACCGGGATCCTGTAAAGCCTGGGGAGTGCAATCAGAAATCCGATAACAATCCCCGTCAGTAATGATCCGCCCACAATCAGCAAGGTCACGCCCAGCGTCGACCACAGCTTCGAAAAGGCGCCGATCACGAAAGAAAAATCAAACGGTGCCCCCACGAAAGTCCCCCTCCTCTCCCGTCATGTTGATTAGTTATCCGAGGTAAAGTCGTCACCGAGCCATTCTTTACTTAACTTGCCTAACGTACCATCCGCTTTCAATTCCTTGATCACCTCGTCGATGGCATCCGACAGCTTCTGTCCATCGGGATCGTCTTTGCGGAAGACGAAGAGAATATCGGCTTGCGAGAGCTCCTCCCCAGTCGTCTTCAGCTTCCCTTGAGGGTCGATCAGCGAAAGCGAGAAGTCCGCTCCCAGCGTGGCATCCACCCGGCCAGAGGTGAGCTGGCTAACCGTATCGTTAGCCGCACCGTTCTGATATACGATCTCGATGGCATTGTTATTTTCCTTATTGTAGTTCTCTAAAATTTGCGCCTGCGCGCTGGTTGCCGAGGTCAGCACCTTCTTCCCCTTCAAATCGTCTAGCGAATGAATCGTATCGTTGTCCTTGGCGACGATGATTTTGTTTCTCCAGTGGGCGTAAGGCTCTTTGTTGAACAAATACTTCTCGGTTCGCTCCGGATTCTTCTCCATTTCGTGGGCGACAAAATCGATCTTCTTCGTCTCCAGACTTAGCAACAGGTTGGAAAACTCCTGGGTCTGGAACTCGAATTCATATTCTGCCAGACGGTTATCGATTTCGCGAACAAGTTCAACGTCAAACCCGGTTAACTTCCCGTTCTCGTCGATAAAGCATACCTTTGGAAAACCCGTGCCCGTACCCACGATGATTTTCTTAATTTCCCCCGAAGCTGCGCTCGCCGCCGCGTCCTTCGATTCCGTCCCACCGGACGACCCCGCTCCGCATCCTGCCAACACTCCCGTTAACACAAGCACGACCGCGGCACTTAACCATCTCTTCATGTCCCTAACCCCTTCCCTATTTCCTATTTTCTTAGTTAACAATCCCTATAAGTTTAGTCAGGATTATGCTGACACTACTTTACTGTGATTTTTGTTACGCGTCTAATCGAGTTTTTCTATGGGTACATGCAAATCGTTGATGGGAGGAACACCTAGTTCCAATAAAGCGTCCATAAAGATGTTGTTTTCGCCGCTGAGGGAAATCAGGTGGGTTTGCAAGGAGATGCCTGCCGTCTCGAGGATGTCTACCGGGACGAGACTTCCCTCCTGTACTTCTTGTCTGGCAGACAAACCGGGAAGAAAGCATATCCCGGCCCGGCTTAACACGAGTTTCTTGGCGGTCTCGGCATTGTCGACTTGAAACAGGATGTTCGGCGGCTGCTCCAGACTTTCGAAGGCGCGGTGAATCCGCATCCAGTCGAGGGAGCCGCACTCGAAGAATATGAGGGGTTCCCGCCGGATGTCACGGATGGATACACTTTCGGCCGCGGCAAGCGGGTGATCCTTATAGACGTAAAGTCGGATGGGGTCATTATAGAAGGGATAGGATTGAAAGGCCGGGCTCATTTGCTTGCGCGCGAAAGCCAAGTTGATTTCCTTGGTCATCAGCTTCGCCGCAAGGACGTCCGTCGGGCCGGTTGTCACTTTGAAGTTGATCAACGGGAAGCGTTGATGCAGGAGCATAAGCAAATGCGGCATCAAGTAATTGGACACAGATACGGTGCTGCCGATCCGAAGCTCCTCGGGGGTACCCGGCTGGGAGTGAAGATGATGTTTCCCCTTTTGATATGTCTGGAGGATTTGCTGGGCGTAAGGAAGGAATTGTTTGCCTTTGTCCGTCAATTGAATCTGTTTCCCCAAGCGATCGAACAACCGGGTATCCAGCTCCCGTTCGAGCGATTGAATTCGCGCGGTTACCGTCGGCTGTGAAAGAAACAGCACCTCCGCAGCTTTGTTGAAGCTACCGTAATGATTAATGTAAACAAACGCCTCGATATGATCGATGTTCAAAAAGACCCCTCCCTTTGCCCCTATATATCTCACTATCCCAATCTATATAGATGGTTTTATTGAAATTATCCTTTATCTTAGGGAGCCCGCCACTTTTTGTCAATCCTCGGATATAGAAGTTTTTAATGGATGCGTAAATATTTTTATATTCCGATGCGCTTAGTAGGTATTTGGATTATACTAAGTTCACCTGATGGATGAATAAATTACCTCGATAAGGGAGTGTTGGAAAAATGAGCCGATTAGAGCAGGAAGTAAAGATTCGGGATGCCCGCGACGAAGAACGCGTACAAATTGCCAACGTGATGCTGGAAGCTTATCGGCAATATGCATTTGACATGCCCCATGAACGGTGGGAGGAGTATCAGGAGAACATACGGAGCTCCGTGTACGGCAATGGCCCCCACGCCCGACTCGTGGCGGAGCTTGGCGGAGACATTGTCGGCAGTTTGCAGCTTTTCCTAACCTCGGAGGCAGCTTATGGTAGGTCGGATCTTGGCATCGATTCGCCTATAATCCGACTGCTTGCCGTATCGCCTTACGCCCGTAGACGCGGCATCGCCAAGCTGCTCCTACGCGAGGCCGCCCGCAGATCCCTTCAACTGGGTGCCCGCACCTTGTATTTACATACGTCAGACATGATGGCTGCCGCAGTGAAGCTGTATGAAAGCCTGGGATTCGAACGGGCTTACGAAGCGGATACATCCAATGGAGCCACCCTTGTCAAATCCTACAAAATCCAATTGACGGACGCGCTGCCATTGCTGCAAACGACGTAATATGGAAGACGGACGACTCCGTACCGTTAAGGCATGTTCTCATGGGATCTATTCCCCTTTCTGGCTTCCGGCCTGTCCCCTAAGCTATAATGGAAATGGAATCATGATGAGAACTAAAGATAAAGGACGGATTACCCCCAAATGATTAATAATTCTTTTGTGAACCCCTTGGAACAAATGAAAGCATTGCAGAAGACGCTGACCCGATTTATGATGATGTACAAATTTGCTCTTCACGAGGTGGAGACGAAAATCGAAATTTTACAGGAGGAGTTTCAGCTTCTCCACGACTATAATCCGATCGAACACACGAAATCGAGAATCAAATCCCCCGAGAGCATCATGAAGAAGCTGTACCGTAAGGGCGGCGCCACCTCTCTGGAGGACATTAAGCGAAACATCCAAGATATCGCCGGCATCCGAATCACCTGCTCGTTCATCTCGGACATTTACCGGATCAGTGATATGCTGCGAGCTCAGAAGGATCTCAATATCCTCTCCGTGAAGGATTACATCAAAGATCCCAAACCCAACGGGTACAAAAGCCTGCATCTGCTGGTTGAAGTGCCGGTGTTCATGTCCGACGGCGAGGAGCTGGTTTGTGTCGAAATCCAAATCCGCACGATCGCCATGGATTTCTGGGCCAGCCTGGAGCACAAGATTTTCTACAAATATAATGAGTCGGTGCCGGACCGGCTGTTGGAAGATCTCAAGAATGCTGCCGACACCGCCTATGAGCTGGATCTGAAAATGGAGCAGCTCCAACAAGAGATGGAAGAAATCAAGCACGCGCATCAAGCCGAAGCCGCCGAGGACTTCCAGCTTCTCATCGACAACAAGAAGTTCAATATTCCGGAAAACCTGCTGAAGTTGTTGTCGGGCGTAGAATAACCCTCGTCCCTTTATATGAAAAGAGCTTCCCAACCGAAATCTCGGTAGGAAGCTCTTTTCTTTATGATGATGATTTGTAGCTTACTTTGATTCTGCTGGTCCCTTTTTATCCGCTTTACTCGTATAAGGTTTAGGAGCGCTTTTCGCTCTCCGCTCACTCGCTTGCCAGCGATTCCAACCTTTCTTGTCCGTTCCTCTACCCGTGCCGCCTTTCCCTTTGGCCATGTCATCACTCCGCTACAGTTGGTATACCTATTATCCTTTTACTTTTACCTTTTGTTTAACCCTTTCCATTTCCTTGCCTTTGTTTCTAGGTGCCCGCACAGGCTGGGCTTCTTTTGGGGTTGGTGCGGTCTGCGTCATCGGGTAAGGATGGTCCTTGATGACGGGGATCCGTTTGCCAATCAACTTCTCGATATCGGCCAAGTAAGGCTTCTCGTCGAAATCGCATAACGAAATGGCAACACCGCTTTGTCCCGCCCGGCCTGTCCGCCCGATCCGATGAACGTACGTTTCGGGGATGTTCGGCAGCTCATAGTTGATAACATGGGACAACTCGTCGATGTCGATCCCTCGTGCCGCAATGTCGGTCGCCACCAGGACACGTAAGGTACGGTTCTTGAAATTTTGCAACGCTGTCTGCCGGGCGCCTTGCGACTTGTCGCCATGGATGGCTTTCGCGCTGACCTGCGCTTTGGCCAAGTGGCGTACCAGCCGGTCCGCCCCATGCTTGGTCCGCGTAAAGACGATGGCGGATTCGATGGATGAGTCCTTCAAGAGGTGCAGCAGCAAGTCTTTCTTGTTGCTCTTATCCACAAAATACAAACGTTGTCCAATGGCGTCCACTGTGGAGGATACCGGCGTTATCGTTACTTTTACGGGGTTTCGCAATATGGAATCAGCCATCTGCGCGATCGCGCCGGGCATGGTCGCGGAGAAGAGCAAGGTCTGCCGCTGGGATGGCGTTTTGGCGATGATTTTTTTTACGTCGTGAATAAAGCCCATATCCAGCATGCGGTCAGCCTCATCCAAGATCAGCATCTCCACGTTCTTCAAATCCACCAGCTTCTGCTGGATCAGATCGTTCAGCCGGCCGGGGGTGGCGACCAGAATATCCACGCCCTTCTGCAGTGCGATCTCCTGCGGCTTCTGGGACACGCCGCCGAAGATGACGGCGCATTTCAGAGGCAAATTTTTGCCATAAGCGCAAAAGTTCTCGTAGATCTGCAGGGCCAGCTCACGGGTTGGCGTGATCACTAGCGCCCGGATGTTGCGGCGGCCAGGCTTAGGCGTATGGTTCTTATGGAGCAATTGCAGTGTAGGAATGGCAAATGCGGCGGTCTTCCCTGTGCCGGTTTGCGCGCAACCCAGCAGGTCTTTGCCGCTCAGAATAGGCGGAATGGCTTGTTCTTGAATCGGCGTAGGCGCCGTATAGTTCTCATGTTCCAATGCTTTTAATATCGAAGGGATCAAGTTCAGTTCTGTAAATTGCATAATAACTCCTTGCCGAAATCACTAATTTCGGCGGCCAGAGCTTCAGGTCACCGATCATATCAATATAACACGGCGCGGGTCACCCGGCAAATTCGGACTCTCGAGACAGCGATACCTGCCACCTGCCGATCAAGCGCTAAATATATGCGAAAAACCGAATACATTTCATGAATCCCGGTAATTTCAACCAATTATATATGAAATTTCATACACATTTGTCCATCCTGATGGCGTTTGCCCAGAATCTATATGAAAATTCGAATAGAAATCCAAATTTCGGCCGTCAGTACCATTTTATATATGAAAAACCGAATACAATTTCATATTGTCGAACCGAGCTCACCACGAGAAAAATACGGGGACTTCCGCCGATTGGAAACTAGAAGGCCGGATCGGGTCCAAATCGGGTGGAATCCGAAGTGCCACGTCCAATATCCTCTGCTTTCCATCGACTTCTTCGCGGATTTCTTCCATTAAATGGCCAAGTCCTTCGACCATCGCGGTCCCTCCTTCACATTTTCCTCAATCTGCCTTTAAAAACCTCGATATCCACTTCATATTCTAAAGATTTTACCGAAATAAAAGCAAAGGGGCGATCCCTTCGAGAAAACGCAAACATACGTGACAACAAGCTGGAATACGCGGGTTTTACCTGTGGGTGGTTGTGGTATAATCACGATGATTTGCGAAAACGGATTGCCATCCGGCAGCTTGCAAGAACAAACAGAAACGGGTGATCAGATGTTCGAACTCAAATGGCTATGGCAGAATTTGGAGGGCAACCGGGCCAGGTACATTACGGCGCTAGTGCTTTCCGTCGTGGGCTCTTCGCTCATGATTATCAATCCATACATAGGCCAACGCATTGTCGACACGTTTATCACGGGTGAGAATGCGGCACAAAATCTAACGCAGGAACGAGGACTGCTCATCATGCTCTGTATGGGCATGATCGGTTTTTCCTTGCTGCGCACGGGGCTTGCTTACCTAACAACGATGCAATACGAGCAGGCTTCGCAAAATATGTTGTACAAAGTCCGCATCTACCTGTACAACAAAATCCAAGGCCAGGATATGGAATATTACGACCATAACCGGACCGGGGACTTGATGACCAAGATGACCGGGGACCTGGACATGGTTCGCCACTCCATGGCGTGGATCATCAAGACGATTATCGAGTCGGTCACGATCTTCCTTGCGGCCGTCGTTTATTTCTTCACAATCGATGCCGTGTTGACGTTGTGGCTGCTGGTTTTGGCACCTCCGATCTTCGTCGTGGCTTACATTTTCGCGAAGAAGGTCCGTCCGATGTACATTGACCTGCGCGAGCGGTTGTCTCAGCTGAACACGACCACCCAAGAGAATATCTCGGGGAACCGCGTCGTTAAAGCCTTTGCCCGCGAGGAATACGAAATCGAGAAGTTTACGGACAAGAACATCCACTTCTCCCAAGCCAACAAAAAAGCTGCGCTTGTGTGGCTGGACTACTTCCCTTATCTGGAGACTTTCGCGCAGGCGTTTAACGTCATTTTGATGCTGGCCGGCGGCTACTTCGTGATGCAGGGACGAATTACTTTTGGGGAATTCTCCGCGTTCTCCGCGCTGATCTGGGCGATTTCCAACCCGATGCGCAATATCGGTATTATCATTAATGATATTCAACGTTTCTTCGCGAGCTTAAGCAAAATCGTGGAAATTTACTACGCGAAACCAAACATTGTGAACGAACACAAGGTTACCGAGAAACGTCGTTATGAAGGACGAATCGATTTCGATCACGTCAGCTTCAAATATGACGGTGGCGAAGTGCTTCACGATATCAGCTTCTCGGTTAAACCAGGAGAAACCGTCGCGATCATGGGCTCTACCGGATCGGGTAAAACGTCCCTCATGAATCTGATCCCGCGTTTCTACGACGTATCCGGCGGTCAAGTATTGGTTGACGGCGTCGACGTACGCAAGCTGGAGCTCGACGAGCTCCGCAGCAACATCGGCATCGCAACCCAGGATGTGCTGCTCTTCTCCGATACGATTGACGGGAACATCGCGTATGGCGATCCCGAGTTACCGGAGGAACAAACGGTCGAGTATGCTCGGTTGGCTGCGGCGCACGATTTTATCACGAAAATGCCGGAAGGGTATGATACGATCGTCGGAGAACGCGGTGTCGGCTTGTCCGGCGGGCAGAAGCAGCGGATTGCGCTTTCCCGGGCCCTTGCCGTGCATCGGCCGATCTTGATCCTCGACGATACCACGTCTGCGGTTGATCTCGAAACCGAGGAGCATATTCAGAAGAGCTTGCGCGAGCTAGACTTCCCGTGCACGAAGCTGATCATTGCCCAGCGCGTGTCCACGACGGCCGAAGCCGACCGCATTCTGATCCTGGACGGCGGCCGCCTGATCGAGGAAGGCACCCATACCGAATTGCTAGCCAAGCGCGGCTATTATTACGAGGTCTTTATGCTTCAAAACGAAGGTATCGGAAGGAAGGTGAGCGCTCATGGCCAGGAATAAATTCGATGTCGATGAAAACCTGGAGTCTCCCTTTGACATCAAGCATTTCAGGCGAGCCATGGTTTATATCCGGAAACAGCAGAAGCCGATGATCTTGGCGTTTGTGCTGAGCGCCTTGTCAGCTGCAATCGCGCTGTCGGCGCCTCTCATTATTCAACACGTCGTCGACGTGACGATTCCGGAGAAAGCCTTCGGCGCATTGATCTGGTGGTCCTTGCTCATGCTGCTCACGATCGTGGTCAGCGTCGAGCTGGCGACCATTCGCTCCCGGATTATGACCCGGGTCGGGCAGGATATCATCTTCGATATCCGCACGGATTTGTTCAAGCATCTGCAGAATCTGCCGTTTAAATATTACGACGACCGCCCTCAAGGAAAAATCCTGATCCGTGTCGTCAACTACGTCAACGCCGTATCGGACGTCTTGTCCAACGGGATCATCAACTTCATTCTGGAAATCGTCAACCTGATCTTTATCGCCGCCTTTATGTTCGCGGTGGATGTGCGGTTGTCGCTGGTCACTTTGGCCGGTTTGCCGGTGTTCCTCGGCGTCATGCTGCTGATCAAAACCCGGCAGCGCCGGGCATGGCAGGCGGTTTCGAACAAAAGCTCCAATATGAACGCCTATTTGCAGGAAAGCATCAGCGGGATTGGCGTCACGCAGATTTTCTCCCGCGAGAAGCATAACGAAGGCATCTTCACTCGTCTGGCCGGGAACTACCGCAAGGAATGGATGCGGGCACTGCGTTACAACGCTCTGATCCCGTTCACCGTCGACAATCTGGCGACGATCGTGACGACGCTCATCTATTTGGTCGGTTTGCTTGCGATGGGGCCGCAAGGCGTGACCTTCGGGGTCATCCTTGCAATGAGCAGCTATGCAGCCCGGTTCTGGCAGCCGATCCTAAACCTGTCGCAATTGTACAACAACTTTATTAACGCCGTTGCTTACCTTGAGCGGATCTTCGAGACGCTGGATGAGCCAGTGACGGTCAGCGACGTACCGGAGGCGAAGGAACTTCCGTCGGTGAAAGGTAACGTCAAGTTCAACGACGTGACGTTTGCCTACGATCCAGGCCTTAACATTCTGGAGCACCTGAACTTCGACGTGAAGGCCGGGGAGAGCATCGCCCTCGTCGGTCCGACGGGTGCGGGAAAAACCACGGTCGTCAACCTGATCTCGCGCTTCTACAACTTGACCGACGGCGAGATCCTGATCGATGGTCACGATATCTCGCAGGTGACGCTGAAGTCGCTGCGCAGCCAGATGGGGATTATGCTGCAGGACAGCTTTATTTTCTCCGGCACGATCATGGATAATATTCGATACGGCAAGCTGGATGCCACGGAAGAGGAGATTATCGCCGCAGCCAAAACGGTCTGTGCCGACGATTTCATTCGCGAGTTCGCGGAAGGTTACCAAACCGAGGTTAACGAACGCGGCTCGAAGTTATCCCAAGGACAGCGGCAGCTCATCTCGTTCGCCCGGACCCTGCTGGCCGATCCGCGCATCCTGATCCTGGACGAAGCGACCTCCTCGATCGATGCCAAGACGGAACGCCTGCTCCAGCAAGGCTTGAACGAACTGCTGAAGGGACGCACCTCGTTCATCATCGCGCACCGGCTGTCGACCGTGAAGAACTGCGACCGCATTATGTACGTGTCCGACAAAGGGATCGCCGAGTCCGGTTCGCATGATGAGCTGATGGCGAAGAAAGGTTTGTACTACCGCTTGTATACGGCGCAGAAGATGGAAGCTGTGTAATTACGTAAAGAAAGGCAATTCCGAAGCCCTATTCAGGGCTAACGGAATTGCCTTTTGTTTATTCCCGGATGACATCCATCCGTTATTCGTATTGGCCGATTCGGTTCTCAATATATTCTTCAACCTCTTCTTTGGGAATGTCCAAGGCGATCGCCAACTCGCCGTGCAAATTCTCAGAAGCTGAGCTCAATAGCCGTTCGTCCGATTGCCGCAGCTTTTTGCCTAAACCGTGTTGCTCTCTTTTTTTGTGCACCATCGCTTTGATGACCTTGATCCACTCCACGTAATCGCCTGTGCCGATCGCTTGCTTGCAGCTGGCTTCCCGGGCTTTATCGTTGCTGATCCAGGTCACGTCTATGCTTGGAATTCGGGAGATCAGACGCTCTGATTCTTCCCGCGAAATGATGCTGCGCATGATCACCTTGATATTGTCGACCGGCGTATAAATCGTAGTTCCTTTAAGATAAATCGGGTTGAGCAGATAATACTTGCGGTCCCCCTCCACTCCCGGCGGCGTGCAAATGTCTTTAATTTGGCAGACCCCATTGCTTCCGTAGATCACATACTCATTTACCGCAAACATATGCCTTCCTCCTTTAGTCTTCTGATGAGAAACCTTGAATCTGGACCCTAAAATATAAAAACACCGCCCACTCTATCTGAGTGAAACGGTGTCCGAGAACTCGCCGTTTGGTTATTTATCACCCTAAGGATGTACCTATAATTCCATTATAGACTAAATAACGGGGTTCATGTCATTTATTTAGGAAATACTAAATTTTATTCGATAATCCCTTAGGAGGTTAGGTGTACCGATGAGCGAAAACGAGAACGCCAAACAGCAGCTGAAACGAGCAAAGGCCAAGGATTCCACCGATGAAGGCCGAAAAGGCGCCTTCATGACGAAGGACGCCTGGAACCAAGACGGCAACCCCGCCGCAGCGGTGGACGAATTCGGCCCGGAGATGAGACCGGAGGATCCGCCGACGTTGAATGGGAAGCCGGATTAGGACAACCTTATGGCACAGGAGATATCGTCGATCAGGGAGGAGTGAAAGTCCATGACGCTTACATAATCACAACGCCTTGGTCTCACGGCATTTCGGATAGTTGCTACAACCCAAAAACTCAACGCCCTGTTTGTTTTTTCTACGAACCATCGGAGCTCCACATTTGCAGGTAATGGATTTGGCTGCAGCGACTTCCCTTTGCGTTTTGTTAATTTCGGCGTGGCCTGAGAATTCCTCCTTCTCGGCCGTTCTTCTTTTCTTCCCAGGTTGCCATTTCCCCCATACGCTAAGCTTCTGCTCAACAAGCCCTCCATGCCAATAGTCGACTTTAAACTGTTCCGCTTCTTTCTTCGCAGGGAGAGTCAAATCCGAGGTTGTAATGAGTAAAGACAAAATACAATCGTGATTACGTTTGGCTGCAACCAACTCACGTACGGTCATAACTTGAACAGGGTGACGGTCTGAATAACATTTAGCTTGTACTGCCGTTTTTTCTCCGCGCCGATCTATAATTACTAGATCAACTCCACCATCATTGCCACCGACCCCTACCTCTTTAACAATGTATCCCTGGTCTCGGAAGTATAGGGCCAGCAATCGTTCAAACTCCGCTCCTGACAAATCATCTAGTCGGCTCGTCAAAATAGCTCCATCTGGTCTGACCGTGTTGCTTGAACGTCTGGACGATGTCGCGCGAGATGTATTCTTATACGATCTTTTTTGTTTCTGCTTCTTTTGCTTTCTTCTTTTCCGTGTCCACATCCCACCAATAATTTCTCCTACAACTACAGAGCAAATTAATATACCGAAAAAAAAGCCCCAGTGGAGTCCTGGAATACTAAAATACAAAGAAAGTCCTCCAATAATGAATAACCCTCTTAGAACGTAAGCAATTTGCCTACCCTCTGCTTTATAAGTTCTAGCCATACCCTATTCTTCCTTCCTGTTATGTATACTTCCATCCTTTTCGACATTTTGTCTTAAAATCCTTTGGGCTTCTAACGAGGGACCTCGAATCTGGATCCTAAATATATAAACACCGCCCACTCTAGTTGAGTGAAACGGTGTCTATAATGAAATCTATATGATTTTTCGAATTCATTTTGCCGGAATCGTCGGAGTTGGCGGATTGTATTCGATTTTTCATACAGAATCTTGGATTCGAACCGTATCAAACACAAATCTGTATGATATTTCGAATACAATCGTTCAAAAACGGTGAAACCAGCGGATTCTATTCGAAATTTCATATAGAATGTACCCAACGGCGGTACGCGTTATATAGCTTGTAGCTTGTCGTTCCCACTCCGCATCAACAACGCACATACTTCCGCTTAAATCCAAGCTGTCCGCGATCCAGCGATTTTTGGATCGTTTCCGTGGCGTTCAGGAAGGTGTTTTTCTTATTCTCCCGTTTCATCTCTACCGGACCGACCGCCTTGGCGGCCTCGACCGCTTGCGCGTGGAGCGGCATATACGAAATCCCGACGGTGTAAATAAAGTTGTTCATCGCGGATTTCGTTCGTTCGGGCGCCTCGTGGATCGTGTTCTTCACCGTTTCTAGCATACCTGCGAGTTTGCTCTCGGCAAATTCGCTGTCCGGCTGGCTCCCCAATAGCCAGCAATAACAGCTCCAACCCGCCGACATTCTTAGCTCGTTTCCACTGGCGATCCACTTGTCGGCAACCTCCTGCGCAATATCCGTCTCCGCCAAAGTAACAGCCACCACATAATCCGATAGCATATAAAAGTAGGCGCCCTCGATCCATCGCTCGAAATCCGCGTGCGTCATCGCTTTCGGATCGGCAATGATCCCCGCAAAATACATCGCATCATAGTTTCCCGTCGCATAAAGCTGTTCGGCCAAAGGCTGATTGATTTTGATTTGCCGGAATAACGGTTTCATTTCTCCAGTCGCTACGCCAAACAGCGGCTCCCGCGCGCCGTTAGACATGTACATTTTCTTGAGACGCTCCTTACCAAGCGCTTCTAGCTCCTGCATTACGGTTTCCAGATTCATCGTTGGGCCAGCTCCCTTCATCCCGCATGGATTCTTTCGTCTAGCTTACTACGTTAGGAGGGCTAGATTCAAATCCCTGACCGGGTTGTTGAGCGTCCTGCCGTATTATTTGCTGCGTGCCAAACGGAACCCTTGATCCGGACCAAAGCCGTTCGCTTCAAACTTCCCGCGAAACGACACCTCACTGCTGCGAATATCGCCGATCCAACCGCCACCTTTGACCACTCGAAAGGAACCGCGATCCTCTCTCCGGCTCACATCGTCCCCGTACCAATCCCAGCACCATTCCCTCACATTGCCGGACATATCGTAAAGCCCCAGCTCATTGGGCTTCTTGCCACCGACAGGCTTGGGTTGACCATGATTGCTCTCGATGATCGGCCAGTTCCAGTCTCCGGTCAGGTATTTATCCCCGACGTTCCGCCAATACCAAGCCACATCGTCCGCGCGGGAGCTTCCGCTGTATTTGAAACTATTGCTCTCTTGACCGCCGCCAGCCGCATATTCCCACTCCGCCTCTGTTGGTAGTCGGTACCCGTTCGCCTCCGCATTAATCGTGACGAGCCATTTCAGTTGATCGTTATCGCTTTGATTATTCGGGTCTATCTTGCTCTTATCTATATGGTAAAAAGGTGTCAATCCCTCTTGTATGCTACGCTGATTGCAATACTCGATCACGTCGTACCAACTGACCATTTCCACCGGTAAATCGTTGCCTTGAATTTGGGATGGGTTACTCCCCATCACTTCCGTCCATTCCTTTTGGGTGATTTCATATTTCCCGATATAAAAATCCTCTAGCGATACGCTCGAACCGTAGTAGTTGGAAAGGGGGTTCATCACCTGCCCGCCTTTGACCAGCACGAAGCGATCCTTCAGCCGATCTGATTGTCCTGAGCCAACCTGCGAGCAGGCCGTGATCAGCACAAACATCGAGAGAAACAGAAACAGATACATCCATCGCTTCCTCATGGGTAACTCTCCTTTGATTGAAAGATCGACAAGGCCGCCGGCGGACACCGAACGGCCTTCTCACAAAGTTCAGCGATTAACCGGTTACCACACCGTCACGTTGGAGCTTCCGCTACTTTGATAGCCTTCCGTCGCCAGAACCTGGTAGGACCAGCTGCTTCCCAGATTCATGCCTTTGCTCTTCCAAGCATTCACATGATTGCTGAAAGTGATGGCAACGTTGCTGCCGGTTGGTCTTTTGGATTGCCGAACGCTCCAGAATTGTTGGAACGTCTGCGTACCGTCGATCGAAGGCGCATTGTAACGCATCGTCGTATAAATATCGTAGGTGCCTCCGTCACTGGTCACCGTACCTTTATAAGTGCCGGTCGGTCGGTACGTGCCCCAGCTGTCCACAACGTAATACTCGATCAATGAGTTTCTGGTCCATCCGTAAAGCGTCAAATATCCGTTACCCGAAGGAGCCCATACACCGGCGTTATAGTTGATCGTCCGATTCGGCGAACCTACATTCCAGCCTTTGCCGACCACGAAGTTCCCGGTATTGTACCAATTGACGCTGTAATTGCCCCCAGACCCGTTTACCGCATTCACCGTCCCGCCGCCGTCTGTCCAATTTTGCCAATAATCCGTCGCTGCATTTGAGGTCGCCCCAAACAAACCGAAACTCATCGAAGCTGTCAGGAGTAAAGTCAACATCTTTCTTTTCAATTTCATGATCAATTCCTCCTCAGAACTCTATTTTTTTAAAAAAAACCGTTCCTTCTCCCTGCTTCATACCGAGATGCGTCTTTGCTGTTGTGGGGCACCACCTACCTTGTGTCATAATCTAGAAACATTTAACTATCACCCCCTTTACTAGAAAATTATAGAAGGTAAGCGCATACATTTCACTTCGCAAAATAAAGGTTTTATCTTCTTTTTTACATAGATTGATAGAATCAAGCGATTTGGAAAGTAAAAAACGACCCCAACGGAGTCGTCTTGTGGATAGGGATCAGCTTTCATATGGAAGTTGCCGTGCATTAAACTCCGGTGTTTGCCTTAACGAGAACCTCGGCGTATTTCGCCTCGTCCTTGCTTGGGGAAAGGAGCGTGCCGACAAATGCGGCAAGGAAGCCCAGTGGGATCGAGATAATCCCCGGATTCGTCATCGGGAAAATCGCTGTCCCGGTCAAAATCGCCTTGCCCGGTTCCGGATCCCATACGTTCGGGCTCAGTGCCACGAGAATAACCGTACTGAGCAAGCCGACCAGCATGCCGGAGATCGCCCCCGTGCGGTTGAATCTACGCCAGAACACGGTGAACAGAATGATCGGCAGGTTGGCGCTTGCCGCGACGGCAAAAGCCAAGGAGACGAGGAAAGCCACATTCATCTTCTGGGCGAACAGGGCTAGCACGATCGAGATGATCGATACGCCGATCGAAGCCCAGCGGGCCATGCGCAGCTGTTCCCGTTCGGTCGCGTTGCCGCGGCGGACGATTTGTCCGTAGAAATCGTGTGCGAAGGCCGACGCCGCCGACAGAACGAGACCGGTGACAACGGCTAAGATTGTGGCGAAGGCCACCGCCGAGATAAACGCGAAGAGGAAATCGCCGCCAAGCGCCTTAGCCAGGAGCGGAGCGGCCATATTTCCGGCCTTGTCGACGGCTGTGATCTCCTCCGTACCGACGAACGCCGCAGCCCCGAAGCCAAGGAAGATCGTCATGACGTAGAAGATGCCAATGATCCAGGTGGCGTAGACCACGGAGCTGCGTGCCGTGCGGGCGTCCTTGACCGTAAAGAATCGGGTTAGAATATGCGGCAGCCCGGCAGTGCCCAGCACCAATGCCAAGTTGAGCGATATCGTTTCTAGCGGCACCTTGTACTTGTTGCCCGGGTTCAGATAGTTCTCCATTAATGGGGTTGCCGTTTTCATCTGCTCGAACATGCCGGTCAGGCTGAAATCGAACTTCGCGAAGACCATCAGCGAGATGACAAAAGTGCCACCCATCAGCAAAACCGCCTTGGTGATTTGTACCCAACTCGTGGCATGCATCCCGCCGAATACGACATAGACGGTCATCAACACGCCAACGATCAGCACCGAGGTGACGAAATCGAGGCCCAGCAGGAGCTTGATCAGCGCCCCCGCTCCAACGAGCTGCGCAATCATGTAGAAGATCGAGATGGCAATCGTATTCAGGGCTGCGAAGCCGCGCACTTCTTTATTCGCAAAACGGGCCGCAATCATGTCGGCAACCGTATATTTACCCAAGTTGCGGAGCGGCTCGGCAACCAGGTACAGCACGACGAGGTACGCAACGAGAAACCCGATGCTGTAGAAGAAGCCGTCGAAGCCGACCAAGGCGATGGACCCGGCGATGCCCAGAAATGACGCCGCAGACATATAATCGCCAGCGATGGCCGTCCCATTCTGCCAGCCCTTCAGCCCGCCGCCCGCCGTGTAAAATTCGCTGGTGTTGTTTGTTTTTTTCGCGGCAAAATAGGTAATGACCAGCGTCAACAGCACAATCGTGCAAAATAAAGTGAACGCCATAATCGTTACGCCCCCATTTCCCGCCGGATATCATCCACCAACCGGTCAAACTGCCTTGCAACGCGCGAGTATAGGATACAGAGCGCCCACGTCATCACAAACTGAGCGAACGCGAACATCCACGCCCAGGAAATCGGGCCGATCGCCGGTCGATTCAGCACCTCCGAATACGAGGTCATGATCGGGAGCGCAAAGTAAAACAGCAGAAAAAATACGGTTAACGGGATAATGAACTTTTTCTTGCGGGAGATCAGCGTTTTGAACTTGGCGGAATGCCACACCTCGGTGTAGCTTTTTCCTTTCGCGCTTTTTGCGCCCTTTGTGCTTTTTGCGCCTTTCGCACCCATACCTTCCCCTCCAATCATGAACTTTGAAGAACACCCATTATATGTAAGCGCTTCGAACTCATTTTATGCAGGATTCGGCTTGCTAAACGTTCAAATTTTAACCTTCCGACTTTTTCATATATTGATCATAGAGTTGCTCAAACGTATCGTAGCGGTTCACTCCTCTTCCCACTCTGTGGTGTTCCTCCAGATAATCCTCCATCACCCGCAGAAATTGACCTTTCACCCCATCCAGATGATCGGCATCAAAATAGGCCATGAGCACGTACTTAGGAGTTCCAATCAACTGTGTCATTTCATCCAGGAAACTCTGCGCCCCCATTGCCGCATGAAAGGCGTAGGATTTGTCTTTCATCCCCGTACTGGCAATCATCTTGTTGCGGTAGTTGCACCACAACTCCTCGTATGTCCCCGATCCGTGTTATTGATGATGATCAGGTCCAGGTCGCTTTTCTCGTGATAATCGCCTGTGCGAAACGAATCTGTCACCCCAATGATGGCAATATCCTCTGAGAAATCCCGCTGAGCACGTTCAATCACCATACGGATGATGTTCTCATTCTTCTCGAGCAGTTGTTGCCTCTTAAGATCCTCCATGACTCTACCTCCTGACCGTCCGGCCTTTGTCCTACAAGCCCCTGTCTAATTTCATTGTAGAGACGGATCGCGTCAAGTTGTATTCCGAGTTTCATTATAGAAAAGAAATACGGGGTGTTGCCGCACCTAACTTTGCGGTTCGTTTCAAGTGTTCTCAACCGATTGGCCTCCGCTAAAAAACGATAAAAAAGACACCTGCATCCTTGCTCAGGTGTCTTCAAGCATTCAAAGTTGGGTTTTGTTTCTGCTTATAACGTCTCTTCTTTTACTTCCCCGCCTTGCAAGCTCTTTTTTCTTAAAGGGATCAAGATAATCGCACCGACGATGATGCCTATCCCCAATATGGCCGCAGTCCAATAAAGTCCGCCAAACCCCGTCTGGGCGGCCATCTTCGTTACCTCAGTCACGCTGTCGGCAAGCACTTGCTTCAGCGTAGGATCCTGGATCGCTTGAAGCATCTCGGAAAGCTGACCTTCCGACACGCCAGAGGATCCTGAGGCCATCTGCTGCCCGATCTGCGCAAGTTCTGCCTGTGCGTCGGCTGACAACGTGACGCTAGCCAGATTTTGTTGCAAAATGCCTGGGAACTTCTCAGCAAACAGTGTACCCATATTGTTGAACGCGCGGGCGATAAATCCAGCATAGATCGCCGGGGCCAATGTCATCCCGATTTGGCGGAGCAGCGACAAGGAGGCTAGGGCCGAACCCTTATCCTTTTTCAAGCCTTCCGTTGCCAAAATGTTGAGCGGCGCCCCCAGAATGACCCCAATGCCGACGCCAGCGATGGCACTGGCTACGATAAATTGCCATCTGGTTTCAAGCCATAATGGGAAGAGCATAAAACCGATAGCTGCGATCACTCCGGACATAATCACTGTAAATACCGGACCTCGCTTGGAAACTAGTATACCGCCTAACCCTGCTCCTAATCCGGCAGCCACCGCCAGCGGCGTCATCCAATACCCCGAGTTTTCGGCCGAAATACCAAGCACTTGCTCGGTAAAGGACGGGATATAGATCATCGCAGCCAGCAGACCGCCCGATAAGGTACCGATCAGCAGGACCATCAGGTATCTGGGCTGCTTGATCAGACGAATGGGCAGGATTGGATCACCGGATCGATCCCGTTCCATTTTCCCTTCAAAGAACAGCAGTATCGTAAACAGCACAACCCCGCCAAGCAAATATCCCCACACATTCGGGCGCGTCAGACTTTCCGCAAAATTAATGTCGATGTTCGTAAGTCCTAGCATCAGGGACAAGATGCCCAGCGATAAAATGATCGTACCGATGAGGTCAAGCCGTCCTGGCGACGGATCCGACGATTCCTCTAGCTTCCGCAGCCCCAATAGAAACAGCACAATGGCGATCGGGACGTTGATCAAGAACAACACATGCCATTTCCCCGTTAAATCCAGAAGCAAGCTGCCGATATTCGGTCCAAGAACGGCAGCAACCCCGTTCATGGCGCCAAGCAAGCCTAAATATTTAGCTTGTTTGTCCGGCTCAACCGTACTCAAGATATGTGAGCTGCCGATAATGAAAATCCCGCCGCCTCCTAAGGCCTGCACGACGCGAGCAAATAAATAAAAGCCAAAGGAAGGGCTAAGCGCAACCAATAAAGAGCCTAATCCAAACAGAGCAATTTCGATAATAAATAGTTTCTTGCGACCATAGCGGTCCGACAATTTCCCTACGATTGGCAAGCTGATCGCGAGGCCCAACGTGTAAATCGTAATCCCCCATGCGCCCCAGTTGGCGGACACGTCAAAAGAACGGTTGATCGTCGTAAGCGCTGCGCTGATAATCCCGTTATCAAGCTGCGCCATAAATACGCCAACCGAAAACAATAAAATCGCCCAAAACTGCGATGAGCGTTTTGCCATAACAATTCCTCCATCTTGAGCCAGATTTTCATTAATATATAAAGCCATAACAGAACCGAAGCGCCTATAAACATAATTATAGTGTAGCTCAAGCCATTTATGTAACTTCCCCAATGCAGCAGATCCGACACCAACGGACGGAAATAAGAGATAGTGATCGGACTGATTTCACCGATCCACAGCAGTAATATGCCCGAAATCGTAGCCCGGATAACCCCGGTGCGAAAATACTCTTTTCACCACCGTTAGCTTACCTAATCTCATATATAGAATCGGTCCTAACACGCTAGACGCCAAGGTTGTGACAATAAAGATGCTAAACTCTAGTTAGCAATTTCTTATCGCATTTCCGCGATTCTTCGCATAGGCTCGACGAGCCAAAAAGGGACGCTTTGAACGCGCCCCCTCTGCTTGATTTCCTAAAACTTAATAATCCCGGTGGTATGGAGTAGAACCAGAAATACGAGAACCGGTGCAATATAGCGAACCATAAACAGCCATACCCGGAACCAGCCCGCCTTGAGCCCAGCGGCTTCCGCAGCATTCTTCCAGAAGTATCCCGCAAACACCGTGGTAATCAAACCACCAAGCGGCAACAAAATATTCGAGGTCATGAAATCAAGCCAGTCAAAGAAGCTCTTCCCACCCATATCCGTGAATACCGGAACGGCTCCAAAGGAGAACACCGACGGGAGCCCGATCAACAAAACCAGAACGCTGATGATCGTCACGGATTTTCCACGGCCCCAGCCCCAACGATCCATTACGTAAGTTACTGGGACTTCAAGCAGCGATACCGAAGACGTCAATGCCGCGATCGCCAGCAGGATGAAGAACAGACCGCCAAAGAAAGCTCCCAGCGGCATGGCCGAAAACGCGGCAGGAAGCGCAATGAAGACCAGAGACGGCCCCGCATCAGACTCCAACCCAAAAGAGGCGGTCGTCGGGAAAATAATCAGCCCCGCAATAAACGCGTAAATCAAATCACCCGCTCCAATCGCCAGGGTAGCCGGACCGAGGGATTGACGTTTGTCGACATAAGCCCCGTAGGTAAGCAAAATCCCCATGCCAAGTGACAGCGAGAAAAAGGCATGTCCCAGCGCAACCAATGCCGCTTCCGGACTTAATTTCGAGAAATCCGGCTGAAGGAAGAAGGATACGCCCGCACCAGCTCCCGGTAAGGTTAAAGCCCTAATCATCAAAATGATCAAAAGCACGATCAGGCCCGGAATCAGCACTTTATTAAATTTCTCGATGCCGCCGGAGATTCCTTTACCCACTACGATCCCGGTGATCAATACGGCCACGGCCTGCCATACCAGCGGCATGTAGCCTTCAGTAAACGAGCTGAATTGTCCAGCGTAGTCGGAGTTCGCAAACAGATTTCCGCTGAAGGACTGTATAGCATAGTGTAGTGTCCACCCGGCCACGATGACATAAAAGCTCAGAATCAGAAAAGGTGCGATGACTTGCAGCAAACCGAGACGGCCAAAAGCTTTAGGGCCGCCAGCTTTGACAAAAGACGTGGACGCGCTGCCTCTACCTGCTCGCCCGATGGCCAGCTCCGCCAAAAGCAAAGGCAAGCCAATCAAAATCAAACAGATGATAAACAGTAGGAAGAATGCGGCTCCACCGTTCTCCCCCGTAATATATGGGAATTTCCACATATTCCCCAGCCCCACGGAACTGCCGATGGCGGCCAAGATAAAACCGGTAGAAGAGAAGCGTTCATTCCGTCCTTGGTCTAGGTTGTTTTGTGATGGTTTCATGGTGATCCCCCATTTTTTATATATTCATCTATTATAATCAAAAACCGTGACAGAGGGGTATGAAGTTTCTCTTGTTAATGATCCTTCAATATAAGGGATTTATCGTTTACACTAAGGCAAAGGCCTACCATTCATATCAGATCATACAACCGGGGAGGAATCCTCTGATGAGCATAGAACCGTTATCCTTCATCCCGTCGTTTCGACGGGCCAATTCCGTCATGAACCGAACGCTAAGCTGTCTCAAAAAGCCGGATTTGGCCGTTCAGATCCACTATTGGGGCTTTATGCCCCGCCATTTCGACAATACGGAGCATAAGCATTCATTCTTCGAAGCTTGTTACGTGTTAACAGGATCCGGCTTCTACCTCGAAGACCATACGAAGTTCCCGCTTCAAACCGGGACCCTGTTTCTGTCCAGACCGGGAATCCCGCACAGGATTTTGAGCAAGGAAGGGCTGGCGTTGTGTTACGTCGCCTTCGAGCCGGAGGAATCGGCTTGCAGCGAACTTTATACCGCCGCGTTCGAGTTGCTTGCCAAACAGGGAATCCCTGTGCTTCAAGAAGGGACCGACCAAACGCCTGGACTACTCTGGCGCTCTCTCTTATCTCTGTTTGCTTCGTCTGCCGCCGGCGCAAATTACCCGCCGCCCATGCTGCACAGCTTGGCGGAGTCCCTGATCTTGTCCATCCTTACCGCCCACGGCCCCGGCTTCGATCATGAGACGGGCGGTACGGACAAGAATGACGAAGGCGCCTTCATGGTTCATCAGGCCGAATTATTTATCATGGATAACCTGAGCGAGACTCTATCCCTAGAACGGGTTGCCGGTCACCTGCACATCACAACACGCCATTTGACGAGGTTGTTCCGCAACTACGGGCACCAATCCTTTGTGCATTACGTACAGGAGCAGCGCGTACAAAAAGCCAAGAACCTCATCTTGAACACAGACCTTCAGCTTAAACAGATTGCCGCTTTGTGCGGATTTGAATCCATACACTATTTCACGCGCGTATTCACGACCAAGCTTGGCGTAACCCCTGCTCGCTTCCGGCGCTCGCAATTTACCGAAGGACGGTACGATTCCGATTTATAACCTGTCGCTAGAATCGATGTCCTGATCGTACAAAAACACTTCCTCTTTTTATAAAGACGGATTCTCCCTTCTGCTTCTACAATAGGACCGTAAGCTGATCCGAAGAAGGGAGGATCCATCCATCTTGAACCCTGTACCGGCTTTTCAAAAATATCCTATCAATAACTTACACTTCCGAGACAGCCCCGTGTTCATGCAGCGGGGTACGAGCTCCTGGTGTTCATTCATTCTATCTGCTTATCAAGAAACTGCGGGCACTTTCTATATCACGCTTGACGGGACTCACGGAGCTGATTTCTCCGCCTTGCTGGACCCCCTGCGGCAAGCTTGTGAAAAGGAAGGTATTCCTTTCTCAAGCGATTTCACAGCGAAATATGTGAAGCCTGAAGGGGAACTGCGTTCGGAAATGGCGGCTTACCTGACGGATAACCGGGCATTTGGCTATAAAGCAAACGATGTCCGTCCTATGCGATATTTTCGGAACGATGCCAAGGCATTCCTGGAGAAAAAAGCACTTGAACATGCACCGGGTGGCGGGATATATGTTCTCTACGGACCAGGAGCCGCTCTTCTTGCCGGAAAGGAACCCGATCTCGCTTTCTTTGCCGACTATTCCCGTGAAAACCAACAGTTGCGTCATGCCCAGCGGATGGGTAGCTTTGGCTTCGGCGAATCGGAAGACAAAGTCGAGACCTACAAGCACTGCCTGTTCCTGGAATGGCCCGTATGGGAGCCCTATCGCCAAGACTGGCTGACACTGAATGGAGGGCATCCGAATAAGAAGGCTTGCTACTATATGGACTTGAATCGTCCTGATGCTCCAGTATGGCTGCCGGTCGTAGCATTAAAGAGCGTACTCCGAGAAGCGGCGAAGCAGCCGTTCCGGGTGAAGCCGTTTTTTGCTCCCGGCATCTGGGGAGGGCAATATTTGAAGAAGTTGTGCGACCTTCCGGAGGAATGGGCGAACTGCGCCTGGAGCTTCGAACCGATCGCTCCCGAGAATACGCTTCTTTTCGAAGTACAGGGGATGTCCTTGGAAGTACCGTTCACCCTTCTTATGGAGGAAGCCCCCTACGATATTTTGGGAGAGCGTAATGTAGGGCTGTTCGGCAATTATTTTCCCATCCGGTTCGACTACTTGGATACGATGCAAGGTGGGGAATTATCGCTCCAGGTCCACCCGCTACAAGCGTATGTGGAATCTACATTCAACGAGCATATGACGCAGCAGGAATCCTATTACATCATGCGAAATGCACCGGGGGCCAAGGTTTATCTTGGATTAAAGGAAGGCGTCACCGGCGAGAAGCTGCTCGAAGCCGTGGAACACACCCACTCGACAAGAGAACCGCTCACGTTGTCTTCCTATGCGAACGAATACGAATCGGAGAAGGGCAATTTGTACCTCATTCCTCCGGGAACAGTGCACTGCTCCGGTAGAGACAATCTGGTTCTGGAGATTTCCTCAACCACCTGGTGGTTCACTTTCAAAATCTATGATTACCTGCGCCTGGATGCGGATGGCAAGCCACGTCCCATGAATCCCGAACACGCACGGCATAATATCAACGATGCCATGGACACCTCCGCCGTCGAAGGCGGTTTGATCGCTCGGCCGATTGTTGTTAGCAGACAGGGCCGGAGCACGGAAGAATTACTGGGGCAACGCGGCGATCTTCTGTTCCAGGTCAGCAGGCTGTCCCTGCAGAATACCTGGCACGCGGATACCCGTGGCGAATTTGTCATGTACAATCTGGTGGATGGCGAACGTGTCCGTCTTGTACCGGCGGACAACGAAGCCGCAGCGGTTGAATGGGGATATGCCGAAGCTTATATCGTACCGGCCAGCGTAGGCGAATACCGTCTGGAGAACCTCTCCGATTCCCCATGTACGCTTATAGCCGCTAGAGTAAATCCGGAATGGAGCCTTCCTCTCCTTCCGCCAACCTGGAATCCGAGCAAAGAGGCCTCCCATGAACTTCAGTAACGGACCGGACCTCGAAGCGGGAGCCCCTACCCTGATCACGCTGACGCTCGATGCCGGAGGAACCGTCCTAAAGGGGGCACTTCTCGTTAACGGGGAGATCGTACCCGATTCGTTCATGAGCCGACCATCCGAATCCCAGGGGTCTGCATCCAACACGATCGCCAGCTTTGCCGGAGTATGCCTTCATTTGCTAAGCTACTATACCGCAGCTTACAGACCTTTGCGTAATAACGATAAAATCCGGATCGGATTTGCCTTTCCCGGTCCGTTCAATTATGAGGAAGGCGTCGCGCTTCTTCAAGGGATCGGCAAATATGAAGCCCTGTATAAGCTGTCCGTTCGGGACCTGCTTCGTGAGAAATTGCATCAACTCTCTTCCCATACACCAGGCATCCTGACCGATTTGCTCGCCTCAGCCGAAATCCGGTTCGGGAATGACGCCCACCTATTCGGACTCGGAGTCGGCCTCCGTTTCCCGTCGGAACGACTGATCTGCCTCACGCTTGGAACCGGCTTGGGCTCCGCTTTTGTCGAGAACGGACAACTCGCCTCCTCCGCCGATGGAGTTCCGTTGAACGGCATGCTGTTCGCCGAACCTTATCGGGAGGCGATCGTTGACGACTATTTTGGGAGAAGAGGGATTCTTGGGATGGCGAAGGAGCGGGGACTCCTTGTGGAGAACACCGATGTCGCGGATCTGGCGGAGGCAGCTAAACACGGAGACAAAGAAACTCTGGAATTATTCCATGAATACGGCAGACGGCTGGGAGAGATGCTTTTGCCTTATGTTGCTGCTTTCAAGCCCGATCGCATTATTCTCGGGGGACAGATCTCCAACAGCTTCCCGCTCTGGGATGATGACTTTCAGCAATCTCTTGGCGAGTTCACGCTTCCGGTTATCCAGTTGCAGGATGGGATCACCGACGTATTTAAAGGCATTCATCGGCTATTCGAAAATACGGATGGACATCCGTCCGCCTCACTTCAAAACTAGGAGGTTATCTCAAATATGCACCATCTCAGCAAAAACGAACCTAAACCCGCCCGTCCCTGGACCCTCTTTGTCATCCACCATTCCCACACGGATATCGGCTATACGGAGCGTCAGGAGAGAATCGAACAGTACCATGCCGATTTTATCCGCCAAGCCCTGAAGATTACGGAAGCCGCCCACCGCGGGGAACGCCCGGAGTGGAAATCCTTCCGATGGACATGCGAAACGTTCTGGGCCGTGGAAAGATTTCTGGAGAGCGCTTCGGCCGAGGAGAAGGAAGCCTTCCAGCAGGCTGTGACCCGAGGGAATATCGAGCTGTCGGGAACTTACCTGAACATGACCGAGCTGCCCGACTTTGACCTCCTGCTTCGGAACCACAGCAAAGCCCAACAGTTCGCTAAATCGTTCGGACACCGGATCGACAGCGCCATGACGGCTGATATCAATGGATACGGCTGGGGTTATGCCGCAAGCCTGCTGCAAAACAACATCGAGCATCTATTCTCCTGTATCCACACGCATCACGGCATGTACCCGCTCGGCCGCAAGCAAACCCCGTTCTGGTGGGAAACGCCGGACGGCGTCAAGCTGCTCGTCTGGAACGGAGAGCACTACATGTTCGGCAATGAGCTGGGATTCTGTCCGGACGCGCTAGGAAAATATATCATCAAGGACGAAATCCAGCATTTCCTGATGGAGCCGGAGCCTCGTCATGACGAGATCGCATCCTTACGGATTCACCGTTATCTGTGGAATCTGGAGCAGGAGCAGTATCCCTATTCTTTCGTTCCGATCATGGTCTCCGGCCTGGGGACGGACAATGCTTCCCCGAATGCGGATATCGCGGAATGGATTGCGAAGTGGAATGAACAACACGGCGACCGCATTACGATCAAGATGGCTACGCTTTCCGAGTTCTTCGCAACGTTGAAACAGGAAGATCTGTCTTCTCTCCCAATACATCGGGGCGATTGGCCAGACTGGTGGACCGACGGCGTTGCCTCCACGGCGATGCACACCCAAATTTACCGCGATGCCCAGCGGACGCTGCGGAAAGTAAAAAAACTCGATCCAAACCATGAAGCAGCAAGTCTCGCCGACATTGACGAAGCGTCGCAGGCGCTAACGATGTACGCCGAACATACGTGGGGATATCATTCCTCCGTATATGAGCCTTGGCATCCGCAAGTACAGATGCTTGAAGTTCGTAAGCAGTCTTATGCGGCTGAAGCCAGCAAGTTGGCTTACCGTGCCTTGGATAAAGCGTTGATCGCTCGAAAAGGAGCTCTCCTGGCTCCCAAACGCCCGCTGCGATATGAGATCATAAATACGGAGCCCGCCAAAGCAACGCTTCTGGTGACGATTCCGCTGGATGGATGGGAAACCGTGCTACTGCAAAAGGAGTTCCTACTCATCGATGAATCAACGGGGCAAGCCATACCGTACCAGCTGTCCTCTACGCAAGCCATCGTCACCGAACTGACGCTGTTGCCAGGCGAGTCCCGCACGCTCCATCTTCATCCGGTCGATAACGCGGGACTCTACGCCGATTCGAATAAGATCGTGACGGCCCGGAATACCGAACCGATCCCCTGCGAAGGAGTCTACGATATCTGGTCTGCCTCTTCAGCCAAGCATCCGATCCATATTGGAGACGAATTCGTGGAATCCGACACGATGCGGATCGAATGGAGAATCAAAGAAGGAATCACGGCATGGATCGATAAAACCCTTTCCGCCGATTTGCTGGTCATGAACCGCAAGCATGCGCCATTCACTCCGGTATACGAAGTGACTCCTGCACAGGATGAACATAATCCTTCACAGATCTGTTCAACACGGTCACGTATGGGCCGGAATCGGAAAGGGGTAAATGTTCAGCGAGACAGCGGCCGCCTGACCAAGGTGAAGGTGCTGGACAATGGGCCTCTGTACGCGCTTGTGGAGATGGTGTATGAAGTAAAAGGACTCAGCTATTACGCCCTACATCTTAAAATGTTCGCCAATCAGCCTCGGGTTGAAGTATCCGTCCGCTTCCATAAGGACAGCGTATGGCTCCCGGAGAACGTTTATGTAGCCCTCCCCTTCTCGCTGGGACCGGAAGCAGAGCTTTACGTGGAGAAAGCCGGCTGTCTCGTTCGCCCATGGAAGGATCAGCTTCCCGGCTCCTGCCTGGATTACACCGCGGTACAGGAAGGTTTGTTCTGGCACTCGGCCAAAGATCAGGGAGCTCTTGCTCTGTCCATGACGGATACCCCATTACTGCAGCTGGGTACTCTGGAACGTGTGCCACGGAAGCTTCATACGATGCAATCCGAGGACAGCCGTCCCAGCACGTATGCTTGGATTCTGACCAACTATTGGGAAACCAATTTCAAAGCCACGCTGGGCGGTTTCTATGAATTCCGCTATGCGCTTGAACGCCTGCATCAGGTTGATCCGCAAGAGACGGTGGGATCCCTTCACGCCTCTACCGGACAATTCACCGTTCACCGCATTCAATCGTAGCAACTTCAGTAGAGACCGTCCCCTCACCGACAAAAAGGGCGTCCCGAGGTCAACCGACCTTCGGACGCCCTATATGTCATGTCATCCTTTTTCCCGTTCCAACAACCCCATTTCAAGGCAAGTTCTCGTCGATAAGGCCTTTTCTTCCGCTTCGAACCGGATATGAATACGTTCATCCGTCACCTTCACGATAACACCTGCTCCAAAGGCCCTGTGGTGAACCGTTTCCCCAACGATGAGTTCGTTTTCCGTACGGATCGCATTCGGATTGATCGGGGGCTTAACGGCAGCTGGATGCGATGTTGCAGGTTTCTTCGGAGGATCCTGAATATTCCTCACCGCCGTCATAAACCGTGACTCTGTCATTTCCGCCCCATCCCGTTTCTTATAAGTGATCAATTCCAAATGCTGCTTCGCCCGGGTCATCCCCACATAAAATAATCGAGTAGCCTCCTCCATCATCGCCGTGTTCCCTTTATCGTCCTTGGAAGGAAGAACCCCCTCCACAAGGTCGATCATATACACTCTTTCGAATTCCAAGCCCTTCGAACTGTGCATCGTGGAGAAGGTGACGGCCTTCTGTCCCCTCCTCGATCTTGAGGTTTTCAACGCAGACTCCAAGTACTTTAACCTGCTGGCAAACTCCTCCATCGTCGTTAACCCCGCCGCAATTTCCTCCAGCGTGTTCAGGATGCCGATCAGGTATTCCTTACGGAACCCAAGCCGCTCGCACATCTTCTCTAGGGCTTTCTCATAACCCAGCCGATCTCGAATGACCTGTATGGAAGGCAGGGGCGGCATCCCCTTCATTTCCTGAAATGTTTCCTTGCACATCTGCAGCTGCTTTACTTGATAGTCCTGCAGCTGTACTCGATTCAGCAAATTATCGAATACCGATTCGTCATTCCGGATCTCAAGCAAGGCCGCCATCTGCTGCTTGCTAATGTATCCATTGAATTTCAGATGAATCTTCTCCAAAATATCGGGACGTTTATCCGTGAACGTCATCCGCATGAAATTAAGGATATCCTCAACCACCCAATGGGAAAAGAACCGATTATCCGCGTCTTTCATATAAAAAGGAATGCCGACCCGATCGAATTCGTTCATTAAAGCGATGGACGACGAGTTATTTCGATAAAGTACGGCTACCTCTGAAAGGTCCTCGAGTTGTTGAATCTCCTGCACTAGATATTTGGCCTGGTTGCCGTAATCGTCCAAACCCCGCATTTCGATAGGCTTGTATGGAGAATTCTTCGTAAACATGTTCTTGTTGTAGCGGTCCTTATTTCGCTGGATAAACGTGTTGGCTACTTCCACGATCTCCTTGGACGAACGGTAATTTTGCTCCATGTACAAAGTCACCGCATCCGGATACACTTGCTTGAAGTTCAATAAATACATGGGGTCCGCCCCTCGCCAGCTGTAGAGACTTTGATCATCGTCGGCGACGACACATAAATTGTGATGCCTGTGCACCAGCTTCTCGATAATCGCATGCTGAACCCTAGACGTATCTTGACTCTCATCCGTAAGAACGTAATCGTAGCGCTCCTGATATTTGCGAAGCAAACTTTCCTCCCTCGCCAAGATCTGCTCGCAAACCACCAGCATGTCGTCATAATCAAGGAGCAACATCCGAGCTCCGGATTGCTTGAAGAGTTCGTATTCCCGTAGAATCCGTTCGGCATGGGGCACATCGACTTTCACCGTGGGCCACTGCTCGGACGGAATCATTTTATTTTTGATAAAGCTAATGTAAGTGGTGAGCTCATCTAGCTGGTCATCCGTGATGTTCTCTCCGCTAATCGCCTTAAAGAGATTCCGCAAAATAATCTTCTTATGCAAAGGTTGTTGTTCCGAAACTATGGTTTCTAGCTCGGCAGAGTTAACTTCCCCTTCAATGATTTGAAATGGAGTCTGGATCACGCGGAAATGCTCCCGCACCACCTCGTAAGCCAAGCTATGGATCGTAGAGAAATCAACGGGCGCGAGATGTGGATAAAAAGATTGAAATCGCTCCTTCATATCGCTTGCCGATGCTCGGCTAAAGGTCACGGCTTTGATCCTTCTAGGGGGAACCCTCTTCTCCTCGATCAGGTATCCGATCCGCTTAATGATCGTCGTTGTCTTCCCCGATCCAGGGGAAGCTAACAAAAGCAAAGGTCCTTCGGTATGAAGGACCGCTTGCTTCTGAATTCCATTTAATTCCATGCTCATGATGACTGACCCTTTCGAACGTTCATAGATAGATAGCTTTCAAGCTCCTCCGGTCATTATACCCTTCGATCAGGTATGGAACAACCGTTACGTGCCTGCCTTTGGCCTGAATATGGAAACCTCTGTTCTGATCAAGAGCGTCTCCGGGTATCCTCTAGCGTTTAACTCTGGGTTGCTCTTTTATTAGGCAAGAAGGCGATAAACAGAAGGGATAGGATCGTAAACCCCACGGACCACATAAAGGTGTGATGATAAGCCGTATTCAGCATGGTGATATCACGAGTGGATCCGGTTTTGATTTGATTTTGCAAAATGACGGCAAAAACAGAAGCGCCAAAAGCGCCTCCAATTTGCTGGAGAATCCGGGTAGCGCTGCTGGCATGCGGAATCAACTCTTGGGCTAATCCTTCGTAGGCGGTTGCCATTATAGGGAGCATAAGGCCTCCAAGTCCTCCGCCACGGACAATCAGGGATACTGCGAGCAGAACCTCGCTGGTGTCGGCTGCACCCAAGGCAAAGGGGAGGGTTCCGAGTAATGTCAGGAGAGTACCGCAGAGCACCACCCAACGTGAGCCGATGGTATCGGTTAGCTTCCCTGCTAGTGAACGCGTCAATAACATCCCTATGCCTTGAGGGATCAATAATAACCCTGAAGCAAGCACACTCTCTCCGCGTACCTGTTGATAGTAGAGAGGTAATAATAACATACCTGCATAAGTGGAGAGTCCCGATATAAACAGAAGGCAGGAGGACGCCGTAAAGGACTTGCTCTTAAATATCCGTAGGTCGATGAGAGGATGATGAGATTTTCTTAACCCATACAAACCGAAGGCCATCAGAAATAGAAGTCCAGTAATCATCGGAACAAGGACGGAGCTTTGAGAGAACCCCTTCTCCGAGCTGACTTTGGTTAGCCCAAAAAACATCAACACGAGACCAGGAGACAATAAGAATAATCCAGGCAGATCCAGCTTTTGAGGTTGATTGGCGGCATCGTCTTTGGGCAAACCCCTAACGGCAAGGAATAACGCAATCAAGCAAACCGGAATATTCACATAAAAAATCCAACGCCAATTCAGATCGTGGATTATCATCCCGCCTAAAACGGGGCCGAGAATCGGACCGATCAGAACCGGTAAACCCACAATCGCCATTAACCTGCCTAATTTCTCTCCACCCGCTGCGCGAACAATCATCGTCTGCATGATGGGCATCATCAGCCCCCCGCCCAAACCCTGAATCACACGAAAGGCAATGAGACTTCCCACATTCCAGGACAAGCTGGATAATACTGAACCTGCCATAAATAAACTCAAAGCCAATAACCACATTGTCTTTCCACCATATCGTTCAACCGCCCAGCCGGAAATAGGGATAACCATCCCTATGGCAAGTAAATATGCCGTCATGACCCACTGAATCGTTGTAACGGAAGCGTGTAACGCAGTTCCAAGGGTATCGATGGCTACGTTCATTATGGTAGTATCGAATAAAGGGGCAAGCAGCCCAATCAGCAGAATCCATGCCACTTTCATCACGGCTGGGTCTATTTGGGGGTTAGCTGCAAGTTCGCTTGGTTTATCCATTTCATTCCACTCCTTAACCGGATTAGAAACTTAACGTTTCTTATTTGAATTCATGATATAATAAACAAATAAGAAACGCAACGTATTTTATTGGAGGTTCGTTCGTTTATGAATAAGGTCAACGAAGGAGAAATATCGACGAGAAGAAGAGGAACAGAATTGGAGGCGGCCATTATTCAAGCCGCATGGGACGAGCTGATGGAAGTTGGTTTTCATAGCCTTACGATCGAAGGGGTTGCCGCCCGCGCTCAAACCAGTAAGCCCGTCATTTATCGACGTTGGCCAAATCGTGAGGAGCTTGTCCTGGCAGCTATCGTGCACCATTTACCGGCTGTTTCGGAGGAACTCCCGGATACCGGGAATTTACGCAGCGATTTACTCCTCTTGCTAAATCAGTTGAATGACATGCTGCACCAAATTGGACCCAAAACCATTCATGGCCTTATGTCCGTCCTCTCAGACATCCCTTTCTCCGAAATTTTAAATGTTCGGAGAACTAACGCAATGACGACTCTTTTGAATCGAGCTGCTGAGAGAGGAGAAATCCATCCTGAGAAAATCACGCCGCGCATTACAAGGCTGCCGGTGGATCTTGTCCGTCATGAACTGCTCATCACCTCCGAACCCGTCTCCAGGGAAACCATTGAGGAAATCGTGGATGACATATTTTTGCCGTTATTGATGTGAATCATAAGTTCGGGTATAAAAAAAGCTGTTCACTTCACCATTAATAGGCTTTAGTGAACAGCTGTTTAAGTTATAGCCATCGTTAAGTTGATTCTTGTCTTCCTGGCATCTCTTCCATCTGTTGAGCAAACTCGTCCAGAAGCGTACGTACTTCATCGGTAGACGTTGTGCTCATCAACAGATTTCTTAATTCACTTGCCCCCCGAAACCCTTTGACATAAATCTTAAAGAAACGATGAAGCGCCTTAAAGGGACGCACCTCCAGTTGTTCGGAGTACTGATCATGGAGATCCAGCTGTAGTCTTAACAGATCAAGATATTCCGTGCTGCTATGTTCTCTCGGCTCTTTTTCAAAGGCAAATGGATTCTTAAAAATACCTCGTCCGATCATGATTCCATCTACGCCATACTGTTCAGCCAGCTTCAGACCTGTTTGCCGATCCGGAATATCGCCGTTGATCGTAAGCAGGGTCTGCGGGGCCACCCGATCACGAAGCGCCTTAATCTCAGGGATCAGTTCCCAATGCGCATCGACTTGGCTCAGTTCCTCTCGTGTACGCAAATGGATCGAAAGATTCGCTATATCCTGCCTCAAAATATAGGTCAGCCAGTCCTCCCATTCATCCACTTGATTGAATCCAAGTCTCGTCTTGACGCTTACGGGCAATCCTCCTGCCTTTGCGGCTTGGATGATGTCTGCGGCAACCTCTGGACGAAGAATTAAGCCACTCCCCTTCCCATTGGAGGCTACATTAGGAACGGGACAACCCATATTGATATCGATTCCCTGGAATCCTTGCTTCGCCATATCGATACTCATCTTTGCAAAATACTCCGGCTTATCGCCCCATATATGTGCCACCATAGGTTGTTCGTCCTCGGTAAAAAGCAAACGACCCCGTACGCTATGATTCCCCTCCGGGTGACAATAGCTTTCTGTATTGGCAAACTCCGTAAAGAAGACATCCGGTCTTCCCGCTTGACTTACGACATGACGAAACACGACATGCGTCACATCTTCCATCGGTGCAAGTATAAAAAAAGGTCGCGGTAAATCACGCCAAAAATGATTCGTCATCTTCTAACTCCAATCCTCTCGTTGTCCCTAATACTCTATTATAATGGCTCTCCCTCGCTTAAGCATCCCCAGTTTCCTCCAATCCAAATGCATGAATATGGAAATTGTGAATCCTATTAAGACAGCCCGTGAAAATTCCAAACCACAGAGGAGCAAGATGAGGATGAAGAAATGGTTCCCGGCTTTACTGTTAACTTTGGGGCTCATATGCAGCATCGTGCAGCCCGTATCTGTAGATGCGAGGGCGATTCAAAAGGATCCCTCGACATGCCTTAGCCCCAAGATGGTGCAGTTGAAAACGGAGATGCAAAAAGTTTGGATCGACCATACGATTTGGACGCGAAGCTATATTGTCAGCGCCATGTCGGATCGTCCTGATCAGAAAGACGTGTTGGATCGGCTGTTGCGTAACCAGCAGGAAATCGGCGATGTAATCAAGCCGTATTATGGGGAAGCCGCCGGCAATCAGCTGGCTGAGCTGTTGAAAGAGCATATTCAGATCGCGGTCCAAATCGTAGCTGCTGCCAAAGCAGGCAATCAGGCGGACGTGAAGAAGTGGGATGCCGATTGGCATCGAAACGCGGACGTAATTGCCAAATTTCTAAGCAACGCCAATCCCAATTGGGCGTTTAAAACGATACAGGATATGATGTACACCCATCTGCAGTTGATTACCGAAATCGTCGTGAACTGCCTCAAAGGCGACTGGAAAGCAGATATCGCCGCGACCGACAAAAACGAGATTCACTTGATTCATTTAGCGGATATCTTGACAGAAGGCATCGTGAAGCAGTTCCCGGAAAAGTTCTAGGGGAAGACAACATGGAGAAGACACCCGGAGGGATTGCGGGTGTCTTCTGGCTTTTAATTCGTCATTCCCAAAGTTTGCAACATCCGAATGAGCACAACCGCCGTCTGAGCTCGCGTCGTTTCCGCCTTTGGACTAAACGAGCGGGGACCTGTACCGGTCATGATTTGCAGCTTGACCATCAAGCGAACGTCCTCCAGATGGGCTGCATCCATGCTTCCCAAATCCTCGTAGCCGTCCAGGTTAACAAATTCCTTGGTCAACGGCAACTTCTCAAACTCAACGACTTTTGCCAGCATGCTAGACATTTCCTCGCGAGTCAGAGGCTGGTCTGGCTTGAAGCTCTCGTCGTGAACAAAGTCTAATAGTCCAAGCTCCTTCGCTTTGATGATCTCTTCGAAGTACCAAGTGCCGGACTTCACATCGTCATAGGGCGACGTACTGCCGGAAGGTGCACCTTGTCCTAATGCACGAACCAGCATGGCGGCAAATTCCGCTCTTGTTACCGCTTTGTTGGGGTCATACTTGTCTCCGCCCATTCCGTCAACAAGCCCTTTTGCCGCAGCTAGCTCAACGAAGGTTTTCGCCCAATGCTTCTGCACATCGGCAAAGCTCGTCTTATTTTCCACTACAACATACATGCTGTTGGAATTCGAACTGATTAGTGTATACCAAGTGCCTTCAATTTGTACTTTCTTTGCAGGGACAAATTCGAAGTGCTTCGTCGTTTCGTTGAAGCGGAATGCCCCCCATTGAACCGGCATGTCCACCATGTCTTTAGGCATGGGGATCACCCGAGTCAACGCCTTGGTGAACTTATCCGCGGTTCCAACCATTTGCCCCGTTTTTTTGTTCACAATATCGATGTGAAAATCGACCACCGTGCCCAACACTTTACCGTAAGGCAAACCGGTAGCAAGCGCTGATTGCATGTTCTTGTCGCCGGACTTGTCCGTCAGAGTGACCTTGAAGCTAATGTCCTCGGCTTGCAGGTTGTTCTTGGCCAATAGATCTCCGAGTCCTGGAATCAAGGAGGCCAGATTTACCGGTATCTGATAGCTGCCGTATGGCGTCTTACTCTCGAAGAAGAATGCCGCATTCTTTGTTTCCAAGTGCGTCAAAATGCTGGCCGGTATGATCAAATAAGCTACGCCATCCTTTGGCGTCATTTGAAGCGTCAATGATGCCTTCGTGATGTCGATGGAAGCCGGGTCCAACGACACTCCGTTCTGATTGATCATTGGCAATTCAGGCGATGGCACCGTTGGTGTTGGTGACGGTGTTGGTGACGGTGTTGGCGTTGACGTAGGTGTTGAGTCGACCATGGTAATTGCGAGCGTATGTGTCGAACCGCCGCTAAAAGTCAACGTTAAGTAGGTCGTTCCCGTCGGTTGTGACGCTAAATAGGACTTTTTGATCGTCACCACATTCCCCGCGACGGTATAGTCTGTTCCTTCCGATAGTGTCACTGCACGGTTTGTAATGCGGGTCAGCGTGTTGCCGATTAGCGTCAAGGTTGTCGTAACATCCTTATTCGCCACGGCTCCGGCGAATTTGTCAAAGCTTGCACTGGTAGGATTTATGGATGGGACGCGTGTATCTTGAAGCGTTACCGTTCCAGACGATTGTGTACTTTCGACGGCATTCCCTGCCTGGTCATAAAGGGATAGTCCATCTGCCGGCACGAGTTCTAGGGTCTCATTACCGTCAGGAATACCCGTTATATCAAGCATTACGCGAATGGAAGTCTCCCCGCCAATCAAATTTCCTCCATCCAATCTCTTAATAGAATCAATAGAGACCGCGGAGGCACCTCCTCCATTTCGGTGGAAGTTTATCCGAAAGTCGCTTGGAGTGACTGAGCCTGTACCGGTACTCTCCGTATAAATGCCTTTACTAAACGTCAGGTCCAAATAGGCATTGCCGGCTCCTAAAGTGTAGCCGGAGATCGTCGGGGCAATGGCATCGATCAACACACCCGATGTACTGCCCACACTGTTTAGCGTTCTGTCCGCATCATTGCCAACGGAATCCTTTATAGAACCGCCATCCAGCGACAAAGCTCCTATAGTAATCCCGTCTGCATCCGTTTGTCCTGCTTGGACCGTGTAGCTGAAGAGTAACTCAGTACTCCCCGTACCGCTTACATAGGAAGCTTTAACAGACGTTCCTCCAATAACCACCCCAATACTTGGAGTCCCCGTAACGGCTACCGACTCACTCATATGCACCGTAAAAGACAAGGTATGTCCTGCAGCATAGGTGCCATTCGCAGGAACAGACATACTCGTCACCGTTGGCTGAACTGTATCGACGATATAGTTGCCTGATTGGGCAGAATCAGTTCCCGTATGGTTAAGCGTGATGTTATTCGTGGGGGCGTAGGTATCATCATTTGGCGTTAAAGTTGCGTTATAGATGATATTGTTGCTCGTAAAGAGGTTATCCAGGGTGGCGTTTGGTGCCGACAGGTTGTAAAGTGAGACTCCGGTTACCGGTTCCGAGAACGTGATCGTCACCGTGGCAGTATCGCCACTCTTCAAACTGCTCTTAGAGAGCACAATCGTTGCCGTTGTGGAAGCGGCAAAGGCTCTGGAGGTTATGTACCCTGGTAACAACAACCCTAGGATCATAACTACGAATAAACATCTTCTCATTCTTCTGTACAAACCGGATGTCCCCTCTCTCAATCGGACAAAATTGGTATAAACTGTTCCTTGATACCGATCAATTCTATCATTTTAATTTCTAAATGTCGCGAATTTAAAGAAAATTTTATACGGGAGGATGATCCGTCAGTGACCGATCCCTTATCGAACATCGGCTTAACGTAAAAGAACCGCCCAAATGGGCGGTTCTGCTTTACAGTTACTTTGATTCTAATCTTAATCCGTCCACTGGACGCATTCTCTTGATGGGTTAAGCCATTTCTTTGCAAGGCAAATAATAGCCAAACGTAAAGAGGTTCATCCCATCCTCTTGGATATTGGCATACTTCTCGAAGGAATAATACTCCATGGAGATGCCGACGACGGAATAATCCGGCTCATACCCGTTGGCCCTCATGATCTTCTCCGTTTTCCCATGCGCACCTTTCTCCAGATGGGACGTCGTTCCTTGGATCCAGCCGATTCCCATCAGACAATCAGGAATGTCACGATATGAAAATCCATTTGGAACCGCAGCATTCGGCTCGGCAAAAATCCCTGCGATATAAACAAACTCTTGGGTCTGGGGATTGTATTCCCCCATCCATCCGATCGTGTCTCCTTTTGGAGATACGCGCTCGGGCAAACTTTGGAGCAGATCGTTCGTTCCATCGTTCAAAATATGATTCCATAGCTCAGGAACCGGATTTTTCTTACCCACGACGACTTCTTTGCCGATAAACCGGACGGCTTTAAAAGGATGAACTTCAAAATCCACTTTGACTCCCATAGCAACCTCCCACGGGTATATATGATGAGAAATCATAGATGAGAAAAGTCTCTACGGATAGGATAATCGATTTTCTCAACGAACGCTTGACTGCGGCTGATCTTTTTATGAGAGATTCGTGAATTATGGCGCCAAGGAGGATCAAAAACAAGATCCACCTGAACCTTACGGTCGGTGGATCTTGTTTATCATTCATGCTTTAGTTCCTGCCGCCATAACCTTTATACGTCACGTACACCGAATTTGCATATTGATCGGCCAGAATAGGACGGCCATAGGAATCTGTAGCCCCAGGATACCAGTAATCGCCTCCGTTATAGTGCAATAAGCCGTTATAGATGTCGCCGAATCTAACAATCTTCTCATTCAAAATCAATGCGCCCATATACACCTGATCCTGTTCACTGCTGTGATTATAGGCATGGCCAAATTTAGCACTAAATGGAGATAAATAAGCGTTACGCGTATTGGGTTCAACCTGCATCAATCCGTCGCCGGCTGAGGGGCTGCCCGGCAAACCTGCCCCAAAGCTGCTTTCCTTTTTAATCACAGCACTCAGCAATAAAGCAAAATCTCCGCCTTTACCATAGGCATTGTCTGCATTCATGACGTAGGTCCATATGTGACTCGGAACTTCTGCAGGCTTTGTTACTGGTGATGGTGTTGGGTTTGGTGTTGGGGTTGGGTTTGGTGTTGGGGTTGGTGTAGTTCCACCGCCGCCACTTCTCCCCCATAAAGCAGGAACATTGGAGGGTTCCCAACCTACGAGGGATGTATGTGCCTGAATACAAGTATAAGTGCTTCCGTTATAGGTTACTGTATCGTTTACTGCATATGAAGTATTCGGAGCCCAAGCTCCTCTCGAGGCCGCACTAGCTGGTAAAACTGCTAAAAATGTGGATAGGAATACGGTTAAAACTACCAAAAGGGATACGGTTTTATAAGAGACCTTCTTACGAGTCATTTTTATACCTCCTTTTATTTAGGATCTGTGGCTCACCGAGAGACGAACCGCAGATGTGTAACCACACTATCTTCTAAATATTTCATATGCTGACGAATTAATCAATATATTACATTTCTGATCATACAAAAATATGAAATAATTCCAATAGTTCCCAGGTCCCGTTTTTCCCAATGTGCCTTGTCCGCAAGTGGATTTTAAAGTTTTCTTTAAGTTTCATGAATAGGCTAATCTAGCATGATAAAGTAGTAGGAGAAAAATCAATGCCATTAATCACACTTCAGGAGGGCAAACGATGAGAAAAAAAGTTGTCGGATTATTGATGACTATGCTGCTTTGCTTTGTTTCCGTCATTTACTTTGCCGATAGCGCAGCAGCGGCGAAGACTTCAGCCGACTTCACGGACTTGAAGGATCTGGATGCAGCAACGAAAGCCAAATTCGACGCGATGATCGAAACCGGCATATTCGAGGGTGTAAAGGAGGGCAATTTCGGACTCAATGATAAGATGAACCGGGCACAATTCGCCAAGGTTGCGGCGTTGATTTTCAATTTGGATGTGGATAAAGACTTAAAGTCATCTTCATTCTCCGACGTCAAAGCCGATGACCCTGCCAATGGTTACGCATTGCCTTATATCGAAGCAGTGAAAGCCGCGGGCATTACGGACGGATATGGGGAGGGCAGCTACAATCCGGCGGGTGAAGTAACCAAGGAGCAGCTAGCTACGTTTCTTATTCGCGGGCTGGGAAAGGATGCGGAGGCCAAGGCAACACCGGGCGTAAGTGATACGACGGTATCTGACTGGGCAAAAGGGTATGTCGCCTTAGCGTTGGAAAAAAAATTGTTGGAAAACGGAGCGGACGGGACGTTCGGCGGGACTTCCCCCGCAATTCGAGCTCAGCTCGTTCTAGCCTCATACGAAGCAGATCAGCAGTACGTTGAAGTGAAGAGGCAGGAAGAAGAACAGAAGAAGAAGGAAGAAGAGAAGAAGAAAGAAGAGGAAGAGAAGAAAAAGGAAGAGGAACAGAAATCGCCTGAGCCGTCTTCGTCTCCAGCTCCGCAGCCAGACTCGTCTTCTTCTCCATCTCCGCAGCCGCCAGTACAGGCTACCGTTCAGGCTCCTACGGCATCTCCTGCAGGCGGCACCGTGACATCGGGGACGCAAGTCACTTTAACTACGGTAACCGTATCTGCGGCGGTGTATTATACGACGGATGGAAGTGAACCAACCACATCCAGCACACTGTATACGGTTCCGATCACCATTACAAGCGATACAACGATCAAGGCAATCGCCGTGAAGGACGGATCAAAGAATAGTTCAGTTGCTAGATTTGATTATACGGTCACAATGCCCATTGTTCTACCCGAATCGATTTCGCCTATGACCGCAGGAAGTTCCTATACTGGCAGCGTAGCGAAGCTGTCTGGAGGAACGGGAGCCATTACTTATGCAGTAACAAGTGGCGCATTGCCTGCGGGGCTGACTTTGAATCCAAGTACAGGTGCAATTACCGGAACCCCAAGCGTGAGCGGTGCGTATGATTTTACGATTAGCGCGACAGATTCGGCAACGCCGCCGGCAACCGCAACCCTGCAATATACCGGTAATGTCACGCCTGCACTATCCAAAACGCCACTACAATTGATCAATGAAGCAGCGGAATCCGGGGATTGGGCCGGGGTTGATGAGTCGACGTTTGCCGATGCAGGTATTACGGGCGTCACTACCGAGTACTTACCCGGCATCCAAGGCGTATTGCAAGACTATGATTTGCCTTCAAGAGCACTGCCGAAAAATACAAGTCAGATTCAAACCATTGTGAATGAAACCATTAACCTAACGCTAATCAATAATTACTTTGGGTATGGTTACGGGACTGAACCCGACAAGGAAGTCTTTGAACTCGCTGGTTTAACAGGAGTTACTGACTTGAACTTAGCCGATATCGTAGCGCACCTTCAATCGGAATATGGCGGAGCAGGTGGCGGTCCTGGCGGTGGTTCCGGCGGATCATTGTCCCCTATGTCCACGAAACTACAAATCCAGGCTGTAATCGACGATTACTTGAACTCACTATAGCAAGATAAAAGCGGCGCAGGGAGATCCTCCCTGCGCCGCTTTTATTCATGACGATTGCCCCCCGCCTCTGGCAACCAGCATATATCCGGTCCCCCGAACCGTAACAATTCGCTCCGCATGAGCAGGGTCAATCTCCATTTTTTTGCGTAAATTGCTGATGTGTACAGCGACCGTTCTCGTATCCTCCAGACTCTCCGTTCCCCAGACGAGCTGAAACAACGCATCGACACTGACGGCACGATTCACGTTTTGTGCCATAAAGGACAGCAGACTGAACTCTTTTTTCGATAAAAAGATGGTCTCACTCCCCATGATGACGGACTGTGAATAGAAGTCGAGCGTCAAACCCGGTAACTCCAGCAGTTGCTCCTTTCTACCCGTCGACACTCTGCGAAGATGAGCCTTGATCTTGGCCATGAGGACTCCAGGACTGAACGGTTTGGTCACATAATCGTCGCCGCCATCGGATAGTGCACTGATTTTCACCTCGTCTTCTTCATGACTGCTCAGAAACACAATCGGCGCATTGGTGTAACCCCGAACGTTCCTGCACCAATCAATGCCGTTTTCATTAGCCAGCAGTACATCCAGTACAATCAAATCTGGTTCGAACGACGTAAGCAGCATCCTAGCTTCTGCCCCGTTATGACAGTAGGTTGATATGAAGCCTTCTCGCTCGCAATAGGCCTGAACAATCTCGCAGATATGGGGGTCATCATCGACGATCATAATTTTGTACGTGTCCATCCCGTCGTCACCTTCCCTCTTCTCGAATGCAAGGGAGCAATAGAAACAGCATCCCGGTAATCTCTGCTTGGTATCTGGAGTCAAACCTATCTTATCATGGTAGGCCAACCCATTTGTGAAATATAAAGAAAACTTTAAGCCTGCGCTTGCAAGGTGCTTTGGCAACCAAGTTCAATGAACCGTTCCAGGCATGGTCTCAATGAACCCATTCACATTATTGCTCATTTCCTTATATTGCGTCCAATGTAAATAGTGCTCTCCTTCTAGAACGACTATTTTTTTCGCATTCACATGTTGGAGTTGTGTTTCATAAAAGTTAATTTTTGATTTTCCAAATACATGGTCTTCCTTAGGAGTAAAGATCATAACAGGCAGATCCGACGGTAATGTCATATTCTTGGTTTTATCCACGTTATTCTTTAACTCGTTCATTTCGGCAACTACATTTTTGTTGTAGGTTTTCCAGGCAGAGATTGCCTTTGTTATTCTGAGGTTTTCTTCTGTATAGGTTCCCTTCTCTGCATGCGGCAGAACTTCATTGGGTTGGAAGTATACCATGAATCTTGCAATACCCGATGGCGCCAGATAGCTCATATAGTTAGGCATCGTAGGAAAAGCAGATTCACCGAAATACTCCATCATTTGAGGTAAGGTAGAATCTATGCCTATGATAGCTTTCACCTCATCAGGATACCGATTGGCATAATACATACTATAAATTCCGGAAATGGAATGAGGCATCAAGATATAAGGGCCTTTGATGTTGGATTGTTGCAATGCAGCCCTTGTTTCCTCTACGATGTTCTCCACCGTTCGCCCCCTGTTGGTTGTCTCGCTCCATCCATATCCGAACGCCTCTACGACGACCACCTTATTTGTCTTTGACAATTCATTGATCAAAGGCTCGAAATCCAGTGCGGGTGCTGGAGTTCCCAATCCACTTAATAAAACGATCGTATTTTCCCCTTCTCCCTTTGTATAGACATGCATATGCTTACCCTCTACTTCGACGAATTCTCCTAGTGCTGGATATTTATGATGTTCATACTTCGTCATCACAAGATGGGTCATGAACCAAATCACACCTACGGTTACGATGGCTAAAAAAATATTCCTTACAACTCTCCAAAGTTTAAATCTATTTCTGGTTTTCATTCGTTGAACCTCTCCCTTCATCGTTAGTCAAATGATATCTAGGGGAACTTTCCTTTTCCTTAATCATTCCTTATAAATTACTTACTTTTTAGGTAATCAAAAAGCGACGCAAGGAAGGTATCCCTACGCCGCTATGACTCACCAACCCTAACTCACAAGGACAAGTTCAGGCCTTTGATTCGCATTGTTAGTCGATTTAATCGTGATTTCGCTGTGTCCATCGCCAGATGAATTGCCTTCAAAAATGAAGGAGACATACTCATTCTGTACACGCTTCAATTGATCATTCACATAATCGGTAACGACAAATTCCTTCCATTTCCCAGACTCAAAATGATTTTCTTCCTCACCTGTAAGGGGGATAGCGATCGAACCATCAGGAAATGCATCCGTATCATCCGTCCAATCAACCGTATCCGTACCATATAACTTAACAGATGGCGTATTCAATGTACCCGTTACATACACCCTTAAGGTTGCTCTTCGGATCTCCTTCACCTGAGGGGGCAATTCAAATCGGAGAGCCGTTCTTGACTTTCCATGAGGCAATGATCCGATATAATTTACAGATGTATTGCCCACTTGAATTCCACCTGCATAATTTGTGCCAAAGTCATCAAGCTTATCGAAGTCGGCACGGATCGTAACTTCCTTCGCAGAAGCGTCTTTATCAGAGAAGGATAAAAGTCTAATCATCTTTACAAACATACCAGTCCCCCCCAAACCTACAAGACTCGTCTATGATCTCCCCTATACTATCATGGTAGACTAGCCGATTTGGGAAACTCAAAGAAAACTTTAAGTTGTGCTTGCATCGCACCTCCTTCATATGGGGGGCATGATCGACGACCATCATTTTGTACGTGTCCTTCCCGTCGTCACCTCCTGTCTTCTTGAATGCATGGAAGCGATACATAGAAGATCGATCCCGTTTCGCCGTCGCTCTCCGCTCGAACCGTCCCTCCGTGTGCTTGCACGATCTCCCTGCAAATCGCCAGCCCGAGCCCGCTTCCCTCTACACCATTTTCCATGCCCGGTCGATCAACCCTGTAATTGCGATTGAAGATTTGCTCAAGCTGCTCTGGCGGGATACCCATTCCAGTGTCTTGCACACTAATGATTGCATAGCGGATCTCATTCACCTCTTTCACGGCTAGTGCAATACGTACCTCACCACCTCTAGAGGAGAACTTCATGGCATTCGACACCAGATTGAACAACGCCTGCTCCAATCTTTGCGCATCCATCTCTACAACAGAAGAGCCCGGCCCTTGATCTTCCGCATCTCCGATATCCAGCATGAAATTGAGCCCCGCGTCACGCACAACTAGCTCATATTGTTCATAAAACCCACGCAAGAAGCGAACGACATGAACCGGCTCCATTCGGTACGAGACTTGTCCTGTCTCCAAATGCGACAAGAAGGACAACTCCTCAATCATGCGGTTAATCCTTATCGTGTTATCCCGTATGTATTTCAAGTACTGTTCATCGCGTTCCGGCTTGACCCTATCCTGCACAGCCTCGACATAACCAAGCATGCTGGACAGCGGCAAACGCAGATCGTGCGTAATATAGGCAAGGAGCTTTTTCCTTCCTTGCTCGGATAGAAGCAACTGGTCATACGATGACCGGAGATCCTCATGAGCTATAGATAAGGCGTGCGTACGCTCCTGCACGGTCTGTTCCAAATTCATATTCATTTCGATCAGCTTGTTGTTCGCGTCCTGTAATTGACGTGCAATCCTTTCTTCGTTAGTTGCCGCCCTCGTAAATCTGGAAGAAAGCAGAAACATCTGCGCGATCGTAAACACCAACAGACCAAGCGGAGAAGTGTTCCCGATGGGTGACCATTCATTGAAATATAGAAAATCATTGACGACCGTAACCAAAGCAACCACCGACACCAATAGGAAAAACAGCGCTCCCTCCATACGCCGTACCGCCGATTGGACCAGCCCAACCATCAGATACACCATATGCAGAACAACGACCACACCGATCACCGTTAATAATTGGGTATAAAAAAGTGCAGGGGTTGCCACGACAACTAGACAGAGTGTACCTGTTACGATTTGCGAACCAAGACGAAACCATCGCGACACGGAATTCGGAAAAATGCAACTCGAGTACTTGGTGATAATATATCCACCGCTGCAAAGGATCAGGTACTCCATCTTGAACTGGATTTCCCATGGAAATGTCGGCCACAATTGGGTAAGCAAGTGCTCGCCGACCAGCAAGGATCGGATGCCGAACAACAAGGTGAACAACCCAAAATACAAGGGAGCCCTGTCTTTGCGTCGTAGTACGAACAGCAGCAGGTGATAAATGCCAATCACCAGCAGGCTTGCGGTCACGAACATTTCACCAGCGATGTTCAGATGGGTCCTGACCGTTAACCCATCACTGCCGCCCAACTCGATGACCTTAGTGATGCCGCCTCGCTTATGATGGAAGTTGGCTACTTGCATCACCAGTTCCACGGTGTCATTCTCGGGCTGGAAGAACACCAGCCGTGTTGCCAGTTGCGGTGTCACGCTGCGCTTGTCCTGACCAACGACACCGACTTCGGCCAGCAGCTCGCCATTCACCCACAATTTATACGCATGAAAAATGGTCGGCAGCCGCAGAGCAAGCCGCTCGTTTCGATCCTGCTCGCTAAGCTGGATGACCAGCCGATAGGTTGCAAACCCTGTACCGTTCAGCTGCTGGTCATCTAGCCGATAGCCCAGCCAGGAGCTTGGGATACGGATCCAGCGGTCATGACTTCCGTCCCTGGCTAAGCGATTCTGTATGTCCTCAGGCGACAGCAACTCTTGCCAATAGAACTCCCACTCCCCATTTAACTTTTGCGGATTCTCACTGATGCGAACCTGCGTTAAATCCAGAATGCCTTCTTCACTTCGGAATTTAGGGGAATCCGGCGCAGGGATGACGGCATAGCTTGCCACCAAACCAATAACGATGGCAGCAGCTACATAAAGCATAATCTTTCGTGAACCGAATCGAAGAATACCCCTCATGACGAATCCGACCCCAATCTACAAAATGCGACATAAACATGCTAATTATTTAGATAATAACATTTTTAAAGTAAAATGTGCCCTGCGAATATCTGCGAGGGGATAATATGGACGGGATCTGAGGGGAACCTAATAGATCTTCGATTAACCGAGTTCGTTCGCATAAAAAAACCTCCACCGCGTGATCGGTAGAGGTGATAGGATAAGCTTCGGCTCATTATCAATAGTGACCCGCCTCACTATTCAACCCGTCATCCCGGATTATACTGACAATTAATTTGTTGAATGGAGAGGGATACCCATGAATAAAAATGATCTGCCTCTAGTCTACTCCTGCTCCGGATGTTCCTCGGCTGCTCAAACCGCTAACCAGGTTGCGATTAAAATGGATCGGGAAATGATCGCCGAAATGTCCTGCATTGCTGGTGTCGGAGGTGACGTAAAGCCGCTAGTGAGAACAGCAAAGTCCGGACGTGACATCATTGCCATTGACGGTTGCCCGTTGGCCTGCTGCAAAAGCTGTTTAGCTAGGCATGACGTCCAACCCAAGCATCATTTTGATTTATCAAAATTCGATGTGCCCAAGCGTCTTGGAGAAGATCCCAATCCCCAGCATGTTCAGAATGCCTATCATCTGATTCTCGAACGGATCAAGTAACAACAAAAATCAAAATTGCACGTCCTCTAGGCCATCTCTAGTCATTCGCGGGGATCAACCTTCACAAGGTATTGCGCCGCAATTCATAGAAAAACTGGACAATCGGATGCTTTAACTTCATCTTCTCGGACATATTCAAGATCCGCTTCTTTCCAACTCTTTTGTCCACTAAAGCTAGAATATTCAATAAGATATCATTGCTCTCCAGACTCTCCTCTATAGGAGTAGTCAAAAATGTATTAGCCACAACGTTGAAATTCGATTTACTTAATGCAGCCTGTGCGGACAAAAGCTCTTTTGCATGTTCCGTACTTTTTTTGCTTCTGGCTATGACGATTAAGCGATCCTCCGGCACTGTCCCCTTGGTATCTTTTCTGACCGCTTCCATTTCGTCACTGCTTACAGGAACTTGGAATTCCGGATCATTCTTGATCTCCAGCTCGGTTTGATACCATCGGATCAAGTTCGTTTTATCTCTCATATTGAGTACGTTCTTTTTATTTACCGTGATATAACAAGTACCTGATTTATCAGGTAAATAGCGGTACGCGGGGGCTCGGTATTCGACCCTGCCAATTAACGCTGGACTGAGAAAACCCTCCAGTTGTTGCTTCAATTTACTCCAAGACATGATTTTCTAACTCCTCTGATTCTCTAAAGACGATTTTTGTTCCTCTTTATCTGTCGAAACACGAATATATATTGCGCATCTCATGAGTTACGCAACCCCCTCACTATGAGATGTGTTGGCGTTGCTATCATTATACTGGAAATGCGAGAGTTGTTCTTGATCAAATTATTACAAGTGGTCCCCCTAAAAGGATCTATGTTGGGAACAAATACCCCCGAGCCATATCGTCCCATCCCTTTAAAAACAGAGAAAAGAGCCGAGGAAAAGCAGGAGTGAATCCCTGAGTTTTTCGCGACTCTTAGGTAGACTATTTAGGATTAATGTAAACTTGGCACACTCCGAATGCACCGTTGAGGTGGGCTGTATCGAGTTAATACAGCGTATTCACGAACCACCCGCTTTCCTGTGTTGGCATAGCCATTTGCATCGATGACTGGTACATCGCGAATTGCTGCATCTGGCGAGCCTTCGAGTTCAGCAAGCTGCTTGCCGGGACTTCATTGTATCTTTCCACTGCTGATGATAAACGGTCAGCTAGACCATAGTTGCCGCTAATCGCTTTCGTTGTTTGCTCGAAATTTGAGCTTAAGCTCTTCCTAAGCTGCTCTTCATCCAGTTTGATAGTACCATCACCGTTACGATGAATACCGATTCGCTCATAGGAAGATGAGCTGACTAACGATTCCATGCTTTTTCGGACAGACGAATTCATAACTCCACCGGCTTCTTTCAAACGCTCATGCATCGAATTGTAACTCGACACCAAATCTTTAACTTGCGCGATGATTTTGCCTTCGTCCGGTTTGATTTGAATGTTCACAGCTTCCATCGATGGAGCGATTAGTGTCGCCGTAGCTTTGCCCTTTTCCAGATCAATCGTGTTCGACTGCGAGGTTTGAGTAGCGCCGCCATTCACGCTGTAGGAAGCATTCGACGCTAGTTGCGTAGCATACTGAACGCCGGTTGTCGACATCGCGTTGCCGGTAACATCTTCAACCCTGAAAGCCTGATCCACTCCTGTCTTGTCGCTGCTTAACTCAAGCTTCTTATTACCTGTCTTATCATCCGTTACAATATGGGCGGTTACACCCGTCTTCGCTGTATTGACCGCATCTTTCAGCTTGGTCAGTGCTTGATCGTTCGTATCGTTATCCGAGATGGCAGCCGATACCTTCGTTGTCTTGCCGCCTATCGTAATGTTGAACTGATTCATGCCCTTGCTTACAACGGAATGGTCTACTTTAGACAGAAATGTTCCACTGTTCGTTTGAGAAGTCGCGATCGCATTCACGTTAAGTTCATAAGTTTTGCTCGCAGCTCCGGCCAATGCAGTTGCGGTAACCTTCTTGCTATCCGATGATTCCGCCATCCTTGTTTGGAAAAGTGAATTTTCCTTCTGCATTAACTTTTGTGCCGATGCTTGCATATCCTGCGCAGATTTCATAAAATTCGCAATCCCGGTTGCCGCTGTCTTGATATATTGCTCATATGATTTGCTCTTCGAAACGAACTTCGAGAATAGCGATGGGTTCGCACCCAGACTATCGGAAGCTTGGAAACTCAAAGACGTCGTTCTGCTAACCGGATTCATCAAGTTATACGAGTTAATCGATAACGCCATCCATCTACCCCTCCATACTGTCGCAAAATATTAATGATCATCTCTGCTTCAACCTAAGTTGGCTATGGTTTCACCCCCGCAATTTACGAGGTGCGCAGCTTCTTGCCCTGCACGCATATACCATCCCCTTAACAGCCAGCGATTCTTCGTCAGAAGCCTGTAAATATTACCAGTAATATATCATAATAGATTGTTCCTTATATGGAACATAAAGAAAACTTTAAGTTCGAATTTATAAGTAAGGGCAATAACGAAACAAGCACGATTCCAGTAAACGAAGCCAGTTCGGCCGACTTTACTGTTATTATCTAAACCTAACACTTATTCTAAGACTCACAGCTAAACAGCCTGCTCCGATGGGAGCAGGCTGTTTAGCTAGCTTTGAACTGTTTAAGGTTGATGTACTTCATCGCAATCTCTATATCATAAATACCGGGGCTCCAAACTGGTCTGACAATAAAGTTCACATCTATGTTTTCGTTACTGTCTGCAGCGACCTATAGCCACCGAATTTCGTCTACGTTAGTTGGGGAGATGCCGGCATACTCTACGACGCTCAGGAAATTGTTCCCGAACTTCATCACCGTCACCTTCTCTTAACAATAGGAGTTGTAACCAATATATGCCTTTTCTCATTAATAACAGGATCTTCACTAACCAAAGGGGTATTTTGATGGATCTGGTTTTTGCCAGTTCTCCATTCATCCCTTCCCCAACTCGTCTTTATTTGATTTTTAGCACAGGTTTATTATGAATATCAGGGGTTTATTAGAGTTCAACAAAATCCCTCACCAACAACGCCACACTCTCCACATGTACCGTATGCGGGAACATATCCACCGGCGTGACCTCAACGGTCCGATACCCGCCGTCCTCCAGGATGCGCAGGTCGCGGGCCAGGGTTGCAGGATTGCACGACACGTACACGACCCGCTCAGGTTTCATTTCAAGGATGGTGTCCAGCAGGCGCGGGTCGCAGCCTTTGCGCGGCGGATCGACGACGATAACGTCGGCTTCAATGCCCTGTTCTTTCCAAGCCGGGATGATGTCTTCCGAGGCCCCCACCTCAAAGGTGACGTGGCTCATTCCGTTCAGTTCGGCGTTGACGCGGGCGTCCTCGATCGCTTCTTTGACGATCTCCACACCGTACACCCGTTTGGCATGCTGCGCCAGGAACAGGGAGATGGTGCCGATACCGCAGTAGGCATCAATGACCGTCTCTTGGCCGGATAGACCGGCGTAATCCACGGTTTTGCCATACAGAACTTCCGTCTGGAGAGGGTTCACTTGGTAAAAAGAACGCGCCGAAATCGCAAATTTCACGTCGCCGATAGAATCAAAGATCACTTCGCGCCCCCATAGGACGCGAGTTACGTCGCCGAAGATGACATTCGTCTGCCGCGTATTGACGTTCTGGCAAATGCTCACGACGGACGGCATCTCCTCGCGAATCGCGGCGATCCACTCGTCCTCATGAGGGATCCGGTCACCATTCGTAACCAGCACCAGCATCATTTCGCCGGTGCGGAAGCCGACCTTCACCACGACATGGCGGAGCAGGCCCTTCCCCGTCTCTTCGTCGTAGGCGGTGATGCCGAGGCGGCGGCCGATCGCTTTGACGCGGCTAACGACGTCATCATTGCTCTCGTGCTGGATGAGGCATGTCTCCATGTCGACGATGCGATGGCTGCCGCGGGCATAGAAGCCGCCGACCAACGCGCCGTCGGTGACGCCGACGGGCACCTGCGCCTTGTTGCGATAGCGCCATGGCTCGGCCATGCCGAGCGTCGGCCGCACGACGACGGCATGGTCGCCGTCCGCAGGCGCGCCCTCCGCTACGCGCAGCTTGCCGATCCGCTCCAGCGCGTCGACGACGTGCTGCCGCTTCCACGCGAGCTGCGCATCGTAGCCGAAGTGCTGCAGCTGGCAGCCGCCGCACTTGTCGTAGATCGGACAAGGCGGAGCCACCCTGTCCGCACTTGCCTCGACCACATCCAGCAGTTTGGCGTAGCCATACTGCTTTTTCGTCTTCAGCACCTTGACCCGGGCTTTCTCGCCCGGCAAGGCGCCAGCCACAAACAGCGTATAGCCCTCGGCCCGGCCGACGCCTTCGCCGTCGTGGTTCATCCCGATGATGTCAATCACGACTTCATCGTTTTTCGCTACGGGAAGGCCGGCGATCACCGCATCGGCCACTGCCGCACGCCCCCGCGATTTAAGACTGCCTCCGGCTTCGCCTCGCCCAGCGCGACCGCTTCGATCGCCACTAGCCAAGTTTTCTTTTCCTCGGGCTCCACCCATCCGACCGCCACCGGGACGATCGTTGTTACTCCGTTGCTTCTTCATCATGTTCTCCTTCTATGTTCAACTGAACCGGTTCCTCAAATTTGCTTCCATCCAACGTAGTCCTACCTATATACTTTAACCCCCGCCATCGAGGGAAGACCGCCTGTTCATCGTTCTTGTAGCTCCTATAGTTCCTGTAGCGCTCTGAAACTAACTAACTGTAAATCCTCCATCTAATTTACCCGTTTGGCCCGATTTCGCAAAAATAACTGGAAATCCTACACTTCATTCGGCGCATCCATCCCATTCTCGCCTAAAACCCCGATATTAACTGTACGATTTCCATCACATTCTCGCCCGGCTCGTCTTCTCCATAAAATAACTGTAGAATTTCCACTTCGTTTGTTTCGAACCCCCATGCGAGACTCCTTAGCTCATCCCATGGGATCCCATATAACTCGCCGTACAGAGTTCAGTTTACGTTATCCTTGGTCATTACCTTCGTGCACGTCCCACCCAAGCCAAATCCCCCGCCAACCCGGCGGGGGATCGTCTCAACCATCTTTAATCTCTTCCCTCATTCACCCTCAGCAAAAATCCGCAAATGCTGCGGCAAAATCTCGAACACACCGGGCAATTCGCCGCCCAGCTCGCCGTCGAGATTGAGCAGCACGCGGCCGGGCGAGGTCACTTCCATGCGCCGCGTCTTGAAGTGGACGACGTGCGAGTCGCCCAAGTGATCGCCTCGTAGCGCCATCGTCACCAGGCGGATGAATTCCGCCAGGTTGCACTTCTTGACGGCGATCACGTCGAACAGTCCGTCGTCGATGCGTGCACCCGGCGCCAACTTCTCGAAGCCGCCCACCGAATTGCTGTTGGCGATCAGGAACAGCATGAACTCGCCTTCCATCGTCTCGTAGCCTTCCGCATCGATGATCAGCGTGGTTGGCGAGAGGCTGGCCATCTTCTCGATGCCCTTCATGTAGTAGGCCAGTTGCCCGATCATCGTCTTGAGCCGGCTAGGCACCTCGTAAGTCAGCTCAGTGAGCGAGCCGCCGCCGGCGATGTTGATGAAATGCCGGCCGTTCACCCGGCCGATATCAATCGGTCTCGTTTGATTCTCGATGACCAAGTCGCAATAATCCTCCCAGCGCCGGGAGATTCCCATAGCGCGAGCGAAATCGTTCGTCGTGCCCAGCGGAAACACCCCTAGCGGCGGCAAGTTGCTCTTCCCGGCCATGCCGTTGACGACCTCATTCAGCGTCCCGTCGCCGCCGGCCGCGATAATGATGTCGTATCCGCGTTCCACCGCCAGAGCAGCTTCACGCGTCGCATCGCCTTCCCCGGTCGTCGCATGGCACGACGTTTCGATGCCGCCCTGATCCAGTCGCTCCAGCACGTCCGGCAGAAGGCGCCGCATTTCTTCTCTTCCCGAGGTTGGATTATAAATCAACCTAGCTCTTTTCATTCTACAAACGCCACCTGACCTCAAAATGTCAACATGTCAATGATCCCATTATATTCAATATTTGCTGCGACATCCAGCGAGCCGCCAAAGGATGGGGCAACAAGGCATCCCCCGAATACCGATGCGGCAACCCCTCCAGCCGCGACGGGATCGTCACCTTCGTAAAATATCCGGCGCTTAAGAAGAGCGGCGCTATGATCACATCCATCCCCCGCTGCTCCGACCAATACTGCACCTTCGAACGGATGTTGTCCGGATTTAGCAGCGCGTAATCAGCCCCGCCCGCTAACCCGGCGAGTTCTCCGCATTGTGCTGCCAACGAAGCGATGCCGCGTTCCCACCGCTGTAAAAATCCTGGGTGCCCGCTGCCATGTCCTACGAGTAGCAGCACTTCGCGCTCCGGTTGCAACGACAGCCTCTTCACCTTGTCCCATACCATCTTGGCGACGAGCGGCCCCTCATCGATAGGATCGCCAAAAAACACCCGAGCGGAAACCCGAAAACGTTCCAGATCGGTTTCCTTCTCCGGCGTATCCTTCACGCCAAGCGCATAAGCAATCTCATCGATATGTGTGCTCCCAGAGGACACGAACAAGGGAATGACGATCATATCCGTCACTCCCTGAGATTCCAGTCGATCGATGCCATCCTGAATCAGGCGACCTTCCACGGTTTCGAGAAAAGCGCAGGCCAGCGGAAGTCCGGCAGGCAAATCACCCGCCGCTTCCGATACCGCCGCCTCCACGAGGGCCACCCAATGCTCGTCCGGGGAACCGTGGCTGATCACCAGCACGCCCGGTTTCCGGGAGAGCTCCGCTTGAAGAGCCTCCCGGCCAGCATCCGGCACCATCGACTGTGCTTGTATTTCCTTGGTCATAGGCTTAACGCCCTAAACGATCCAGCGCCATTTTGTAGCCGTCGTTGCCGTAGTTCAGGCAGCGCTTCACCCGCGAAATCGTCGCCGTGCTCGCGCCGGTTTCCGCTTCAATCTGGTTGTATGTGTTGCCTTTGCCCAACATACGGGCCACTTCCAGACGTTGCGACAAAGACTGGATTTCATTTACGGTACACAGGTCATCAAAAAAAACGTAACATTCCTCGATGTCTTTTAACGTTAAGATGGCTTCGAATAATTGATCGATCGTTTTGTCGTTTAACTTCTTCAGTTGCACTGAATTATCATCCCCTACCGTTACTGTAACCACAACCTCATTGTACCCGAGTGGCGTACTCCTTTTCAAGCATTAACGGTTTCACGCATCACAGAAAGAACGCCCAAAATCCGCGAACGCCCACCAGAACCGGGACATTCGTCCATACGCAAGACCCGGCGGGCACATACAGTATAGTAATACAAACGCCTAGCTAGGGAAAATAACGCCGACTCCAATGAGCGGGTCCCCTGCGGCGTATACCGCTCCAAACCTAGGTCTTGTCTCGGATGGGCGGACAAGAAGGAAACGGGCCTTCATCGTCTGCCTGCCCGACAAAATATCCGAAAAGGAAAGTGATACCATGCCCCAAAACTATGATTCACGCCAAGGTCCGGTGCCCCCGTTCTATCCGTACACCCATTACTACCCGGGGGTGAATCCGTACGAAATCAAAGCGGAGGCTTCCTCGCTGGTCCCTTACTCCCCGCCGTCCCCCACACCAACCCAAGCGCCGGCCGCCGCAACGCCGAAATCCGGCGGCGGATTATCGCTGCCCAGTTTAGGTGACCTGAAAGGAATCGTCGACCGGATGGGCGGGATCGACGGCATCTTGGCCACGATGGGCCAAGTGCAAAAGGTGATGCAAACCGTGCAGCAGTTCGCCCCGATGGCGAAGTTGTTCACCGCTTTATTGCCCGGAGGCAAAGGCAAATCCGGTGGCGGTAGAACCGGCCGGATGGACGATTCCCGGCCACGCCGTAGCAAATCGACCCGCAAGAAGAGCGGAAGCCGTACCGGAACCAGCCGCAGCGGAAAACGCTCGTCGACCGGGAAATCCGGCAAATCGGGTAAGCGCCGCCGTTAACTCGGCGGCGGCTTTACTTTCAGCAACACGCTCGCGAGTCAACTTACTTAAACCAGCCCCGTTTACTAAACCAGAGAATCATCCAGCCGCCAAGCGCGGCCATCAGCCCGATGACGGCAAAGTACCCGTATTTCCACTGTAGCTCCGGCATATTAATGAAGTTCATCCCGTAAATGCCGGCGATCAGCGTCAGCGGCATAAAGACGGTGGTGATAACCGTTAACGTCTTCATGATGCCGTTCATCCGATTGGAATTCAGCGAAATATAGGAGTCGCGTAAATCCGCGGTCATTTCCCGATCAGCATCGATCATCTCCGACAATTTGAGCAGATGGTCGTAGATGTCCGCATAATAAGCCCGCGGCTCCTTGTCCCCTTGGACATGCTGCGAATTCAGGATGCGGTACATGAGGTCACGCATCGGCACGATCGTCCGGCGCAACTTGAGCAGCCGGCTGCGCAGGTCGAATACCTGGTTCATCAACTGCTCGACCGACTCGCTGCTGCCTTTACTCTCCAATTCATCAAGTTCATCTTCGATTGAATATACGCAAGGGAAATAATGGTCCACCAGACTGTCGATTACCATGTAGGCCGCTGAATATGGCCCGTGCACCCAGACCTTACGGTCATGAGCCCGTTTCAGCATACTGTTCCACGCTTCATCCATTTCGTCCAGCCGTCGCTGGTGAAACGAAACCAGACAGTCATCTCCGATAAACAGATCCACTTCTACGGTATCCAGCGTTTGTTCATCGATCGCATGCAGCACCAGAAACTGAAAATCTTCATAATAGTCCATTTTCGGCCGTTGCAGCACATGCAAGCAATCCTCGATCGCCAGTGGATGGAAATGAAAAAAACTCGCGAGTACCTCGGCTTCCTCCGACGTAGGAGCGTCCAAATCAACCCAGGTCCACACGAACTGCCCGTCTTTGATCCGCTCCAACGGAAGGTCCGTCAAGACCTGATGGTCCCGCGTCATCCCCATGACCCTGATCATAATACGCCGCCTCCTCAAAAAAAGCCAATCCTCGGCAGATTGGCTTTCGTCGTTATTCCTAAATAGGTTGATTCGATGTCGAATCCACTTCTTGTCCAGCTTCGTGATCAAAAGACGACTTTTTGAACTTCCTCTTAGAAGAGCAGCTTGTAGATGGCTCCGGCCATGATAAACACGATCGGGATCGTAATCACCCAAGCGATGACGATACGTCCGGCCATCGACCAACGTACGGCGGAGAACCGTTTAGCCGAACCTACACCGAGGATCGCCGACGTAATCGCATGCGTCGTACTGACCGGTAAATGGAACAATGTCGCTCCAAAGATAACGGATGCGGCCGAAATATCCGCAGCGAAACCGTTGATCGGCTCGATTTTGAAAATTTTCGTCCCCATCGTTTTGATGATCTTCCAGCCGCCGATTGAGGTTCCCAACGCCATCGCTGTTGCTGCGGCGAGCTTAACCCAAAGCGGCACTTCCATATGATCCTGGAAGTCGGCCGTCACCAAGGCGAATGTGATAATCCCCATGGCTTTCTGCGCATCGTTCGTACCATGCGTGAAGCTTTGCAGCGCAGCAGTCACAATCTGCAGCGAACGAAAGCCTTTATTTACGGTATGCGGGCTACGTCTGGCAAAGATCCACTTTAAAACCAACATGACGATATAACCAATGGCGAAAGCGATCAGCGGAGAGAAGACCAGACCTTCAACGATCGTCGTAAACCCACTCCAGTTGAGCTTGTCCGGTCCTGCGCCAACATACACGGCCCCAGCCAAGGAGCCGATCAGTGCATGGGAAGAAGACGACGGTATCCCAAACCACCACGTAATTAAGTTCCAAATGATTGCCGACAGCAAGGTAGCGATCAAGACTTCCAGACCGTTATCCAGCTTTGCTGGATCGGCCACGCTGCCCCCGATTGTTTTGGCGACGCCGGTAAACAAGATCGCGCCCAGAAAGTTCATCACGGCTGCCATCATAATCGCCGTCCGCGGCTTCAACGCGCGCGTTGAGACCGAGGTCGCGATCGCATTGGCCGTATCATGGAAGCCATTGATGAAGTCGAACCCCAGCGCCAGCACGATAACGATAAGAATAATCAGTAAACTCGTATCCATAGCTTTTTTGCACAGATGGTGTTCTCTATGTAAATCCGCGCAATTCTAACCTCCCGAATATCAAATATAGAGTGAAGTTCTTAAGAATTACGCATGATGATGGATTCCAGCATGTTGGCTACCTTTTCGCAGGCATCCGTTGTCGTTTCCAATCGTTCGTAGATCTCTTTCTTCTTGATTAGCACGATTGGATCGGTCACCTTCATGAACAGTTCCTTAATGCAGATGCGCAGCAACTCATCGCCTTGATTCTCCAGATCGTTCAGACGGATCGTATATTCACGAATCGCAAGCAGCTTTTTCTGGGAAAGCAAATGGATCGCCTTTTGGATTTCATATGCCGAATTGCGCAGAATTTCCGCGAACCGGGCGATATATTCGTCAGGCTCGGTCAAATGATACATGAAGAATCGAGAAGTCGAAGCTTCCAACCCGTCAATCACATCGTCCAGCGCCGTGATTAGATGCATGATGTCGTCCCGTTCAATGGGGGTAATGAACGTTTTGTTCAATTCTACGATGATTCTATGGGTGTATTCATCGCATTTGGATTCGTATTCCTTCATCTTCTTGGCGAACGCTTCAACGTCCTTGAATTCCGCCACTTGCTGGGCAAAATAATCAGCCGAATGCACGATCGTATCCGCCATATCCTCTAACGTCTGGAAAAAGATATCTTTCTTCTTCACTCGCATCAGTATCCCCTTTTCTCTCCATAAGGTATTTCTTACGGTCGTTTATAGAGTTGTTCAAAAGTCATCTTTCCATGACGAAGCAGAGCTTGTGAAGTGGATTCGACATCGAATCTTGAATTCAGCCGGTCCAAGCGGATGCTTCCGAAGTATGTTTCCTGCGGAAACATTTCAGTTGCTCACGTACCCAAAACGTACGCTCCGCTACTCACTCCCTAGCTTCATCCAACCTTCTCGGTCCTGAAAACCTGACTTTTTGAACATGCACTTTTACACAACCTTGAATATCTTATCACAACTGCTTAACAGATAGGAAATAATGTCGCAAACATTTCACGATCATGTGCTTATAATTCCCCTTATTCTGTCAGAGTTATCCTTCCATCGCCTTAAAAATACAAGATCTGCCTTTCCCGCCTTTACTCCGCCTTAACATGACTGGAGAAATCCGGGGTATTCGGTACGACGTGGATGAATGTCTTGCCCGGCACCATCGGCAGCTCCACGTTATCTTTGATGAAGCGGATGATGTCGCCGTCCTTGCGGATCCATTCGGCCCGAGTTACTTTGCCTTGCTGGAACAACATCGCTTCTCCGCCAAGCGACAGTCCGACATCTAACCGGCCAACGTCGTCCAACACCTGATGATCCGCCCCCATGACAATCACGTTCGCGGCAGTTATTTGCTCTCCGCTCTCCAGATCGGTATGCGGCTCGCCATTGATGGACCGTTTATACTGCCCGGTCGCGGCATCGTATAAGTAACTTACCCGGTAATTGTCCAGTTGAAATTTAATCTCCACGTTGTTGACCGTCTCCAGGGAATTCGGTTGTTCGTTCTCCTTATAAAAAGTGTACGCAGGTACTGCCGTCTCCTCCGTCGCATACCCGCGCTTAGCGGCTCCTTCCATGAGCTTCTCCACGTTGGAATACAAATTATGCGGCGCCTTCCGGGACTTGTCCCGCCAGAAGAAAGAGCCCGCATTCGTGATCTCGTCCAGATCCTCCTTGTGTTGTCTTTGCAGGATCGCATAGGCGTCATTGCTTGCTCCGGCATGCACCAGCACGCCGTGGTAGCTTTCGCCCAAATCGATCATATAAGGGCGGATGCTGCGAATCGGACCGATCTTGGCATTGTCGGCCTGACTGTGGAAGATCGATATCAGCCGCGTGACCCCGCCTTCGGCCAGTACCTCGTAGACGACGTCCGCATCGATCAAGCCCGATTGCGGGCGGGCAGCCGGCGCATTGTTGATCATGATGGCGAGCGGTCTGCGAGTGAGCGGCTCCTCCAGCGGAAGCCCGGTCAGCGGGGCGGTATAAGCGGGAATCGCCGGTTCGGGCGGCAGGGTCTCCTCCGGGACCGCCGTTTGCGGCGGAGCGATGCCGTCCGCAGGAGGGACCGTTTCCCCGCTCTTCCCGCAGGCGGAGAGCAAAACGACGAGCAGCAATATGAGCAGCAGCCAACTTAACTTCGATGATTTCAAAGGCATATCCTCCGTCATAATTCCTGAGTTTTCTACATTATACGTTGAATCGCCAATTTGAGGGAAGCCAGAACCTCACGAAGGTAATCTTATGGTTAAAATTTAAAATAATAATTGAATGTTTTAAATTTTGATCCTAATATAAATACTATAAGGATAGGAGAAAATTTCCACGAAAAAGAACGAACACTGTCACCGCCTATAGCGGAAAGGAGATGTAGATATGATCGTAAAATGGTTAAGGGAGAATACGATTGCTTCTGTGCTGCTCTTGCTGGTAAGACTTTACGTCGGTTATGAATGGCTGACCTCGGGATGGGGGAAAGTGACCGGCGGTTTTGATGCTGCTGGATTCCTGACGGGAGCCTTGGCGAAGAGCGGCGGTGAACACCCGGCCGTGTCGAGCTGGTGGGCTTCGTTCCTTGAACACTTTGCCGTACCGAACGTCGGCTTGTTTAATATCTTGGTACCTTATGGCGAGGTACTCGTCGGACTAGGCCTCATCCTCGGCACCTTTACTTGGCTGGCTGCCTTCTTCGGCATGGTCATGAATTTTGCCTTTTTGTTCTCGGGCACGGTGAGCTCGAACCCGCTGCTGCTGCTGCTCCAAATCTTTATCGTCGTGGCCGGTTCGAATGCCGGGCGGATCGGTTTGGACTACTTCATCCAGCCTTACTTTCGTAAGAATTTCGGACGACGGCGTTAACCTCGTTCCAGCCAGAAAAAAGCGCAGACCCCAAACCTTGGGTTCTGCGCTTGATTTATTTAGACCGGTTTCTTCGTTAGCCGGAAGAAGTTTTCCATCCATTAACTGCCGCCGAACCTCCAGCAGTTTAAGCTAAGGCTGCCGTACTGATAATCCTGAAACAGCTTCACAGCCTGACGCTCGTCGTCCGCAGCCCCCATGGCGTACAGCAACGGCGCGAAATGCTCTCGTCCGTAAGTCGGTATCGCCATTCGCACATGCGGAGCTTTACGATCATAATCAAATAACTGACGCAAGTCCCAGCTCTGAAGCTGCTGACCCACCCAATCGTCGAATTCAACCGCCCAGGCTTCTGGTTCCCGCGCTTCCCAATCCAATAGGCGAAGATTGTGAACCAATCCGCCGCTGCCGATGACGAGTATATTCTGATGCCGTAGCTCGGCCAGCATCTTGCCGATGGCATATTGTTCTTCAGGTTCGCGTTTGGCGTCCACGGATAGCGCTACTACCGGGATCTCAGCAGACGGAAATAACAGCTGCAAGACAACCCAGGCCCCATGGTCGAGTCCTCTACCCTCCGAAGGCTTATACGGCAAGTTGTGCGCTCGAAAGATCGCCTCAATTTCTTCACTCAGCTCGGGACTGCCCGGAGCCGGATATTCGATCGCATACATTTCTTCCGGAAAACCGTAGAAATCATGCATCGTCGTATGCCTCGTGTCGGTCGTGACCCCTTGTACTGGATCATCCCAGTGAGCTGAGAAAATCACAACGGCTTTGGGGAGCTCCAGCGTTTTTTGACCCAACTGACGAAGAAATTCCGTATACGCGTTTTGCTCAATGGCCAAAGTAGGCGATCCGTGTGCAATAAACAATGCAGGCTGAGACATCAGCTCCCAAACCTCCCTACGCCAAAAAATGGTTACATCTTCATTGTATCCATCCCGGAAGGATTTTACCAGTTTTTGTGTATCCGAGTCGGGTGCATGCCTTCTCCCCCAGCTAACTTATATCATCCAATGCTGCCATTCGGTTTGCTTGGCTTCCAGACCACCGAGCCATTCCTTCGTCTTCCGGATCACTTGATGCTGGTGCTCGCCGGACGAGAACGTGTGATTGCCCTGGAAAATAATCTCTTTATCGCAGCGCCCCTCCGGCCGCATCCAGAACACCTTCTGATACAAGAAGGCGTAATCTGCCGGAATCGTATCATCCGAAGTCCCATGCACCACAAATACGTCGCCGTTGAATTTCACAGCTTCCTGGAACGGCTGAAACTCGCCAAGCGAATCGAAGAAATTTGGCGTCAAACCAAACCCCAAATAATCCGCGGCCCCGTGCTTCACCGCCCGGTCATAGAGCTCGCGCCCGGTGATTTTGACGATATCGCTGAACGGATAGCCAACGGCCGACCAGAGGACAAGGTTCTTCACGCGCCGGTCGCGGTTCGCGGTCAAGAGTGCGATCATCCCGCCGAGGCTATGCCCGATTAGCGTCACCCGAGTCGGATCGATATCGAAAGCCCCGAGACCATAGTCCAGTACCGTCCGGGTCTGGGCGATCATCGATTCAACGCCGTGCTCGCCGTAATTCCCGCTGCTCTCGCCGCAGCCGAGGTAATCGAAACGAAGTACAAGGAATCCGTCTGCCGCCAGTTCCCTTGCGGTCTTGACGAATAGACGATCGACGCCGATGCGACTGCCTACGAATCCGTGGCAGATGACGACTAGGGGAGCGCGGTTGCAGCGCCCCCCTTGTTTGTTCTCGGCCGGGTAATGTATGCTGGCCGCAAGCTGTTCTTCTCCATGATTGATGACGATCTGTCTTTCCATATCCCCGTCTCCTCCCCGTACTCCGGCAATGAATCGTATAGTTTAGTATTCCAGTAAAATCCGATAAGTTTAATGTGATTTAAGCTTATCTTATCATTACCGGAACCGGAGTGTCAATCGGATCGCCAACGGGATGCACTAATCCCTATTCATAAGATTGACGGAAATAAGAATGGGTCGTGACCCGGCCCTCCCAGTCTTTCATAAATTGGTGATTGCCCATATGACCTTCGTCGCAGGCCTCGTCATCTCCACACAACATGTCGCCATCCTCGGCGGTATCATTCGTCACGACTTCTTCCAGGCTGCCCCGAGAGTTGCTGTTCAGCAAATACCTCCGGGTCAGCTCCGATTCATATTTTCCCACTGGCTCTGCCTCCCGCAACTGATAAATGTACAGGCCGCTTCATGGCAACAGTTCTCACCTTTTTCGCCGACACCTGCCGTTGTACTTATGCTGTAGTTTTTGGAGGATCGGACGCTTTTTATTCCTTGTTCAAGGAATGTTCATAATCCATTAGTTCTGTTCCACTGCCGATTCAGCCCTGCCATGGTCCCTTGCGAATCGGACAAACTATGCAGTATACTACGGAAGAAACTGGGAGGAGAGATACTACCATGTATATCCACGAAATGATCGGCGAGACAAAACGGTTGCGGCAGCAAATGACGCCGGATAACGAAGCGTATTTCGGGGAGATGGTCTTGTACTTCCGTTCCGGCGCAAGCTCGCTTACTGAAGCCAAAGGGGAAGAGATCCTGCTGGACCTGGCCCGGCAAATCGTCAAGAACCAAGCCAAGGGAGTCTCGGCGACAGAACTTTTCGGAGCCGATCCGAAGGCGTATTGCGCGGAGATGGAAGAGGATGTGCAGAGACGGAAGCCCCGGACCCTGAAGGACAAAATCAAATATTATACGATGATTCCCTGGGTAGCCTTGACCTGGGTCTTCTTTATTTATATGATCACCGGTTTTTTCAGCAAATGGTTTGGCGGAGAACTGGAATATACGCAGATCAGCAGCTCCTCGCTGCTGATCATCGCCGGCTTGTCGATCGTGCTCATCGAACTGGTCACCCGCTTCTTGGGCAACAGCTCCAAAGCCGCGGACGGCAAGGAGGAATCCGGAACACCGGGAACTGGACCCTCCTCCGGTCCCGGCGGATTCAATCTCCGGGCATTCGGTACTTATATCGCGGTAGCCGCCGTGCTGATCATCGTTGGCACCTTGTTGAACCGGATCATGCCAGCCTTCACCGTATCCCCTTGGGATAGCCTGATCGTATTTGTAGTTGGATTGGCCGGGCAAATCTTCTTCTTCGGACGCCGCTCGAAGAGTTAATCCATTCAAAAAACCGCAGAGTCCGCCCCCTTCAAGGAAGGAAGGCGCGACCTCTGCGGTTTTTTCGTGAGATCTTAGATTTGGACCCGTTTACGGAGCAGATAAGAGATGACGTAAATCATCAGGCCAGCCAGAACAACCTCGAACAGGAGCGGACCGAGAGACATGAAGTTCACCGCTTCCGCGGTTCCCGTACGGATCTCCTCCGAGGTTCCAATACGAATCGTTCCGTAATTCAGCATTGTGGTATCATTCCCTCCAAAGAGCAGGCTTTCCAGCCAAGAGATCCCGTTTTGGATCAAGAAAAAGGAGATAATGCCGACCCATGTTCCAGCTTTGCCCTGAATGCTCACGCTGGCGCCAATCGTGATGGAGATAAAAATCGTTAGGATCAGCAGCGTATACACCCAGATGATACTTAAGACCATCAAGATCACGTCCTTCACGCCAACCAACTCAATGCTCACGAAATCGATGGGAACCTGAGCCAGCGAAAGATACAACGCCGCATGTGCCCCGATAATGACCACGATCATCAGCGCCACAAGCCAGCTGAACAGCAGCGAGGACAAGATCGTCCAGATGGGATGCAGCGGGAGCAACCGACGATGATACGCCTTAATGCTGCTTGCGAACGTTTTGCATGCCTGGACGATCATGATGATTGCGGCCGTAAGATAAAGCACGATGGTTAAGACGAAGATGGCTTCTGGATCCCAATGGCGAAGATTACCCGCAATCGATAGCAAGCCTTGCACGATCACCAAGACAGCGGCCAGCCCCAACAAGGTATTGGCATTTTGCTTGATATCGTACTTCAATAGTTTCATCATTCTGCAAACACCTCTCTGAACATGTCATCGACGCTTTTGCCATATTGGATCCGCAAGTTCTCCACTTCCTCCTGCATGACAACCTCGCCGCCCCGGATAAAAATCACCTCATCGAAAATCCGCTCGATATCCCGCACTAGGTGGGTGGAAATTACCAGGCTGCTCTCCTCATTATAGAACTCCACGATGGCGTCCAAAATTTTGGCCCTGGCCACCGGGTCCACCCCGCCGATCGGTTCGTCGAGCAAATACAGTTTCGCATTTCTCGACAACGTCAGCGTCAGTTGAAGCCGCTCGTTCATACCCTTGGATAGGGCGTTGATCTTTTCCTTCTCATGCAAGTTCATGAAGTCCAGCATCATACGAGCCTTCTGCTCATCGAAATCCGGGTAGAAATCCCGGTAAAATCCCACGGCGTCCCGTACTTTCATCCAGGATTCCGTTAGAGGACGATCGGGCATAAATGACACCAGCGATTTGGTCGCTAACCCTACGGGGGTTCCGTCTACCGTGATTTTACCGCCAGAGGGGTGGATCAGGCCGGCGGCGATTTTCATCAACGTGCTTTTTCCGCTGCCGTTCGTGCCGAGCAGGCCGACGATCTTCCCTTTACCGATGCTGAAGGACACCCCGTGCAACGCTTTTTTGCTGCCGTACGATTTCGATACGCCTTGCACTTCCAATAATTGTTCCATTGCTGGTTGCCCTCCTCCCTAGTGTTGATCGTCCGATTTCATAGCGTCAGCGACCAGCGCTGCAATATCTTGATTGGTAAAACCCAGCTCCTGCATTCCCCCAATAAAACGGTCAAGCAGTTCCCCGGCCATTTCTTTTTTAATATTCATAATTTTCGATTCCTCACTTGTCACGTATCTTCCGAGTCCCCGTTTCGTTTCCACGACGGTTTCACGCTCCAATTCCTGAAAAGTCCGCTGCACGGTATTCGGGTTGATCTGCAGCTCAGCTGCAAGTTCGCGTACGGATGGGATTTTATCGCCGGCCTTCAATCTACCGGTGACGATTTCTCTTTTTAAATAGTTCATAATTTGCAGATAGATCGGCAGATTATTGTCAAATTCGATGCTCACCTTTCATGGCTCCTTTCCGCCGGATGTCGCTAACGTGAATCATTCGGTCAAGCGACATCTCGTTTTTTAAACGTAACAAAGCTGACTGCGAGAAACAAGACTAAATAAGCGGCGATCACCACGGAGGAAAAGGTCAACGTCATGCCGGGCATCGGTGGATTCCCATTCGTGTAAACCGACAAATCGGCGTTAGCAAAGATCAAGTATTTTGCGAACTCATATCTCGAAAGCAAGACGACAACCAATTCCTCCAGGACAACGAGGAACATCCCGATGCCGATCGTCGCTCCCGATGAACGCGTTAAGATGCTGGCAAGGAAAGCGATCGTAACATAGACGAGCGTATAAATGACTTGATATAAGGCTCCGCTTAGGACATCGTTCCAGCTGGTCTCCTGCGAACCGCCGAATCCGAAAACCAGCCCTCCGCCGAGCAAAGCTGCCGCAAGCGTAAAGACGAAGATCGAGAAAATAAACAACAGCACGGCTACGTATTTGGAGGCTAAAATCCGGCTGCGGCTTTGCGAGCGGATCAGCAGCAGCTTGATGGTTCCGAGACTGTGCTCCTTCGCCACGATGCCCGCCGTACAGATGATAACCAGCAAAGTAAGCATTTGACCTAAACCGTTTCTGGATATCGCCATCCCGGCAAATTCAAGGAACGACGGCAACTGATCCGAGTAATTGTACATCATATATAGCATCCCGGCGATAAACGCGGCAATTAGTACATAGGGGACTAGAAAGCTGCGTTTCTTGGACATCTTCAGCCATTCGTTAACGACAAGATTGGTAAAACTACGCAATTTGGTTTCCTCCCGTCCATTTCAGGAATTCATCTTCCAGCGACGCTTTGACTTCCTCGATCCGGTAAATCGCGATCCCTTCGCTGCCCAGCGCGCCAACTACGCGCGGAATGTAACTGTCGCGAACCGAGATCGTCACCTCTCCCCGTTCCGGAGATACTCCCATCATACGGATTTCTTCCATCCGAACGAGTCTAGCCTTCGCGGCTTCCGTATCGCCGACCCGGAACGTCACGTTCACCCGTTCCTCCGCCTTCTCCGCTGCTTCGCCGAGAGTACGTTCAGTCACGAGCTTCCCTTCCTGAATGACGACCACGCGGCTGCACATCAGCTCCATCTCCGCCAGCAAGTGGCTGGACACGAGGACGGCAATGCCCTCCTCGGAGGCGATGCGCTTGAGATAGTCACGCATTTCCCGGATCCCCGCGGGATCCAGTCCGTTCGTCGGCTCATCGAGAATCAGGATCGACGGACGATGCAGCAAGGCCTGCGCGATGCCGAGCCGTTGACGCATGCCTAGCGAGTAAGCCTTCACGCGTTTGTTCATCGCCTTCTCCAAGCCGACCAGTCGGGTAACCTCTTGAATCCGCTCTTCCGTGATCCCTTCGCTCATCCGCTGATATTGCTTCAGATTGTCGTACCCCGTCATATACGGGTAGAACTCCGGATTCTCAATGATCGCGCCAACGTGGGCGATCGCTTTGGCGAAATGCTGCCGGACGCTGACGCCCTTCACTTGGACATCGCCCTCCGTCATGCCGATCAGGCCGACGATCATGCGGATCGTTGTTGTTTTCCCGGCCCCGTTTGGTCCCAACAAACCCACGATTTCTCCCCGTCGAATATCAAAAGACAGCTTATCGACGATCGGTTTGCTGCCGATTCTTTTCGTAACCTGCTTTACTGATAACACGACCGGTTCCCGCCCCGGCAGGTTACCCGCCGCGTCTAAGCCAGGCACGGTGTTTTCCATATGCTGAAACTGCGCGTTCATTTCATTCACTCCTTCAATGTATCGGTGTCATAGTTAAATAGTACACTAGTGTGTTGGTATTGTAAAGCCTAATTTCAAAAATATTCAGGGCGAGCCTCTGATTCGGTAATCTCCGTCAACGCTAACGGAACGTCGTGACGTTATTTTCAATTTCCCGCGTGGTTTCCCAAGCTAACGGAACGAGGTGACCTTATGGGGTACAAAACCGTCATAACCACCGCGATTCGAACCATATAACGCCTCTCAGTTCCGTTAGAAATTGGTGAGGGCTTTTTCCTCGCAAAATAAGGTCTCTACGTTCCGTTATACACGAAGCTGCACACCAAAAAAGCCCTCCTCGACTTCTGTCGAAGAGGGCTTCTCGCCATACTATTTTTTGCTAAAACTCAAATCAGCAAATTAAACAAATTCAAATCCCGGTTGAGCTCGGTATAGGCGATCCCTTTGGCGGACATGCGGCCAACCAGCCCTTCGTAATCCGCTTTGTCGCTCAGCTCGATGCCCACCAAAGCGGGACCGTTCTCCTTATTATGCTTCTTGGTATACTCGAACCGCGCAATGTCGTCGTTGGGACCCAGCACCTCTTCAAGGAACTCGCGCAGCGCTCCGGCACGTTGCGGGAAGTTGATCAGGAAGTAGTGCTTCAACCCTTCGTAAATCAACGAACGTTCCTTCATCTCCTGCATCCGGTCGATGTCGTTGTTACCTCCGCTGATCACGCAAACGACCGTCTTCCCACGAATCTGATCGCGGTACATATCCAGCGCGGAAACCGGCAACGCCCCGGCCGGCTCCACGACGATGGCGCTGTCATTGTACAGCTCCAGAATCGTTGTGCATGCTTTGCCCTCCGGTACTTGGACGATGTCATCCAGAATATCCGCGCAAATTTCGTAATTCAAGTCGCCAACCCGTTTGACCGCGGCTCCGTCGACGAACTTATCGATCGACTCCAGCGTCACCACTTGCTTCTGCTTCAAAGCTTCCGTCATGGAAGCCGCACCGGACGGTTCAACCCCGATGACCTTCGTCTCCGGGCTAACCGTCTTGAAATACGTTCCTACACCGGATACCAACCCGCCGCCGCCAATGGTCACAAAGACGTAATCAGCCGGTGCCGTCAAACTTTCCATAATCTCCATACCAATCGTCCCGTTCCCCGCGACGATCTTCGGATCGTCAAACGGATGAATGAACGTCATGCCGCCTTCCCGGCAAGCTTTCATCGCCTCCGCATAGGCATCATCGTAAGTGTCGCCGATCAGAACGACCTCCACATGTTCCCCGCCAAATCGTTTGACTTGCTTGACCTTCTGGTTCGGCGTCGTGCTTGGCATATAGATCTTCCCTTGAATCCCTAGCGCGTTGCAAGAAAATGCCACGCCCTGCGCATGGTTACCGGCGCTCGCGCATACGATACCCTTCTCCAGATCCTCGGGCTGCAGGCTGCGAATCATGTTATACGCCCCACGGATTTTGAAGGAGCGAACAACCTGCAGATCCTCTCTTTTTAGATAAACGCTGCATTCGTATTTGGCTGATAAGGTCGCATCGAGCTGAAGCGGCGTCCGGATCACCACTTCCTTCAGTATGTGATGCGCTTTGACGATGTCTTCCATGCCTACCGTTTGTCGTTCCGCCTGATTCATCTATTTCTCCTCGCTTTAACTCAGTTCTCTCATTCTATTAAAGTTACACCTGAAACCGCCTCCGGTTCAAGTTATTTTGCACGGCGGCAGGCAAACGCCCCTCCAACGGGAAACATCCCGCTTTGGAAGGGCGCCTGGTTAACCTTCTTTTTTCGCTTTTTTGTGTAATAAGCGGTCATCGGTATGGCCTTTGGAGTTTTTCTCTTGGGAGAGCTCGCTCAGTTCCCATTCCATCGTGCCGTACACCGGGTCGGAAGGGAATTCCTCGCCCTTTTGCAAATATTCCTCGCGTCCCAGTTCGTCCCGGTATACGCCGTCGACTTCCACTTCTTCGCGTGAAACCGGTAGCATTTCCTTCATTTTATCGCTCATGGTGATGCCGCCTCCCGATAGAGAATTGCGGGGAATCCGTTGATCTATCCCCAATATCCCTTAACATGCACGAATCGGAAGCGGATTATCCTTGTCTGGCACCCTAGCTAATGATCTAAACCAATGCCTTCGCAGCGATGTCCGTACGTTGATGCCTGCCTTCGAACGCGATAGATCCTGCCGCTTCGTACGCTTTGTCCCGGGCCTCAGCAATCGTCTTGCCGAGACCCACAACGCCAAGTACGCGTCCGCCGTTCGTGACCAGTTCGCCGCCCTTCCCCCTAGCCGTTCCGGCATGGAACACCAGCGCACCCGCAGCCCCCGCCTCGTCTAGACCCCGGATCGGCAAACCTTTCGGATACGAAGCCGGATAACCGCCGGAAGCCAACACGACGCAAACCGCCGCCTCGTCGCTCCACTCGATCTCCGCTTGATCCAACGTCCCGTTTACGGCTGCCAGAAAAATGTCGAGCAGATCGCTTTTCAACCGGGGCAAGACCACCTGGGTCTCCGGATCGCCAAATCGAGCGTTAAACTCGATCGTCTTCGGTTTACCGTCCGGCGCGATCATTAAGCCGGCGAACAATACGCCGCGGAACGGCCGTCCTTCGGCAACCATTGCCTTGGCGGTCGGCTTGATGATCGTTTCAATTGCCTCTTCAATGATCGAATCCGCGATATGCGGTAGTGGGGAATAAGTACCCATACCGCCGGTATTCGGACCTTTGTCGCCGTCATACACCTGCTTGTGATCCTGCGCCGCGGCCATGGGGCGGACCGTTTCCCCATCGACAAACGACAGGATCGACATTTCCTGCCCTTCGAGGAATTCCTCGATCACGACCTGGCTGCCGGATTCGCCAAACACTTTGTCGATCATGATGCTCTTCAGCGCCGTTTCCGCTTCGTCGCGGGTAAAAGCAACCGTCACACCTTTACCTGCCGCAAGCCCGTCGGCCTTGATGACGATCGGCACCGGGCGGCTTTGGAGATAAGCTAGAGCCTGCTCGTAATTGTCGAACTTCTCGTAGGCGGCGGTAGGGATGTTATATTTTTTCAGCAGATCCTTCATAAAAGTCTTGCTGCCTTCGATATGCGCGGCATTTTTGCGCGGACCAAAGACCGGGATCTTCTTGGCCTCAAACACGTCCACAATCCCGTCCGCAAGCGGATCGTCCGGACCGACGACGACCAGGCCAATCCGCTTCTCTTCAGCAAAAGCGGCCAGCTTGTCGAATTCATTCACTTGAATCGGTACCAGCTCAGCCAGTTCCCCGATGCCCGCGTTTCCTGGGGCGCAATAAATCGTCCCGGCCTTCGGGCTTTTCGCCAAGCTCCAGCAAATCGCGTGCTCGCGCCCTCCGGCGCCAATCACCAAAATATCCATAGTCTCCTCCTTCGTTTCAGGGATCTCCATTGAATGGTTGTTAACCTAAATCTGCTGTAGGTAACTAGTTCGAGGTCATCTGTGCTAATGAACGATCCTCTCGCCTGCCACCTAGGTCCGCAGACCAAACTAACTGGAAATTCTACCGTTAATTTGGCATCCTACCCGCATCTGAGCACAATTAACTGGAAAATGTGCCGCTAAATTATGCCTTTGACCAGGTTGGCGGCCTTTTCGCTCAAATTAACGGCAGGTTTTATAGCTAATTCGGCTAATCCCCGCATTATCTCAGCATTAACGGTAGGTTTTACCGGTAAATTGTTTGCGTCAGAACGTTGGGCAGATTGCATGTCACCACGCAGCCATTGCCCCTCGGCTTGCCGCCAGCGTCGGCCTGTCAGCCTAGCCCGTCAGTGCTCTTCTACAGCATCCTCACCGCGAACCCGCGAAAAACGGCAGGCCGCCGCAGCGGTCTGCCGTCTGACTCCGGCTTAGTGTTTGAAATGGCGCACGCCGGTGAAGACCATCGCGATCCCGTATTCGTTCGCGACTTTAATCGACTCCTCATCCTTCACGGAGCCGCCCGGCTGGATGATCGCGGTAACTCCGGCCTTGGCGGCCGCCTCTACCGTGTCGCCCATCGGGAAGAAGGCATCCGAGGCTAGAACGCTGCCCTTCACCTTGTCGCCCGCTTGCTCGATCGCGATCTTGGCCGCACCCACGCGGTTCATCTGCCCCGCGCCGACGCCAACCGTCATATCGTCCTTTGCTAACACGATCGCATTAGACTTCACATGCTTAACGACTTTCCAGCCGAACAGCAGTTGCTTCAACTCCGCATCGGTAGGCTTACGGTCGGTCACGACCGTCAAGTCAGACTCCTTCAGCGAATGCACATCGCTTTCCTGCACGATCATGCCGCCATCGATCGAGGTGACAACGAACTGGCTGCTGCGGCTCGCGCCCAGCTCCAGGCCACCCAGCTTCAACAGGCGGATATTCTTCTTCTTCGTAAGGATCTCCAGCGCTTCATCCGTAAAGCCCGGCGCCAAAATAATCTCCAAGAAGATTTCCTTCAATAGCATCGCCGTATCAGCATCAATGATGCGATTGGCCGCAACAATTCCGCCGAAGATCGACACCGGATCGGCTTCGTACGCTTTTTGGTAGGCTTCGAGCACACTCGCGCCAACTCCGACGCCGCAAGGATTCATATGCTTGACGGCCACGACTGCCGGCTCCTCGAATTCCTTGACGATTTGCAGTGCCGCGTTAGCATCGTTGATGTTATTGTAGGAGAGCTCTTTCCCGTGCAGTTGCTCTGCTCCGGTCAAGGTGTCGGCCGCCGCCAGCGGTTTGCGGTAAAATGCCGCTTTTTGATGCGGATTCTCGCCATAACGCAGGTCTTGGATCTTTTCGTAGGTGACGGTATACCGTTCAGGCAACGGATCGCCATTTACCTTCGACAAATAGTCGGAAATCAGGGCATCATAAGCCGCCGTGTGGCGGAAAACTTTGGCCGCAAGCCGTTTGCGCGTCTCAAGCGTTGTATCGCCGCCTGCACGCACCTCATCCAACACCGTCCCATAGTCGGCGGCGTCGACAACAACGCTGACGAACGCATGGTTTTTCGCGGCAGAACGAAGCATCGTGGGGCCGCCGATGTCGATATTTTCGATCGCGTCTTCATAAGAGACGTCCGGCTTGGCGATGGTTTCCTGGAATGGATACAGGTTCACGACCACCAGGTCGATATAATCCAGTCCCAACTCCTTCATCTGCGCTTGGTGTTCCTCGCTGTCGCGAACTGCCAGCAGCCCGCTATGAACCGCAGGATGCAGCGTTTTGACACGTCCGTCGAGGATTTCTGGGAACCCGGTTACGTCGGAGATGCCGATGACCGGCACTCCCTCTTTCGCCAGCAGGTTTTTTGTGCCCCCTGTCGAAATGATTTCCACACCTAGCTGCGACAGCTCGCGGCAAAAATCCACGATGCCCGTTTTATCCGACACGCTCACGAGCGCTCTTTTTATACTCACAATCGGCTCCTCCTTTATTTTGGCGAATCATGCCCCCGATATTTCTCGGGAAATATCGAAACCTCTCCACATGTTCCTTAAGCGATCCATTTCCTCCGAAAATCCTGCAATCAAGCGTGTTCAAAAGGTTTCTATTCCGACAGAATGGTGACTTTTCTGCCTTCCAACCGCACTTGGTTTGTAGCAAACCACGACACGACCTGCGGATATAAGCGTTGTTCCGCGTCATGGATTTTCGCTTCGAGCGAATCCAGCGTATCGTCTGGTGTAATATCCACCGCCGTTTGCGCAATCACCGCCCCGGTATCCATTCCGCCATCAACCAAATGCACCGTAACTCCTGTCACTTTCACGCCGTATTCCCAAGCCTGACCAATTGCGTCTTTCCCCGGAAAAGCAGGCAACAAAGACGGATGGATATTAATCATCCTGCCGGCATAAGGCTCTACCAACACAGAGGTAAGCAGCCGCATATAACCAGCCAGCACCACCAAATCGACGCCGCGCTTTTCCAGCTCGGCGGCGATTTCCGCTTCATAATCCTCGCGACGCGCGTACGACTTCGGGTTAAACAGATAGCATTCGACGCCAGCCCGGCGAGCCCGTTCGACGACGAAGGCTTGCGGCTTGTCGCAAACGAGCAGCACAATTTCGGCATCCAGATCCCCCGTCCGCGAAGCGTCCAGCAAGTTTTGAAAATTGCTGCCCTGCCCCGAGGCAAACACGGCGATCCGATACTTGGCGCCCATTAGACGTCCGCCCCCGCAAAAGTCACTACCCTTTGTCCCTCGGTCGCTTTACCGATGACGTAAGGCGTTTCGCCTGCTTGCTGTAGCGCTGCGATCGCTTGCTCCACCTGATCCTCAGCCACGACAATCACTAACCCAATTCCCATGTTGAACGTCGTGAACATATCCCGAGGACTGACGTTCCCCTGCTTTTGCAGCAAGTCGAAAATCGGCAAAATCGGCCAAGACCCATAGGCGATCTCCACGTCTACCCCTTCCGGCAGCACGCGTGGGATGTTTTCGATGAATCCGCCACCTGTAATGTGAGCCATGCCCTTCACGTCCACCTGCTCTAGCAACGATAACACCGGCTTGACGTACAGCTTGGTTGGCGTCAGCAGCACATCGCCCAGCACCTCACCATCCAGTTCAGGGAGTTTGTCTGTCAATGCGTAGCCCGCTTCTTCCAGCAGGAGCTTTCGGACGAGCGAAAACCCGTTGCTATGCACCCCGCTGGACGCAAGTCCAATGACCGTGTCGCCGGGAGCGATGCGGCTGCCGTTCACGATTTTGCTCTTGTCGACGACGCCGACGGTAAAACCGGCAATGTCGTATTCGCCTTCGCTATACATTCCCGGCATTTCGGCCGTCTCTCCGCCGATTAACGCGCAGCCCGATTGGCTGCAGCCTTCTGCGATACCCGCGACGATCGCCTCGATTTTCTCCGGTACGACCTTATCGCATGCCAGATAATCAAGGAAAAAGAGCGGTTCTGCCCCCTGCACCACGATATCGTTCACGCACATGGCCACCGCGTCGATGCCGATCGTATCGTGCTTATCCATGGCAAAGGCGATTTTCAACTTCGTGCCTACGCCATCCGTTCCCGAGACGAGAACCGGCTCCGCGTATTTGTCCTTATTCAGTCCGAACAAAGCGCCAAAGCCGCCCAAGTCGGTCATCACTTCCGGACGGAACGTCCGTTTGACGTGTTTTTTCATCCGCTCAACCGCTTCATTCCCGGCCGCGATATCAACGCCGGCTTTCTTGTATGCTTCAGACACGAGAGGGACCCACTCCTTTGGATTAGAGGTAGTTCAAAAAGTCATCTTTCGATCACGAAGTAAGTCAGTGAAGGTTATTCGGCGTCGAATCTTGAATTCAGCCGGGCCTTCCGTTGCTCACGTAGCCTCTGGCTACGCTGCGCTACTCAGCCCCTAGCTTCATCCAACCTTCTTGGTGCTCCAAACCTGACTTTTTGAACATGTATTAATCAAACAATTAATAACATGAACCGTGAGATATGCACGAAAAATCGAATACAATTCGTAGATTCAGTAAAATGCAACATCGAAACGCTCCATTGCCTTCAGCCGCAACCCACAAATAGCAGCACTCAGCTTAGGCTTCCACCCACTAGCATGTGCAGCCAAACTTCTCTTCCCCGTCGAAATCCGTCCGGGTTGGATAATCGTTGTCAAAACAAGCCATGCAGAGGCCGCCTTTATAATCCTTGGCGTTCTCTCCACCTACCGCCTGGATCAGCCCCTGTGGGCTTAGAAACTCCAGCGAATCCGCATGGATCTCCCGGCAAATTTCTTCCACCGTTTTGTACGAGGCGATCAACTCGCCGCGGTCCGGCGTATCAATGCCGTAGAAGCATGGGTTCTTGAACGGTGGCGAGGTAATGCGAACATGCACCTCTGTCGCACCGGCTTCGCGCAGCAGATTAACGATCCGCCGCGAGGTCGTGCCTCGAACGATCGAGTCGTCGATCATCACCACGCGTTTGCCCTCCACGACACGGCGCACCGCGCTCAGCTTCATCTTCACGCCTTGCTCGCGCAGCTCCTGACTCGGCTGGATGAACGTACGACCGGTATATTTATTTTTGATCAGGCCCAGCTCGTAAGGGATGCCGGTCTGCTCCGCATAGCCGATGGCAGCGGAAATGCTGGAGTCCGGAACGCCGGTCACGACATCCGCGTCGACGAACGACTCCTGCGCCATCACCTGCCCCATCCGCTTGCGGCTGGCATGCAGGTTCGAGCCGTTCATGTCGCTGTCCGGACGCGCGAAGTAAATGTACTCCATCGCGCAAAGCGCCTTGCGGGCCGGCTCGGCGTAACGCTCCTCGCGAAGGCCGTCCCGGTCCAGCACCAGCATTTCGCCCGGCTGGATTTCGCGAAGCGTCTCCGCGCCGACGACCTCGAACGCGCACGTCTCGGACGAGAACAGGTACGCATCGCCGAGCCGTCCCATGACAAGCGGACGCAAGCCGTTCGGATCGCTGGCGGCGATCAGCTTATCGTTGGTCAGCAGCAGGAAGGCGAAGCCTCCAACCAGTTGACCCAACGCGTCCTTCGCCGCTTCGACGAAATCCTTCGGCGAGCGGGCGATCAAGTGCGCGATCACTTCCGTATCGCTTGTCGTTTGGAAGATCGAGCCGCTTTGTTCGAGCTGGCGGCGGATTTTCGGCGCATTCACGATATTGCCGTTGGTTGCTACCGCCAAATCGCCGTCGCGGTATTTGAAAATCAGCGGCTGCGCGTTCGTCAACTTGCTGTCCCCGCTCGTCGAATAGCGGACATGGCCGATCGAACGGTCGCCTCGCAACGAGGTCAACTTATCGCGGTCGAACACTTCCTTAACGAGTCCCATGCTGCGGTGATAATTGAAGTCCGCCCCGTCGGTCGTGCAAATTCCCGCGCTTTCCTCACCCCGATGCTGCAACGCGTGCAGTCCGTAGTAGGACAGGGAAGCCGCTTCGGCATGGCCGAATACGCCAAACACGCCGCATTCCTCGCGCAACGTATCGAACGGATCCGCGTGCCCTGCCCCTTCGTTATAGTAGTCTCCGGTCCAAAGTCTCTGCGCTGGCATCATTGCATCAGACATGGAATGACATCCTCCCAGACGCGTTTCAACTGCTCCACCGGTTTGCTCAGAACCTCCGTCCCATTGACGGACACGCTCAGTTCCGAACCTTCCACGACCCCGATCCGCGCTGTAGGCACGCCGCGTTCCGCGAGCAGCTTCTCCAGCGTCTCCGCCTTCTCCGGCGAAGCTGACAGCAGAATCCGCGACTGCGATTCGCTGAACAACGCAAAATCGGAACGCAGCTCGCTCGCGACGTCAACCTTGGCGCCGATTCCGCCGCTCATGCACGATTCAGCCAAGGCAACGGCGAGGCCGCCTTCGGACAAGTCGTGAGCCGAACGCACGAGCCCGCCTTGGATCGCCGCAAGCACTGCGCCAAGCAGTTTTTTCTCCACATCCAAATCAAGTTGCGGCGGTCGTCCTTCCACGACACCATGCACGATGGCTTGCAGCTCGCTGCCGCCCAGCTCCGCTTTCGTCTCGCCCAAGAGGAACACGACATCCCCAGCCGCTTTGAATCCTTGCGTCGTAATATGATCCGTATCATGCACCAGGCCGACCATCCCCACGACCGGCGTCGGGTAAATCGCGCCTTTGGCGTTCTCGTTGTACAAGCTGACGTTCCCGCCGATGACCGGCGTATCGAGCACGCGGCAAGCTTCCGCCATTCCGTCAACCGACCGTTCCATCTGCCAGAAAATATCCGGCTTCTCCGGGCTGCCGAAATTCAGGTTGTCGGTAATCGCCAGCGGCTCCGCCCCGGAGCAGACGATGTTGCGCGCTGCTTCGCTGACCGCGATCCGCCCGCCAACTTCCGGATCCAAGTACACGAACCGTCCGTTGCAGTCGGTCGTCATAGCCAGCGCCTTACGCGTGCCATGAACCGTCACCACCGCAGCATCCGAACCCGGACGAACAGCCGTACTCGTACGCACCATGTAATCGTATTGGTTGTATACCCACGCTTTGCTCGCGACGGAAGGCGATGCCAGCACTTGCTCCAGCGCCGCTCCCAAATCGCGCACCTCTTCGTAGCGGGTTGTATCTACCGATGCGTTTTGTTCATAATAAGCCGGCACTTCCGACGGCTTGTTGTAGATCGGACATTCATCCACGAGCGCCGTAACCGGCATGTCGCCAACCAAATCTCCGTGATGGAACAGCTTCAGACGTCCATCGTCCGTGACTTTGCCGACTTTTGCACAGATGACTCCCCAACGCTCAAAAATCTCCCGCGCCTGCGTCTCATCCTTCGGCTCAACGACGAACAACATCCGCTCCTGCGATTCCGATAACATCATTTCGTAGGCAGTCATGCCTTGCTCACGCTGCGGGACCTGATCGAGATACAGTTCGAGACCATTCCCGGCTTTGCTGGCCATTTCCGCGCTGGAACAGGTCAACCCCGCCGCACCCATGTCCTGGATGCCCAGTACGATGCCCGTGTCTATCAATTCGAGGCAGGCTTCCATCACGAGCTTCTCCATGAATGGATCGCCGACCTGCACCGCCGTCCGCTTCGCTTCGGATTCCTCCGTCAACTCCTCCGAGGCGAACGTAGCGCCATGAATGCCATCGCGGCCGGTTGGAGGACCCACGTAAAACACCGGGTTACCTACGCCCTTAGCGACACCGCGTTGGATTTTGTCATGATCAATCAGTCCCACGCACATTGCGTTGACCAGCGGATTGCCGTCATAGCTCTCATCAAACACTACTTCTCCGCCGACCGTCGGAATCCCGATGCAGTTCCCGTACCCCGCGATCCCGGACACCACATGCTCAAACAAATACTTCACCCGGTCGCTTTCCAGCTTGCCGAATCGGAGTGAGTTCAGCAGGGCAATCGGTCTGGATCCCATGGAAAAAATATCGCGAATAATCCCGCCCACGCCCGTCGCCGCGCCTTGGTACGGCTCCACCGCCGAGGGGTGATTATGGCTTTCGATCTTGAATACAACCGCTTGGTTGTCGCCGATATCGACGATCCCAGCGCCTTCGCCCGGCCCCATCAGCACGCGTGGACCGCTGGTGGGAAACCGCCGCAGCAGCGGCTTCGAATTTTTGTAGGCACAGTGTTCGGACCACATGACGCTAAACACGCCGATTTCCGTATAATTCGGCTTGCGCCCGAGGAACCCGCAAATCAGTTCGTATTCGCTGTCGGAAACGCCCATCTGTTTGTAAATTTTCTGCTCCGCAATTTGTTCTGCATTTGGTTCCTTAGCGGACACTTGCTGACTCATGCCGATCCCTCCAAGCTTTCAAAATGGATGTAAACATCTTCTTGCCGTCCTCAGAACCAAGCAAGGAGCTTACCGCCCGCTCCGGATGCGGCATCATGCCGACGACGTTTCCGCGTTCGTTGGAGATGCCGGCGATATCGTCCACCGAGCCGTTCGGATTTTGAACGTATCGGAATATAATCTGATTGTTCCGTTTCAACTGCTCTAGCGTTGCTTCATCGCAATAATAGTTGCCTTCACCGTGCGCGATCGGAATCGTGATTACATCGCCCGGTGCATATAGCGAAGTAAACGGATTATCGTTGTTCTCCACGCGCAGCTCGGTGTCATGACAACGGAATTTTAAAGACTCATTGCGGCGCAACGTACCCGGAAGCAGACCGGCTTCCGTCAGGATCTGGAATCCGTTGCAGATGCCCAGCACATATTTACCTTCCTCCGCGGCCTTGGCCACTTCCGCCATCACCGGCGCAAAGCGGGAAATCGCCCCGCACCGCAAATAGTCGCCGTAAGAGAACCCGCCGGGTACCAGAATGCAGTCGTAAGCGGACAAATCGGTGGCCGTGTGCCACACATAGTCGACCGGTTCACCCAGCGACTCTTCCACCGCTTTGTAACAGTCGATATCACAGTTGGAACCGGGGAATACGAGTACCGCGAATTTCATGGTTTAGGCCTCCAATTCGAAGCGGTAATCTTCTACCACCGTATTGGCCAACAGCTTCTCGCACATCGCTTTGACTCGGGCTTCCGCCTCGAAGCGATCGTTCGTGTCGAGCGTCAGCTCCATATATTTACCGATGCGGACACTGTCCACCTCTCTGAACCCCATGGAATGGAGCGCTCCCTGAACGGCTACCCCCTGTGGGTCAAGTACGCTTTGCTTGATCGTGACATAAACGCTCGCTTTCATCATGTTCCTCGTGTTCCTCCTAAGTTTGGACTTGTGCGGCACGGCCGCTTGGTTCTGGATGGTTCTCATCATTGCGTATGGATCTGCAAGGATACTTACTTGCTCTCTTTCTTGATCGCCTGTCTTCTTGCTCCCTGTCTCCTACCCCTCCTGAAGAAAAGGGATAATCCTCAAAAGGCTGCTAAAGGAGACCTTGGGGCACTGGGCGCGTTGGCAAACGGCCTCTTTCCCAGCCCTCGAACTCCTAACGAACCGTAGCGACGTTATTTGCTCATTTCCCGGGTATTTCCCGGGCTAACGGACTCCACAGACGTTATTTTACCTAGATCAACTCCATATCAGACTGTCAGGCCCAAATAGGGTCTCCTCGGTCCGTTACGTGAGCCAAACCCGGGTACCTAGCCTAATAAAGGCCGTGGGGTCCGTTAGCGCGAGGCGGCAACCTGCGCCTACTCCAACTCCGCTCCGGTCAGTCGTTGGTAGATCTCGCGGTAGCGCCGCGTCGTTTCTTCGACGACATGCGCCGGGAGCGGGTCCGGCTCGCTGTTCTTATCCCAGTCCGAACCGGCCAGATAAGCCCGCACCGGCTCTTTATCCATGCTGTCGATCTCGATGTCCAGCGCGTAGTTCTCTTTGGCCCAAAACCGCGAAGCGTCCGGCGTAAACATCTCGTCGATCAAAATCAGTTTGCCGTCCACCAGTCCGAATTCCAGCTTGCAGTCGGCGAGGAGAATCCCGCGTTCCTCGCAGTAGTCACGGGCGAAGGCGTACATCTCCAGGCTGCGGTCCCGCAACTGCTCGGCCAGATCGCGGCCGATTTTGTCCGCCATCTCGGCAAACGAGATGTCCTCGTCGTGGCCGACGTCGTTCTTGGCCGCCGGGGTGAAGATCGGCGCCGCCAGCTTTGCGTTCTTGCGCAGCCCTTCCGGCAACTGAATGCCGTTAATCGCACCGGTCTGCTCATACTGCCGCCAGCCTCCGCCGGTCACGTAACCGCGTACCACGCATTCGATGTCGATACGCTCCGCCTTGCGGGTCACCATGATCCGGTTCCGCAGTACCTCGCGATGCTCCGCCGGAATCACGTCCCCGAGCCGGTCAACGTCCGTATGAATCACGTGGTTATCCAGCACATGCCGCGTCTTGTCGAACCAAAACGCGCTCAGCCGGTTCAGCACATTCCCCTTGTCCGGCACCGCCGGTGCCAGAATGTAGTCAAACGCGGAAATGCGGTCGGTGACCACGATCAAGAAAAACTCGCCAAGATCGTACAACTCCCGGACCTTACCTTTGTACAGCAACGGGGCATTCACCAAATCCGCCGCCGTGGAAATTGCCGGTACCGCCATGAAAGTTCTCCTCCCCTATCCCAAACTCTGTTCGATTAAATCAAGCCCAGCTTCCGGAAAATCGTGTCCACATGCTTCAAATGCCAAGACGGATCAAACGCATCGTCGATCTCTTCCTTGCTCAAGACCGCGGTAATTTCCGGCGTCTCCTCGATAATGTCGCGGAACTGGCGTTGCGTTTCCCACGCTTGCATTGCCCGCGGCTGCACCGTATCGTACGCTTGCTCGCGACTGCAGCCTTTGTCGATGAGTTTTGTCAACACGCGACCGGAGAACGGTACGCCGTACGTGCGGCCCATGTTGCGCTTCATATTTTCCGGGAATACCGTCAGGTTCTTCACGATATTGCCGAAACGGTTCAGCATATAGTTGAGCAGCATCGTGGCGTCTGGCAGAATCACCCGTTCCACCGAGGAGTGGGAGATGTCGCGTTCATGCCACAGCGTGACATTTTCGTAAGCCGAAATCATATGCCCGCGGATCACGCGGGATAAGCCGGAGATGTTCTCGCAGCCGATCGGGTTGCGCTTGTGCGGCATCGCCGACGAACCTTTTTGCCCTTTGGCGAAGGCTTCCTCTACCTCGCGGAACTCGCTCTTTTGCAGGGCGCGAATTTCGGTAGCGAACTTGTCGAGCGACGTTGCGACCAAAGCCAATGTCGACATGTACTCGGCATGACGATCGCGCTGCAGCGTTTGCGTCGATATCGGCGCGGGGCTCGTGCCCAGTTTACGGCAAACGAATTCTTCCACAAATGGATCGATGTTCGCGTAAGTGCCGACTGCGCCGGAGATTTTGCCGAACTGGACGTTGTCTGCTGCCCGGCGGAAACGCTCCAGATTCCGCTTCATTTCCTCGTGCCAGAGCGCCATCTTCAGGCCGAAGGTCGTCGGTTCAGCATGCACGCCGTGCGTGCGGCCCATCATCGGGGTATCTTTATAGGCCAAGGCCTTATCCTTCAAAATCTCGATGAAATTCACGATATCCCGTTCCAAAATTTCATTTGCCTGCTTCAGTAAATACCCCAGCGCCGTGTCCACCACGTCCGTGGAAGTCAGGCCGTAGTGCACCCATTTGCGCTCGGAGCCCAGGCTTTCCGATACGGCACGGGTAAACGCGATGACGTCATGGCGAGTTTCCTGCTCGATTTCATAGATCCGATCGATATCGAATGAAGCCTTCTCGCGCAGCGTCGCTGCGTCTTCCTTCGGGATCACGCCGAGCTCAGCCCAAGCTTCACAGGCGCAGAGCTCCACTTCCAACCAAGCCTTGAATTTGTTCTCCTCCGTCCAGATCGCTCTCATTTCCGGTCTGCTGTAGCGTTCGATCATTTACGTTCATTCCTCCAAATGTTGGTTTGCTCTATCCAACGAAGCCCGTCCTCCACGTCGCGGCAGATCAGGTTGATATGCCCTATTTTCCGTTTCGGAGCGGCTCCGTGCTTTCCATATAAGTGTACTTTGGGGATCGCCGGGAATCCAGTTGACCCCTCGTCCTCGCCATACCAAGTGCCGGTCATGACCGCCTTGCGGACGTCCTCCAAATGCTCGCCCAACACATTAACCATCACGACGGGCGTCAGCAGTTCCACGGGACCCAGCGGCAAATTGCAGATCGCCCGCACATGCTGCTCAAACTGCGAGGTCGTGCATGCCTCCATTGTGTAATGGCCGGAATTATGTGGTCTCGGCGCCAGTTCATTGACGAACAGCTCGCCCTCCGCGGTCAGGAACATCTCCACCGCCAGCAGGCCAACCGCTTCCAAACCTTCGGCGATCCGGGCCGCCAATCGTTCGGCCTCTCGCTGCACCTGCTCCTCCACGCGGGCCGGCACGATCGACACATGCAAAATATTATCGACATGGATATTTTCCGCTACCGGGAACGTTTGAATCTCCCCGCGCGGACTGCGCGCCGCGATGACCGACAGCTCCTTGACGAACGGGACGAATTGCTCCAACACAAGCTCCGTCCCAGCCCGACTCAACTCGGCGTAAGCCGCTGTAATCTCGTCTTCGCTGCGGATCACCCATTGGCCTTTGCCGTCATAGCCGCCGGTGGCCGTCTTCAGCACGGCCGGGAGGCCCAGCCGGGCCACGGCCGCACGCAGTTCCTCCTCGCTGCCGATCTCCGCGTACGGCGCTACCTTGACGCCCGCCGCTTCGATGGCTCGCTTCTCGCGCAGCCGATGCTGCGTGGTGTACAGCAGTCGGCTACCTTGAGGCACGTACGATGCTTGCTCCAACAGCGCGGCGACGCCCGCGTCTACATTTTCGAACTCGTATGTGATCACATCGGCCCGCGCCGCCAATTCACGCGCGGCCGCCTGGTCGTCGTAGCGGGCCACGATCTGCCCCGCAACTTGTCCGCAAGGCGCATCCGGCGTCGGGTCCATCGCCACGAACCGGTACCCGAGGTTGCTCCCCGCCAGCGCCATCATCCGCCCAAGTTGCCCGCCGCCAAGCACCCCGATCGTTGCGCCCGGCTCGATGACCGGAGCACCTTGAACACCGCTCATTTTGCCCGACGGTCTGCCGCTCATTCAGCCGCTCCTAACTCCGAGCCGCTTTCCAGCACCTCGGCTTGAATCCGGTCGCGACGCTCCTGCACCCGGCGCATCACCTCGGGGTCGAACGCGCCCAGCATTTGCGCCGCGAGCAATCCGGCGTTGATCGCCCCGGCTTTGCCGATCGCCACCGTCGCTACCGGAATACCGCCCGGCATTTGCACGATCGACAACAGCGAGTCGAGGCCGTTCAGCGCGGCCGATTTCACCGGCACGCCGATGACCGGCAGCGTCGTCTTGGCCGCCACCATGCCCGGCAGATGAGCCGCGCCGCCTGCTCCCGCGATGATGACCTTCAGCCCGCGACCCGCAGCCTGCTCCGCGAATTCGAACATCAAATCCGGGGTGCGGTGCGCGGATACGACATTTTTTTCATAAGGAATCTGCAGTTCTTCCAAAACGGAACAGGCATGGGACATCGTTTCCCAGTCCGACTTGCTGCCCATGATGACGGCGACTTGTGCTGTCATGCTTCAACCCACTTTCTTTAGTAGAAGTCAAAAACTCTGCCTACGATTTATAGATGGCCGAATACGGAAAAGGGCCCCGAACTTCCTGGAAAATAACGAAGATTTCCCGAAATTCGCGGACCCTGAGGAATACGAAACCTGCATACGGGCAGCTAAGGGCCGCGCCGACGGCAACGCAAAGCCCGGCGCTTGCAAGCCCAGGCTCATAATAAAGAAGGCCTTCCGTGCGGAGTAGCCCTACCTTCATCACGTATTCGCTCGTAGTCCGAAAATTTACGGTTCTCGGGTAGAAACTTCCGGGCCCTATCCCCGGCATTATACGAGATTATGATGTTCGGCGGCGAGCCGCCTTTTCTCTCCTAGTTTACCAATGGCGGACACGACATGTCAACTCAAATCCGAACATTAAATGATTGTAAAATCCGAATGTTCGTTTTTGAACAAGAACCAAAAACCTAGCCCCTAAAAACCGGCTAGGTTAGATGAAAGATTCACCTTTTTCATTTATCCGCCCAACTGCTCCTGCAATTCGATATACAGCACCTGCAGGAACTTCTTGATGTTCACTTTGCCCTTTCCATTGCCGGTTTCCCGACCTTCCTCGATCTCCTTCATCTTTAGCCGCACATCCTCAAAGTCAAAATAAAGAGGTGCGTAATATTCAAACCGAGGATTACCGTAATCGGTCAGGCCCAGCGACGCCAGGTTCGTCAGCCCCGCTGTCAACGCGCGTCGCAGCCGTTGCTCGATCGCCTTGACCTCCTTGGCGATGTCCTCCGGCTCCTCCTTGTATAAGGCTGCGGTTCGACGATACAGCTCCTTCAAGGGTGGCAGGTTGCCACCAACCTCGTCACCCTGTCCAAGCAACAGCTCCATCATCGCGATGATATCCCGGCTGCCGCTCTCGCCAATCAGACCGAGATTCATCAGGATCGGTTGAATCGCTTCACGAACCGTTCGCTTGCCTGGACCAGCCAACGGCGTGCTGCGCAAGCCCTCCAGCTTCTTTAGGCTGGTTTTAATTTCATCCAGATAGTGACTCATCGCATACCGTTCATTGACCTTCTGCAGTACCGTCTCCACTTCGATCCGATTGATCGGCTTGCGGATGAAGAACTCAATCCCGCTCCGGTACGCCCGTCCGACCATATCCTGGTTTTCGATTTGGGAGATCATCACGAACCGAGAGCGGCAGCCTTGGGCGCGCAGGGAGTCGATTGCCTCGATTCCGTCCTGATCCGGCATCAACAGATCCATCAGCACGATGTCCGGCGATTCGCTTAAAATTTGCCGCACGCCCTCCGCCCCGCCGCCGGCCGTCCCCGTTACCTCGCCTAGGCCGCTGTCCTCGATAATGTACTGCAGCATTTTCCGGGCACTGGCATCATCGTCCACGATACAAAAAGAGAGCGGCATCGGTACACCCTCCTCAACGTTTGGTAAGTCGCGTTTACGTCGGACTTGTCGGCTTCCGCAACATCCGCGTCGGTATCCGAATTTGGGCCCTCGCCCCACCAAGTCCCGGCGCGGTATCAAGCGAGATCTCCCCTTCAAACCGGGCCACGATGTCTCTCACATGAGATAGACCGATCCCTGTCGCAGCAACGCCTTCCTCATCGAACTTGGTCGTAAAACCCGGTTCGAACACGAGCTCCCGCTCGTCCTGAGGAAAGCCGCCCCCGCTGTCGTTCACCGTCAATAAGGTCCATCCCGCTTGCTCGCGGACCTCGAGATGAACCTGCCCCTGGCCCTGGATCGCTTCTACCGCATTCGCCGTCAGGTTGCCCAGCAGCGTAAGTAAGGGAATGTAGTTGGCGGTGGCGTAGTCCAAGGTGATCTTCTGCGTAAAGACAATTCTTTTCCCCAACATTTCGGCGTACTTCTGGCTGCTATGGACGGTATATTGGACTAAACCCGACAAAGGCATATCCCCCGGAACTTCGCGGTCCGTGAGCTTGATCAGCCCGCCTAAAATCCGCTGCGAATCCTTCTTTACCTCATGGATTTGCTGCGTAATCCCCAAAACGTAGTGTTTGTGCTTCTCTTGCCCTTCGTCAGACAACCGACGGTACAGCTCATAGCTTTGCAGGGTCAGGTTCTCCAGCGTACCGATTGATTTCTTCAGGTAAAAGACTTCCCCGTACAATCCGGAACTAAAGCTAAGCATCTGCTCAATTCGGCGGTTCTGCTCCTTTTGCACGATCCGCATCCGGCTGACGGAAATGCTGCTGTAAATGCCGGTCACGAAATACGTGCGCAGCATCGCAATCGCCATCAAAAATGTCCATTCGTTGAGCTTAAACGTGGCGGTGCCGGTCACCAGCAGCCGAGTCAGCAGCTCCGCCTCGTTGGACAGCAGATCGATTACTGCCGTCACCGCTCCCAGAGCCAAGGGATAGAAGCGGTCCAACCGCCGTTTGATCACGCTCATCCCTAACGCAAACACGATGTAATACACCGCCGCCGAGCAATGCCTCGTCACGCTGTCGGCCAAGGTTAAGCCGTGGCCAAACGCCTGATCTAACCCGGTGCGAAACAGCAGCACCACCAAGCCTGAGATGACGCCGGTGATGAGATACGGCAATCGCCTCAGCAGCAGCAAGAATAGCAAGAACGCACTGCTCCCCAATCCGATCCGAAAAATATCACCATCAAACGGGTTGATCTTCAGCTCCCCGGCCAATGCCGTTCCGATGGCCACGACTCCGATCTGTACGTAGGCGGATCTAAAATAGGACTTCAGAGGAAAGTTTCCCATCTCCGCTCACCCGGCTCCCGTGGGTTATTTTGCCCCTTATCGTACCATATCCAGGGAAATATGCCTATATCATACATCCCATTATATGTAAGAGCCGTGTCAGCTGATGCCTACACGTGCCGGGCTTCCAAGCGCCTGGAGATCACCGAAAGCACAAAGTTGACGGAGAAATAGATCAACGCCACGAGCAACAGGATAGGTATCGTGTAGGTGTAGCCGTGACCGATGACGATGCCGGCATGATGCATCAGCTCCGGCAAGGAGATCACGACCGCCAGCGAAGTGTCCTTGAGCAGCGAGATGAACTGGCTGACCAGCGGCGGCACCATCCGCCGCAATCCTTGTGGCAGCACGATATGCCATAGCGTCTGCAAGGAGCCGAGGCCCGACGATCGAGCCGCTTCAATTTGCCCCTTGTCGATGGAGGCGAGTCCGCCGCGCACGATTTCAGCGATCATCGCCGCCTCGAAGATGGTTAACCCTGTAACCGTCGCGGCCACCAGGCCCAGCTTGATGCCAATCTCCGGCAAGGCGAAGCGCATGAAGAAAATGATCAAGAGCAGCGGCAAATTGCGGATCAGCTCGACGCCCACCAGCAGGATCGGCGACAACACGGGCAGCTGGGTATAGCGAATGACGCCAACGAAGCAGCCGATCAGGAAGCTAAGCACGATCGACGCCCCGGCGACAATCAAAGTCACAACTAACCCATCCGCCAGAAAGCTCAAATTCTCCGCACTGTACGCTCCCGCAAAGTCCATCGGATCCCTCCTTCCTAGCAATGCTTTTGCTTTTGCGCAGCCGTGCATGCGGGTTATACCGCACGCACGCTGCTACTACTCCCCCAGCACAGCGGAGGGGAGAGATAGAGCCGGTGGATCGCAGAGCCCCGGAGGGAAGGTTTGGAGCTGAAGAAACGGAGTGGTCGCCTTTATCCTCGGATTTCTACAGATTAAGGTTCTACAAATTCAAGAAATCCGAGGATAACAGCGATCGTAAGCCCAAACCGTACCGCAGCGGGCTTAATTTAGATCCACCCGTTTTCCGTTTTACCCCACCCTCAATACCTTCTCTCGAGTCTCCGCTCCCACACCCTAACCCCGTAACTCAGAGGCAAGGTCAGCGCCAAATAAAACAACGCCACAAAAATATAGGTATCAAACGTCCGATACGTCTCCGTATTCACGATGTCGGCGAAATACATCAGGTCCAGCCCGGCGACAATCGTCAATACGGACGAGTTCTTGATCAAATTGATGAACTGGTTTCCGAGCGGCGGAATGACCAGCTTGATCGCCTGCGGCAGGATGATATGCATCATCGTTTGCGCGTAGCTTAACCCGGAAGAACGGGCGGCTTCCGTTTGCCCCTTCGGGATCGCCAAGATTCCGGCGCGTATCGCCTCGGCGATGAACGATGATGTGTACACGGCCAGCCCTATCGTCCCGGCCGTAAAACCATCAAGCGGCAAGCCCAGTGCCGACGGCCCGTAATAAAAAATATATACGACAAGCAGCAGCGGAATATTGCGGATAAATTCAACGTACCCCGTTCCGAACCAGCGCAGGGCGCGGACTGGGGCGATGCGGAATACGGCGATCAACGCCCCCAGCAGAAAGCTGCCGACCAACGCCAGCAAGCTGGATAGAATCGTCCCTCGGAACCCTTCCAGATAAACATCGAAGTAATCGGTCAATATCGTAAAGTCCATAACGATTATTCGCTCGGCTTCTTGCCGATCCATTTCTCGTAGATCTTATCGTACTCCCCACTATCGTGGAGCTCCTTCAGCGTATCGTTAATCGCCTGCACGATATCCGAGTTGCCTTTTTGCACCGCGATGCCGTAAGGTTCGTCGGTAAACGGCTTGCCAACCACCTCGTAATTCGGATCCTGAGCGGACATGCCGTATAGGATCGCATCGTCCGTCGTCAGCGCATCGCCTTGCCCCGCCTTCAGGGCGTTAAACGCATCCTGATAGTTATCGAACTCCAGCACCTTGATGCCATTTACTTTATCGCGGATATTTTTCACCGAAGTCGAGCCTTTACTGCCCAATACCGTCGAATCGGAGGTCAGGTTCTCAATGCCCGTGATCGGGCTGCCTTTCTTCACCAGCAGCGATTGCCCCGCCTGGAAATAAACGTCGGAGAAGTCGACTTCCTTCTTGCGCTCCTCCGTAATCGTCATCGTAGCCACGATCATATCGATTTCGCCGTTATTCAGCATCGGAATTCGCGTTTTGGAGGTAACCTCCTTTAACTCCAAGGCGTTTTCATCCCCGAAAATATGCTTCGCGATCGCCTTGGAGATATCGATGTCGAAACCTTCGACGTTGCCGCTGGCGGGGTCCTTTAGACCGAACAGCTTCGTGTCGTATTTCACGCCAACCAGCAGCTTGCCGCGTTCCTTGATTTTGCCCAGAGCCCCGGATCCGCTCTCCCCGGCCGTCGGGGCAGCATTGCCGCCATCGCCGGCTGTATTCCCCCCCGCCCCATTATTCGCACAGCCCGCCAGCACCGCCAATGCGCAAACCGCCGCAATACTGATCAACCTCCAACGTTTCTTCATCTTCTCTTCCTCCCTTTTAGGATCATCATGGTCTAATGGCTTAGCAGACGGCTGAGAAAGGTACGCGTTCGCTCCTCCCGCGGATTGGCGAAGAATTCCTCCGGCCCGGCCTCCTCAACGATCTGCCCTTGGTCCATAAAAATAACCCGGTCCGCCACCTCCCGAGCAAACCCCATTTCGTGCGTAACCACCACCATCGTCATGCCTTCTCTAGCGAGCGTCCGCATGACGTCCAGCACTTCGCCGACCATCTCCGGATCCAGCGCCGAGGTAGGTTCGTCAAACAGCATAATCTTCGGCTTCATCGCAAGCCCACGGGCGATCGCCACCCGCTGCTGCTGGCCGCCCGACAGCTGGGACGGATACGCCGATGCTTTATCGGCGATGCCCACCTTCTCCAGATAAAACAGCGCCGTTTGCTCCGCCTCCGCCTTAGAAATGCCCAGCACCTTCATCGGTGCCAACGTGATATTGTCGATCACCTTCTTGTGCGGATACAAATTAAAATGCTGAAAGACCATTCCGATATCCCGCCGCAACTTGTTGATATCCGTCTTACGGTCATGGACCGGAAGGCCGCCTACCGTCAGTTCGCCGTTCGTGATCGTTTCCAGCCGGTTGATGCAGCGCAGCATCGTGCTTTTTCCCGAACCGGACGGACCGACGACCACCACGACTTCCCCTTCTTTGACCTGCAGCTCAATCCTCTTCAGCACGTGAAATTGGCCAAAGTGCTTATCGACCTGGTGAAAGCGAATCAACGGCACCCCTCCTTTCAGCGTTCGGATGTTCCTTTCGACCGTACTTGCATCATGCCAATGTGAGTAATCGTAACATTTGAACATAACCTTACTTTGGCGACTATAAAAAACTACATCATCCTACGCGCGATCTCGAAAATAGCCCAAAATTTAATTCTTTCCTCGCCGATTCGGTCGGACAAGCGTCAGTTTTCCTCACAAGAATCTTCCTTGAAGCTATTTCGAAAAACCGCTATTGAAACTCTAACGCTTGTATAAGACGCTATTCACGCCTAAATAAGCATTCTGGCAAGCGTTAGCCCTAAATCCGGATCACACCAGACAACCCATGCGCACGCAAAAAAAGCCTGACCGAATCGCTTCGGTCAGGCTTCTACCAAACAAGCTCTATTCTTATTTCACGACGAGCACCGGAATATGGGCATGCTGGACGACGTTGTGACTGACGCTGCCGAGCACGAATTCGCGGATGCCACCCAATCCTCGGCTGCCAATAACGATGAGATCCGCTCCGTATTTCTGAGCGTACTCCAAAATCGTCTCCGCCGGCGCCCCTTGATCCATTTCGACTTTGGGCTCCAGCCCTGCGGCCACCAGCCGGCTTTTTGCTTCCTCTGCCGTTCTTTCCGCCAGCTCATAAAAATCCTTGTTCATCGAAGTGGGTACCGGAGCGAAGCCCTCGGCTACATAAAAACGCGGGAAGTCGTACACGTGCAGGACCTCCAGCTTGGCTTCCGGCGTCGATTTGCACAACTCGATCGCTTTGTCCAGCGCTTTGTTCGCCGCTTTCGAACCGTCATACGCAGCAAGAATTTTGTTAAAAAGCATGGAAAGCACCTCACTTGTCCCAAGAGTTTATATTAAAAAATACCCATAAAGCACGGCGTTGAAAAGAAGCAGCAGTGGAATGCCCACCCGGAAGCTGAAATGCTTTGTTTTGTGGCGCTTCGTGTTCATGGCTACCAATACGCCCAACGCGCCGCCGAGCGCAGCCAGCAAAAACAACGTCTTCTCGGGAGTCCGTTCGCGCCTCTGCCTGGCTCGCCTTTTGTCGTCGGACATGACTAGATAAGCAACTGCGTTGATAAATAGAAACCATACCAGCAAACCCGTTTTCGTCTTCGCCGCCCCCTTTCGATCTTTACGTTCGAATGTCGACGTTCCTAACTCCATTATACCTCAACCGCGGAGCAACAGCATCTTTTCACCAAATTCGCTTCTATGTAAAAAGCTCCCCGCTTGGGGAGCCGCACTTGTAAATATCATCAGGTTTCGTTCTTCGGAATCTCGTTCAAACTGGGCGGGTAATCGGCCTGCTTCTTCGGCTTGGCCGCCACGGTTGGTTCCATCAGCCTCGACTTGTTCTGCTGGTTCTCGGTCTTCCGCGCTTTGTGATGCGGCACCCTTATCACCTCCGGTACTTAGCGTCCCGTAAAGGCCGCCGATTTATGCGGACCTAGAACCGCTTGCTAAGCCGGTTAATCATCGCCCTTCTTCTCCAGAGCTGCCTTCAGCAACTCGCCGAGGTTCACCCCGCCAGACTCCTGCGGTTGAGAGTATTGCTTGACGAGCCGCTGTTGCTCGCGTTTGTTCATGTGCTTATCCTTGTCTTTCTCAAGCACCTCGGTAATGCCGCAGGAGATGCACTGCACGTACATCCCCGCCTTGCCTTCCTTGAGTTCCATCTTCTTGTGGCATTGCGGACAGCGACGGTTGGACAGGCGCTTCTCGCCAGAACGGCGATACCCGCAATCTTCGTTTGGACAGAGCAGCATCAGCCCGCGTCCGGTTTTCTTCTCGAGCATCCGCGTTCCGCATTCCGGGCAATGGCTACTTGAGACATTATGCGGTTTATAGGTCGCATCACTGCGTTTAACACCTTGCACGAGGCTGACCGCCATTTCACGGATGCCGCTTAGGAACGGCCCTGGCTGGCCTTGGCCGCGCGCGATCCGCTCCAGCTCCGCCTCCCAGCGGGCCGTCAGTTCCGGCGTGCGCAAATCGGCCGGCGCCAGCTCAATCAGTTGCTTGCCTTTGCCGGTCGGATGCAGGGAGTTCCCCTGCCGCTCGATCGTATCCGAGCTGACCAGCTTCTCAATGATGTCCGCCCGCGTTGCCGGCGTGCCCAGCCCATGCTTCTCCATTTGGGTCAGCAGGGCGGCTTCCGTGTAACGCTTCGGCGGTTGGGTCCGCCCCGGCGTCACACGGCAGCGCTGCACTTTCACCGCCTCGCCTTGGCTCAGCTCAGGCAATGCCGAACCGCTCTCGGCATCGTCCTCGCCGCCTTCTTCGTCCTCCATCGCCTGCCCGTCATAAACGGCGCGCCATCCGGCGTCCTTGATGGTCGTGCCTTTGGCGTGCAGCGTCTCGCCGGCGATTTCCACCGTCACGCTGACCTGATCGAACCTTGCTGGCGGATAAAACAAACTGATAAACCGCCGCACAATCAAATCGTACAGCTTGCGTTCGTCCGCGCTCAACGCGTTCAGCAGCACCGTTTGCTCCGTCGGGATAATCGCATGGTGGTCGGTCACCTTACTATCATCAACAACCCGTTTACTCAGTTGCAGCGAGGCCCGAAGCAATGGCCGGGCCAGAGGCGAGTAGGGGCCGATCGCTACGCTGGTCAGCCGTTCCTTGAGGGTCTCCGTCATGTCCGACGTCAGGTAACGCGAATCCGTCCGCGGATAAGTCACCAGCTTATGTTGCTCGTAGAGTCGCTGCAGCACGTTCGAAGTCTGCTTGGCCGAAAACCCTAGCAGCCGGTTCGCGTCCCGCTGCAGCTCGGTCAAATCGTAAGCAAGCGGATGGGGTACCGTTTTTTCGTGCTTGACCAGCTTGACGATGTGGCCGGAAGCCCCTTCGAGCTTCTGCTTCAGAGCGTTCAACCGCTCCGCATCAAAAATGCGTGCATCTCCGTTCCCGCCGCGCCATACCGCTTCGAATTTGCCGAAGTCGGCGCGCAGCATGTTGAATTCCTCCGAACGGAAACGGAGGATTTCGTTCTCGCGTTGCATGATCATGCCCAGCGTCGGCGTCTGTACCCTTCCGGCCGAGAGCGGCGCGCCAAATTTGGTCGTGAGCGCCCGAGTGACATTGAGGCCCACCATCCAATCGGCCTCCGCCCGGCAACGCGCCGAGTGGTACAAGCGTTCGTATTGGCTGCCCGGCTTCAATGCCGCGAATCCTTCCTTGATCGCTTTATCCGTTTGCGACGAAATCCACAGCCGCTGAAACGGTTTGTTCCATTTGACCATATCCATAATCCAGCGGGCGAGCAGTTCACCCTCGCGGGCGGCATCGGTTGCCACGATCAGCTCGCCGATATCCTGACGCCGCATGAGCTGCTGCACCGCCTTGAACTGATGGCTGCTTTCGCGCAGCACCTTCAGCTTCATTTTATCCGGCAGGATCGGTAAATCCTCCAACGCCCACGTCGCGAACTTCGCGTCATAATCCTCCGGTTCGGCCAAACCGACCAGATGGCCCAGCGCCCAGGTCACCACGTACTTTGGCCCTTCAAAATGACTTTTATGCTTATCTCGGCTGCCCATCACTCGCGCGATTTCTCTGGCGACAGACGGCTTCTCCGCTAATACCAACGTCTTCATAAATGGTTTCGAACACTCCTTTCCTCTGAACTATTATAGCACTGACCATTTCCTTTACGCGAAGCTAGGGGGCACTCCGTCTGACGAGATCCTTCCTGCCTCTTAATCAATGTTCCAGCTATTTATCATCCCTCGTGCCATATTCATATCGTCCTCTTTCCTCGTCGTGAGGGCAAATTTGGCGACTAGCGCCGGATACGCGGCCCATTGCTCGGCGATATGCTCCTTCATACGGTACCATGTTCTGCCTCCCATCCGTTCATAACGGTTCAGTATATCCTGCAGGCCTTTTTCGCCAAAGAGAGCATACAAGATCACAAAATCCTTGCCCGGATCGGCAATTTCCGCTTCGGTCCAATCGATGAGGCCCGTCATGCGCTGATTGTCATCCACAAGGATGTGGGGAGGATGCAAATCGCCATGATGCAGTACCGAAAATTCCGGCCAATAGCTGTCCGTGGTCAACCAGCTCATCCATCGGTCAAGCAGCTTGGCAGGGATGTCAAATTTCTGCCGAACTTCCTCGATATTTGCGGCGAAAGCTTCCCGTGTCTCCGCGGGGGTTTTGCGGCGAACGCCGGATCGCATCGCCTCGTCATGGTCGACGCAATGCAGCGCTGCCAATGTTTCGGCCAAGGAATCATAGAAGGTATCCCCCAGCGCCTCCTGAGGGAACCTCCAGACATATCCGCTCCCGGCCGGATCAACTGTGGCAACCGGGTTTCCCGCAAGGAGCGGGTAAGCGATCAAATCTGGAGTACAGATGCGCCAATCGGGTACGGCAACGGAGATACGGGGCGCTACTGCTTTCAACACATTCCGTTCATTAAGGGCCCGCTCCCAAACGTCTGAACGTCTAGGCTTGCGAAGTACCCACGCTTGACCGTTGTTATCCCGCACAAACGCAACGAAGAAATCCAAGCCGGATTCATTAACCTCAAACGCTTCCGTATTCAAATGCAAACCGTGCTGAGCGGCGCAGGCGTAAAGCTCCCTTTTCACCTCTTGATAATCGTTCGACTTTTCCATATTCATAAAGGCATTCTCCTTATGGGCAAAATAAAAACACAGACCAAGGTCTGTGCAGCCGCAATCGAAATAGGAATTGCCCGTTGTCCGCTCGCAATCGTAGGCAAAAAAAGCCTCGTTCCGGAAGGAGCGATTCTTCTTGGCGGACCTGCGCAAATAGGCAAACTTATCCCGATGACCCTGCACAAACTAAAGAGCAGAAAGAGCAGTTGCAATCCATGCAATGCGGTCTCGATCGGGACTAAATTAGCACACGCAAGCCTCCATTCGTAAATTTGAACCAAGAATACCATGTATACCGCTAAAAGTCCATAAACGGAATCTATATCGTTTTTGAAGCCATTGATAATTATTTTAAAAATGATATACTCGGATTAGCACCTGGTACTAAAACCTGATCATAAGTAAATCAAACATATTAAAGGAGCTGATACGGTTGACCCTACAGAAACCCTTTTCCAAGGCCCGCATTACCGCTCTAGGCACCTATGTCCCCGAACAAATTCTGACCAATGCGGATTTGGAGCGGCTCGTGGATACGAACGACGAGTGGATTGTTCAGCGTACGGGCATCAAGGAGCGGCATATCGCCGCAGAGGACGAATTCACCTCGCATCTCTGCATCCGGGCGGCAGAGCGACTCCGCGATACGTATCGGGCCACGCTGGACGATGTCGACTTCATTATCGCAGCGACGACAACGCCGGATTTCTCATTCCCGACCGTATCCTGCCGGGTTCAGGAACACTTCGGCATGGAACAGGCCGGGGCTATCGATCTTAACGCGACCTGTGCCGGCTTCGCTTATGCCTTGCATTTGGCGAACGGTATGATTAGCTCCGGCCTGCATCGCAAAATCCTGGTCGTTGCCGGCGAAACGATGTCCAAAATCACCGACTACACCGACCGCAGTACCTGCATCCTGTTCGGGGATGGGGCCGGGGCAGTGCTTGTCGAAGCGGATCCCGAGCAGCCCGGGTTCGAATCGTTTATCCTCGGGACGAATGGGGCAGGCGGCATCCACGTCTACCGTTCAGGACTGGCGGATCAGATGGATGGTCAGCCCCTCGAAGGGAAGGGCAAAATTGTACAAAACGGACGCGAGGTATTTAAATGGGCCGTCCGCACCGTCACCGCCGGAATTGAACAGCTGCTAGAGCAGGCTGAGCTCACCCGGGAGGATATCGATTGGTTCGTGCCGCATAGCGCCAATCTGCGTATGATCGAGTCCATTTGCGAAAAATCGGAACTTCCGCTCTCCAAAACGCTGCAAAGCGTGCAGGATAAGGGCAATACGTCCTCCGCGTCCATCCCGCTGGCTTTGCAAGCCGGCGTCGACACGGGCCGGCTGAAATTCGGTGACCGTGTTCTGCTGTACGGATTTGGCGGCGGCTTGACCCATGCCGGCTTAATTATGCGCTGGGCCGTGCCGGACACCATATGAAAAAAGGTCGATCAGGGGGCGGAATCCTGATCGACCTTTTTATGATACCCTTGTCAAATTGGCTCTTTACACGATTATCCACCTTGTCTAAATGGCTCTTTACACGAATATCCCTTTTGTTAAGGGAGGTCTCCTTCACTCGTATTCGCTTCTCCCGAGCATGTCCGTCCCGGATTCTCCGTGATCTGATCAAACGGGATAATGGTGCAAGACGCCGAACAAGAGGGTTGATCTCAGGCCCAAGCGCTCTCTTTTCAACCGGCAAGGTTCCGGGTACAATAACAAGAGCCAAATTTACGCAAGTTGTCCCCAACTTAAGCCAATAAGGAGTTTAGTGATATGCCTACCCTCAGAGAACTGTTTACCGATTTCGATTTTCAGGAGGCGCTGGACCGCAAATTTCGCATCCGCGTATTCCGTGCCGATCATATGATCGACAACGGCAGTATCATTATCCGTTTCACGGACGACACCATTATCACCCAGGCTGGAGTAAGCGAGCTTTCCTACCATCCACGCCGGGAATGCCAATTTTTCGAGCTGAGAAAATAAAACCAAACCCGCCCTTCTTACTTCCCCTTAACTCGCCTTTTCCTCTTGCCCCGTCGCCAGTACCTTCGCGTTTTCCTGCGTCACGGCTGACGCCTCTTTGCCGTAACGAATGAAGATCCACACGCCGCACAAGATGAGTGCGCCCGCTGACAATTGCAGCGGGGTCAGGCTCTCCTTAAGCAGCATCCAAGCCAACAGCGAAGCAAACACCGGCTCGCCGAGAACGGCCATCGATACGGCTGAAGCGCTGAGGTATTTCATCAGCCAGTTGAACAGGTAATGCCCAAACAGCGTCGGGACGATCGCGAGCAGCAGGAAAATCCCCCATTCGCGCGGCTCATATCCGGTAAAACGGATGCCCGCAGCCACGTTATATATGGCCATCGACGTTCCAGCCACCGCGAACACGAGGAAATTATAAACAAACGCACTGATCGTTTGCAGCAGTTGCTTGCCGACCAGAATATGAACCGCGACCGCCACCGTCCCGAACAGAGAGAGCAAGTCTCCCGTAACGGCAGCGCCGGACAAGGCAAAATCCCCGGAGCCGATGGCGATCGAACCGATTAGAGCCAACGATACGCCGAGAATCATCGCTTTATTGATTTTGGCCCCGAATAGGAAGAACGACCCGAACATCACGATGATCGGCTCCAGCGTCAGAATAACGGTGGAGCTCGCTACCGTCGTCAAGCGAAGCGACCCCATCCAGAGCAGGAAATGAAGCCCCAGCATGAGCCCGGAAAACAAAAGGCGCCCCCATTGCTTGCGTGTCAGGCGCGCAATCTCCCCCCGATAACTCCACAGCAGCGGTAGCATCAATAAGTTCGTCAGATACATCCGGTACATCGCGATTACCGAAACCTCGGCATTGGACCAGCGGATGAAAATAGATGAAAACGAGATGGCAATAATGCCGATAATGTACAAAATTTCATATTTGCCCATGGACTTGGTGTTGGTATGCATAAAGGTCAGGGTCCCAGCTTTCCGTTAATTTTATCGGCACAATCTTGGTGCAAACCACTTCATTATAGCGGAGTTAGAACGGTTCCTCAATCAAAAAAAGCGTCTCTATTTCTCCCATCCCCTATCATTTACCCTGATGGTTTCCGCCTGTTTTCTCGTAATCTAGGCGCGCCAAGGTCATATCATCCAAACCGGATAGTAAATGAAAGAATAGAGTGTTTCGAACGATCGTTCAGACCCATTCGTTTGAGGAGGAACTTTCAATGAAAAAGCTAGTTCACATTTCTCAAACTTCTCCCCGTCTCACGGTATATTCCGAGGAGAATCTGACGGGAAGAAGCCGTGTCTACACCGGGAACCTCGGCATCCGCGACACCGACGCGATTCTGGATGGAATCGAGAGCCTGCGGTTCGTTTCATCCAGCAGCAACGCTACGCTCGTGTTGTTTACGCGGACCCGGTTCAGAGGCAGCTTTCGCATCCTCCGCGGCAGCCGGCGCATTAATGATCTAGATGATCTCATCAACGGCAACGACGTAGAATCGATCATCGCGACAAACCAACGTTTGACGGCAGCGCAAGTTCGTCAAATCCGCACCAGCGGAACGTTGCCAAGCGGATATCGCCTGATTTAAGCTTTAGGCTTATAATGGTTCCATATGATAACGATGAGTGCAGAGGATGTGTCCCCCATATGGAACCGATCGTATCCAAACGCTGGCTGTTAGCCCGCATGTATGAGCCAAATCTCGTGATCGTCGATTGCCGCTTCGAGCTCGGCCGGCCGGAAGCCGGAAGCGCGGCCTACGACGCCGCGCACATTCCGGGTGCCGTTTATCTCGATCTTGAGGAGGATCTGTCGGCCCCGGTAACCGAGCACGGCGGGCGTCACCCGTTGCCCGCCCCGGACACGTTGGCCGCGCGCTTCGCTCGCGCCGGCATCGGCAACGCCACCAGGGTGGTCGCCTACGACGACCAGGGAGGCATGAACGCCTCCCGCCTATGGTGGCTACTGCGCTGGCTGGGCCATGACGACGTCTACGTCATGGATGAGGGATTCGCCGCCTGGCAAGCCGGCGGCTATCCCGTGACCGCTGAGCGGCGGACCGTCGTCCCCGCCGCTTTCACCCCGTCGCTCCGGCCGCACATGCTGGCCGGAGTGGAGGACGTCCGCCGGGCGCTGGGCGATCCCGGCGTCCTGCTGGTGGACTCGCGCGCCGCGGATCGCTTCGCCGGACTGCAGGAGCCGCTTGACGTCAAGGCCGGCCATATCCCGGGGGCGATCAACCGTTTTTGGAAGCAGGTGCAAGGCGACAACGGCTCCTGGAAGAGCGACGGCGAGCTGCGCGAGCAACTGGCGCCCGTCATCGCCGCAATGGACGAAGGCCGCGAGGCTATCGTCTACTGCGGCTCCGGCGTGAGCGCTTGCCCGAACGTGCTCGCCCTCCATCGGCTCGGCTACCCGCAGGTCAAGCTGTACGCCGGCAGCTGGAGCGATTGGATCTCTTATCCCGAGAATCCGATCGCGACGAACGAAGAATAAGAAAATTTTAAGCACCTTTACAAGTATATTCCTGCCGTGGTATATTCCTGTTATGGAAAAATTTTACGGCAGGAGATGATTAAGACCATGAACGAAGAGGTTACCGCCTTTATTGATCAATTAGGGGCGGCATGGCAAATCGAGCTCTCCCAACGACTGAGAGAGATGGTGCACCAAACCATTCCGTCGGTGGAAGAGCGGATTCAGTACAAGAAGCCCCATTTCCTGAAGAACGGCCATTACGCAGCGGTGATTTCCCCGTCGAAGGACGCGATTGCGTTCATGATCATGAACGCCGAGGGATTAGAGGTACCAAAAGGCTTCGAGGGACCGCCGGAGCGCAAGTGGATCAAATTCAAGGAAGGGGCCGCACCGGACTACGCCCTGCTCTCCTCTTTGCTGGCTCAAGCTTCCCAAGCGCTCTAGAAATGCGAAATCGTCACCCCATACAAGGGATGACGATTTTTTGGTTTCGCCTTTAATGTTTTACAAATCTACCTCCACCAAAGACTGCGCCGTCTCGGGAGCATCGGTGATCATGCCATCGATGGGGTACTTGAGGACTTCCTTCATATCCCGTCGGGTATTAACGGTCCAGACCCATACCTCGCGACCATCGGCGTGGGCTTTATTGATCAGGAAGTCCGTCAGCATGACCTGCTCGATCGTATAGAAATCGACGTCGAGCACCGATAGGTCTCCAAGTGCAAAGAAGAGAATTCTCCCGATCTTGATCTCCGGGGCCAGCTCACGAATTCGGCCGAGCGCGACCCCATCGAACGACTGCACCCTCACCTCTTCCTCCATTCCGGCTTCCTTGATAAGGCGAACGACCTCTTCCGCCAGTGCTTCGCTGGAAAAGCCATTCGGCTTCAGATCCAGCAGCAACTTGATCTTGCCCTGCGTCTCGGCGAGCACGCTGGACAGCAAAGGGATTTGTACCGGGTATCCATTCTCGTCCCTACCGATAGATAGCTGACTCACCTCCGCGGAGGTCATATCGGCGATCCGCTTCCGTACCCCAGCCATCCTTCTCAATTCGGAATCATGGTTTAACACGGCCACTCCGTCCTTGGTCATCTGCACATCCAACTCGGCGACCTGGATGCCTTTATCCATCGCAGAGAGTAGAGCGGGCAGCGAATTCTCCGGGGCATACGACGTATCTCCGCGATGCACCGCAATCTGAACGTTCCATTTGGCGTACACCAGACTATCATTCGCCCGCGAACCGATGACCACAGCCAGGGTGATATAGACGGCAGCACCCAAGACATAAACCGTCCTCTTCCACTTCAACGCTCTCCACCAAGCGATGATCCGCATTTCTACGCGGCCTATCCTGCTATGGCTGACCTGAAGCTGGTCTCTTGCCCGAATCCAATTTAAACGGCCGAATGCGTAATATAGTCTCGTCAGCACGAAAAGGTTGATCGGCAACAGCAGAAGCTCCAACAAGTAAGCCAGCACGGTTGAGATCGTCAGCGAATAGTGCTGGGACACGAGCGCGAGCACATCGAGATCCAACCAAGAAGGGATGTGTCCAAGAGCGGACACCACCGTATAGGTGACCGCGAGGATCGAACCATTAAACAGAAGGAGCGAACCAAACAACCGCCAACGCCGGCCTTGCGTCAGGGCATGGCTCTGGCGAACCGCCTGCCGCAGATTCATATCCTCCAGCACGATGCAATGCAGGACGAAGATCCACCGGAGCAAGGTATACAACAGCCCTGCAAGCAGTACGATATAAGCGGCGGTCATGGTAAAAGAGGCGTCCAGCACCTGATTGTTCAAGAAGATCGGAACGTTAAACAACGCGTAAAACGAGGCCGTCAGCGGTGAATCAATGAACGGAATCAGAAGCAGCAAGAGCAGCAGCAGTTGGAACACCCCGAACCCGAGCAGCTTCGGCGTCTTGCGCAACACGGTCAGCACCGCATCCGATAGGGCAATCTCCTTTCCGAAAAAGCGCTGCTGAATGAGAACGATCAGCACCAGCAATTCGATCAGCAGCGTAAAGGAAGCGACAAGCCCTATGAGAATCAGTCCAGTTAATCCTTTATAACTTAGCCCGATCCGGTACACTTCCCCGTTGAGCAAGGATCCGGATCCAACCACCCGAAGAATACGGTTGAACAGCAGCGTGGTGACTGGGAGGACAACGATGCTCGTAACAAGCATATAGAGCAATTGAAAAAGCAAGAGCTTGGCGGAGTACTTGCGAAAATCGCGGATGCTTTTGCCGATCAGTCTAAGCATGGCTCCCCGCCCCAGACTCGTTAGGTCCACCGCGCGGCCCAAACCTTCATTTCATGGCAAATGACGTGAAGATCCATGCCCTTCGGCGTGAGCGAGTATTCAACCGTCACGGGAACGGTCGGGAAAACCGTCCGCTCCAACACTCCCTTCTCCTCCAAATGGCGCAATGTACTCGTTAATGCGCGCGGACTAACCTGAGGAATTCGGCGTTGCAGTTCTCCGAAGCGAAGGGTACCGCCAAATAGCTCACGTATGACAAGAAACGCCCATTTCCCTCCGAGCACATCCAGGGTTTTTTCGATATTGCATTCGATATGCACCGGCGTTTTCGGAATATAATTGCTTGCTTTGCGGACTGTAGTCATCCGGCAAACCTCCTCTTGGATATAGCTATATTATGTATAGCAAGTATCATGGATATAATTAAGTGAAAGAGTTTTCACTTCTTTAAATTGTATATGAACTTTAATAGAATGAAAATGGTTACAACACAAATGATCAGGAGGATGATAAATCATGGAATATAGAAGACTGGGTGGAAGCGGCCTTAAGGTAAGCGAAATCAGCTTGGGTAGTTGGCTAACCTACGGCGGGTACGTCGAACGTGAAAATGCCGAGAAATCCATCAAAACGGCCTACGATCTGGGGATTAACTTCTTCGATACAGCCAATGTATATGAAAAAGGGGCAGCAGAGGAACTGGTGGGCAAAGCGCTGAAAGCTTATCCACGGGAATCCTACGTGCTGGCGACGAAAGCGTTCTGGCCAATGGGAGAAGGTCCCAACGACCGCGGCTTGTCGCGAAAGCATGTCATGGAGCAGGTACACGCGAGCTTGAAGCGGCTGGGCCATGACTATATCGATATCTTTTACTGCCACCGCCACGACCCGGAGACACCGCTTTACGAAACGCTGCGCACCATCGATGACCTGATCCGCCAAGGCAAAATCCTGTATGCCGGCGTCAGCGAATGGCAAGCTTCGCAGATTGCGGAAGCGGTTGGTTTAGCGGATCGTTATCTGTTGGATCGCATCGTGGTCAATCAACCGGTTTATAACATGTTTAACCGTTATATCGAGAAGGAAGTGATCCCGGTCAGCGAACGTTCCGGCATCGGGCAAGTCGTCTTCTCGCCGCTGGCTCAAGGCTTGTTAACCGGCAAATACACGTCGGCCAACAACATTCCGCAGGACAGCCGCGCGGCCAAGCTGGATTGGGTTCGCAAGGGGATTACGGAAGAAAACATCGCAAAGGTGAAGCAGTTGGAAGGCATTGCCGCCGAGCTTGGCATCAGCGTGGGGAACCTCGCCCTGGCTTGGATCCTGCGTCAAAGCAACGTCGCAAGCGCGCTTGTTGGGGCTAGCCGTCCGGATCAAGTAACCGAAAACGCCAAAGCTTCCGGTATCAAGCTTAGCGAAGATGTGCTGACACGAATCGAAGAAATTTTGAACTAAGGAGACGAGGCAACTATGGCTAAAGTCGTCGTTACCGGCGGGAGCGGCATGCTGGGGCGCTACGTCGTACGTGAATTCGTCGAACGTGGTTACGAGGTGTTGAATGTGGACGTTCGGCCTTCGGAAGATCCGGTTTGTCCGACGTTGATCGTCGATCTGGAGCAACTTGGCGAATGTTACAGTGCACTTACCGGCGCGGATGCGGTCGTACATCTGGCTGCGATTCCGGCCGCGCATATCCGCACGCCGGAGATCACCTTCCGCAATAATGTCATGTCCACGTATAACATTTTGCAAGCTGCAGAGGGGCTTGGCATCCGAAAAGCAGTGATCGCATCAAGCGAATCCTCTTACGGCATCGTCTTTGCGATTCATCCGCCCGCCCCTAAATATGTACCGGTGGACGAAGCGCACCCGCAGCTCCCCGAGGACAGCTATGGCTTGTCCAAGGTGGTGAACGAGCTGACGGCGGACATGTTCCACCGCCGATCGGATATGCAGATCGTATCCCTACGGCTGGGCAATGTGATTCCGCCGGAACGTTATGCGTCGTTTCCGTCCTTCATCCACGACCCGGCCGAACGGGAACGCATCTTGTGGAGTTATATCGACACGCGCGATGCGGCGACCGCCTGCCGGCTAGCCGTCGAAGCGGAGGGCCTTGGCGCGGTAGCGCTGAACATCGCCGCGGACGACTCCAGCATGGCGATTCGCAGCCGGGATCTGATGGCTGCCCGTTATCCAGGCGTGGGCGACTTCCGAGCACCGCTCGAGGCTCACGAAACGCTGCTCAGCAACGAGAAGGCGAAACAGCTGCTCGGATGGCAGCCCGTCCATTTCTGGCGGGATGAAGTCAAGGGTTAGCCCGCTCCTGCGGCTATATACGCCAAAGACCCGGCACCGCGATCAACGGAGCCGGGTCTTTTTTCATGGAGTCTCCTATACCCCAAAGCCGCACTTTTCTGATATCTTAGAAGAAGTCATGAATTTCAATCCAACTTCAATCAGGAGATTACCCATTTATGCGCAAACACATCGTAGCCATCGACATGGATGATACCATCTGCCACCTCGTGCCAAAGGCGATCCACTATCACAATTTGCAGTTCCCTGACCGCCAGTTGACCATGGACCAAATGATCAGCTTCGACATGACGGGGATTTGGCATCCCGAATGCAATGAAGACCTCTTCTTTGGGCGCCCCGGCTTATATGAAGAGCTGGAGATCTTTGATGAGCATACCGTAGAGGAGATGCGCAAGATCGCAAAGGACCACGATGTAATCATCGTTACGGCCGCCAGACCGTCATCGGTTCCGGAGAAATGGAACTGGCTGCAGCGCTGGATGCCGTTTATTCCGTTCGAGAATTTCTTCGTTGCCAAGCGGAAAACGCTGCTGGACTTCGACCTGCTGATCGATGACGGTCCACATAATCTGCTCCCTGCCAAAGAAGCCGGAAGATTAACCATCGGCATCCCCCGTCCGTGGAATGCGCCAATCCAGGAGCAATTCCTCATGAGGGACTCATGGGAAGGCATGAGTGAATTGGTGAACCGCCTGTTAGCCGAGCGTAGCGCAAGATAAAGAGACCCGGCCTTTACTCTAGATGCCCCCGAATCGGTGCCGAGGTCGGTTCCCCGAAGGAAACGTTGAACTGGCTGCGAATTTCAATGCCTTCCTCCAGGAATTCGATTTCGATACTTAAGCGAAACGGCGTCTCAATCCGCTGGATGCTAAGCAGCAGCGTGTCCGACGACTTCCAGGTGAAGGAAGCCGCAATCTGCTCCTCCTCTTCGAACAACGTCGTCCGCCCAAGTCGCCAAGACTGCCGACCGAGTTCAACCCGGTGCTCTCCGCGTTTGTCTTGGATATCCAGCACGGCCGTATCTCCATGAATTTCGATTCGCGTGCTTTGCAGGTCCAGGGCGTTAGGTTCCAGCAGGCAACGATTGCTGTTGCCGAGCTCAGCCTCCCGCACAGAGCCGGGCTCGATTCGAGGCGGCTCTATATAAAGCCCTTCCAGTACATGCTGCAGATCTTTCTCCGCCGCCGCATCCTCGTCGGCCAGGCTCCCCTCGCCCTTGTCAAAAGCTTTAAGCAGATGCTCCCATACTCCGTTCAATACACCTTGCAGATCGTTGGTGCCGGACGTCATAGCGAGAACCGCCTCTTGCTCCGGCAGAACGATACAAAATTGTCCAAACGCCCCGTCCCCCCGATAGACCCCGTGCCGGCAGCGCCAGAATTGGTAGCCGTAGCCCTGCGCCCAATCGCTGTCTCCGCCATCTCCGTTAGAGATTTGCTTGGAGGTCGCGGCGTCAATCCAGCTTTCCTCCAATAGCCTCCGCTCGCCCCACAGGCCTTTCTGCAAGTAAAGTTGACCGAATTTGGCGATATCCTCGGTGGTTACCTTGAGTCCGAATCCGCCGGTATTGATGCCGCGTGGACAGCTCTCCCATGTCGGATTGGCGATGCCAAGCGGCTCGAACAGGCGGGGCTGCAAATATTGAAGCAGCGTTTCCCCGGTGACATTCTGCAGGATGGCGGACAGCATGTAGGTGGCTCCCGTGTTATACAGGAAGAACGTTCCCGGCTGATGCTCAACGGGTTGTTCCAAGAATGCCCTCACCCAGTTTCCGTCTTTCACTCTGGCGAGCGGATCCATCGTATCGAAGGCGTGGCCCGTGCCCATCATCAGTAGATGCTTGATCTGCATCGCAGCTAGATTCGGCGATATTTCCTTCGGCACGTCCTCCGGGAAGAAAGAGACGACCGGATCTTCCACATTCAGCTTGCCTTCCTGTACGGCCATACCGATTGCCGTGGAGGTAAAGCTTTTGCTAAGGGAAAATAACATATGCGGCAGATCCGGCCCGTAAGGTGCCCACCAGCCCTCCGCCGCAACATGCCCATGCCGTACCAACATCAAGCTATGCAGTTCGATAGAATGCGCTTTCAAGTATGTTAAAAAGTCATTCACGTTCCGAGCTGAGATTCCCAGCTCCTTCAGGCTTTTTCTAGGCAGCGATTTCTCCGTAAAGACGGACATATCCACCTCTCCCTTCATTGGGCATTTTCCCCATCCCCATTATACACCTATAGGCTGGAGCCCGGTAAGCTTTGGTAAGCTTCATCTAGGGCCCCTGCTGCAACGAATAACCCCAAGGTGGAATTTTTTTCATTCGTCCGCCTATTAAGGGATTGACAATAGATCTCCAATTTTATATATTCGTTGTACATACAAAATATAAATTCTGATAAGTGATCCTCAAAAGGAGGCTTTACCAATGGCAAACGAATCAAAAAACACAGCCGCCGCTGCCGAAGCCGACGACGCTTTCCTGCATAGCTGCATGTACTTTACCACCAACCGTCTGAGCCGAGCGATCACCCGGATCGCCGACGAAGCGTTTGCGACGACGGGTTTGGCTCCCGCCTACGGCTATCTGATCCGTCTGGTCATCGTCAAACCCGGTATTACGCAAAAGGAGCTGTCCGAGAAGCTGTACATCACGCCGTCTACGTTGACGCGTTTTATTGACAAACTGCAGGCGAAGGGGCTTGTAGAACGCCAAGTCCAAGGGAAAACCGTGCTGGTTTACCCTACCGATAAAGGCCGTTCCCTTGAGCCCTCCCTTCGCGCAGCTTCGAAAAAACTGAAAGCCTCCTATGTGGCCGTTCTTGGAGAAGAATTGGCCGACTTGCTTACGTCGCAGCAAGAACAGGCTAGCGAGCAATTGGAACGGTAATTCCGTTCCTTACTCAAAACATTTGTGTGTACAAACAAAATTATAAATAGAGGAGAAACCTACGATGAATGAGATGAACCCTTCGCCTGAAATCAGGCCAAAATCACGTTTCTATTACGGCTGGATTATCGTCCTGCTTACGTTTGTTACCTTGCTCGTCTCGGCGGGCATTCGCTCCTTGCCAAGCGTGCTGCTCCTCCCGTTTCAGGATGAATTCGGCTGGAGCCGGGGCAGCATCTCGAGCGTCATCTCCATCGGCATCCTCCTGTACGGTCTGGTCGGTCCCTTCTCGGCTTCCCTGCTGCTGCGCTTTGGCTTTCGCAAAGTGATTATCTGCTCATTGTCTGTGCTTGGGTTAAGCCTGGCCGTCACTCCGTTCATCCATGCCTTATGGCAATTTGAGCTGCTCTGGGGCGTCGTTTCAGGCTTGTCCACCGGGATGATGGCCAACGTCTTGGGCGTCACGGTCAGCAACCAATGGTTCGCCAAGCGGAAAGGACTAATTATCGGACTGCTCACCGCAAGTGCGGCGACCGGCCAATTGCTGTTTCTGCCCCTGTTCGCAAAACTGACATCCGACCTCGGCTGGCGTTACGCCGTGTATCTTGCCGTCGCCAGCATTGTTGTCGTTCTGGTCGCCGTCGCGATCTGGATGCGTAATCACCCCTACGAGGTTGGCGCCGCCCCTTATGGCTCGACCGAAGTCGTCAAACCAGAGCCCTTCCGGGGCAACATCCTGATCGCGCCGTTGCATAATTTACGGCTGGCGATGAAGCACCCGACGTTTTGGCTGCTGGCTGGCACCTTCTTTTTCTGCGGCTTTTCGACCAACGGCCTCATCGGCACGCATTTGATCGCCGCCTGCGGAGATCACGGCATGCTGGAAGTTGCCGCCGCCGGACTTCTCGCGATGATGGGCATCTTCGATTTGTTTGGCACAACGATTTCCGGCTGGTTGTCGGACCGTTTCGACAGCCGTAAGCTGCTGTTCTGGTACTACGGCCTGCGCGGGCTCTCCTTACTTTTCCTGCCGTTCGCGCTGAACTCGGCTTCCCCCGCTATGCTCGTCGTGTTTTCTGTCTTCTACGGCCTCGACTGGATCGCTACCGTTCCGCCGACCGCCAAACTGGCGGGCGAAACGTTCGGGAAAGAGAGATCCGGCATGATCTTCGGATGGGTGGTCGTCGCCCACCAGATTGGTGCCTCCACGGCCGCGTACGGCGCGGGAGTCCTGCGCGACTGGCTGGGAAGCTACTCTCAAGCGTTCGTGATCGCCGGATTCGTATGCTTCGTGGCTGCGGTCATGGCGATGCAAATCCGCAAAGCACAAAGCCGGGCGGCAGAAATGGCCATGTAACCTTCCTTTTGCTCCTGCGAACATCAGGCTCTTGACGCCGTCAAACCGAGCATGGTATGTTCTTCTCAAATGAAGGCCATGTAACCTTAGGGTTCAACCTCGCGAAAGCGTTAGGTTGGACCCTTTTTTGCATGCCTATAAGGAGGTTCTTCTTAAATGCAAACGAAGGATAAACTGCTGTTTCGCCTGAATGAAATTGGGGCTGCTTTGGAAAATCGGGAAGATGCGCTCTTGCTACTCGGTCTGGGCTCTGTCGGGGCGGAGACTGACCGGCTTGATGAATTTTCGGACTTGGATTTCTTCCTACTAGTCGCCCCCGGAAGCAAAGAACGATTCATCCGCAGACTCGATTGGCTGGAGGAGACCCATCCGCTGAGCTATTCCTTCCTGAATACAGCGGACGGCTATAAAATTCTGTTTCAGGACGGCATCTATGGAGAATTCGCCGTATTCGAAGCACCGGAGCTGAAGGACATTTCCTATGCCGGCGGCAGGGTCGTGTGGAGAAATGCTTCGGCCGCCGACCTGGTGGTCCCCCTCGCCAATACGGGCCGGATTCCGCCATCCCGCAGCGAATCCGCCGATCATGCGCTAAACGAAGCGCTGACCAATCTATACGTCGGCCTCGGGCGCTATATGCGTGGCGAAAAGTTATCCGCGTTCCGGTTTGTCCAGGTTTTCGCGATCGACTCCATTCTTCGTGTGCTGCACCTGCTGGAGCCGGAGGTGGATTACTTCCCCGACCCGTTTGGGAACGAGCGGAGGGTGGAGAAACGCTTCCCCCGATTCGCAGAGCAGCTTCCTGAGATGACGCAGGGATATATCCAGCTTCCCGAATCTGCACTGCGAATATTAGACTATCTGGAGAGCGTGTACCCTGCCAATCGTCCGCTAAGCGATGCCATTCGCCATCTGGCACGACAGGCGATCGCTGGCCGATGATTTCCTCCAAATTTCGCGTTTGCCTATCCAACAACCGAACCGAAATATGCTAGAATAAAGAGCATCATGGTTGCGATAGAACTAACAGAAGGGGACGTCATCGTTTGGCACAATTATTTTACAAATACGGAGCAATGAACAGCGGCAAGTCTATCGAAATTTTGAAAGTAGCTCATAATTATGAAGAACAAAATAAGCCGGTATTGCTCTTTACCTCGGCGATTGATAATCGCGATGAAGTTGGTTTTGTCTCCTCGCGGATCGGATTACGCCGGCAGGCTATTCCTATTTTCCCGGATACGAACCTGTTTGATATCGTCAAAAATCATACGCCGCGCCTGTACTGCGTATTGGTTGATGAATGCCAGTTCCTCGGCGAGGACAGCATTAAGCAGCTGGTCCGAATCGTTGATGAGCTTGACATTCCCGTCATGGCCTTCGGGCTGAAGAACGACTTCCAGAACCAACTGTTCGAGGGCAGTCGCCTGCTGCTCATTTATGCGGATAAAATCGAGGAAATGAAAACCATCTGCTGGTTCTGCGCGCGCAAGGCAACGATGAACTTGCGTGTGGAGAACGGAAAACCCGTTTACACCGGCGAGCAAATCCAAATCGGCGGCAACGAGTCGTATTTCCCGGTGTGCCGCAAATGCCACACCAACCCGCCGCTGTAACTTCTTTCAAAAGTGAAACGGACCGGTATTGACCCGGTCCGTTTTTTGTCGCTAATCCATATCGTAAATCGTGCCGACCTTCAGCCCGTACAGCTCGTTGTAGATTTTTTCCGCGTAGGCGTCGGTCATGCCGGCAATATAATCGATGATCATATGCTCCCAAGTCCAGATCGGCTTGGCCTTGGCCTGGTCTCGGTCGAACCGCCGCAGCCAGTCGCCGGGAATGATCGATTTGCTCGTCTCCGGATCGACGAAAGCGTCCCACAGACGCTTGATCACCCAAGCGCTGCGCTTTTGCAGCCGCTGTACCCGCAAATCGCGGATCATCGTGACCCAGGCGAAGCTTTTCAGCACGCTGACCGTCCGCAGCATGTCCTGATCCTCTTGCCCCTCCTTGACGAACGTGACCTTCTGCCAATCCCCGTCTTTGACCACGCCTAGACTGCCGACGAACAGGCTGACCCAATAGGCCTTCACCTCCCGGCGCGTGCGGGAATAGTCCTGATCGCAAATCGGCATTTTGGCCTTCCATATTCGCAGGAAATCGTCCAGGACCTCAGCCACCTTAACCTGAACCTTGTCCGGCATCCATCCCACCCAGAACGAATCCTCCAAAGTCATGATTTTCTCGACAATCAACCGCTGAATATTTGAATCCTTGAGAAAATGCTCGTGCACCTCGATTTTCCCCGCCTTGACGCCGTCTTCAAGATCATGGGCCGAATAGGCGATATCGTCGCAAAGGTCCATCAACTGCGCTTCAAACGTCTTCTTGCCCTCCGGAATGCCCCATCGGTCGCGGATGGAGGAGATGTACTCCCATTCATGCAGATAAAGTCCCTTCTTGTTGATCGTACCGGGATACGGATATTTATTCGTTCCGAGCAGCACCGCATCGGATAAATTCAGACCGTCGATGTTTTCCCGCTTCTCCAGGAACATCATCAGCCGGAAATTGTGGGCGTTGCCTTCGAAATGCTCGTATTTTCGCCGGAGCGCCTCCCGGGTCTGCTGCTCTTCCCCCGGAGTTGGTAGTTTGCCTTTCAAGGCCGTCCGTACCTTCTCCTCGATCAGCTTCTCCAAAATTTGGTCCAGCACCTCTTCGCCCTTGTGCCCAAACGGAGGGTGCCCGAAATCATGGCAAATCGCGGCGCATTCCACCACCTCCGGATCGATGACCAAGCCCGGGTGCCGGGCTCGATCGACCGCTAGCTCCGGATACGCGCGCAGCAGGCTTCGCGCTGCTTCCCGGGCGATTTGCGCGACCTCCAGCGAATGGGTCAGTCGGGTCCGATAGTAATCGCCCGTACCGGCCCCAAACACTTGCGACTTCCCTTGCAGCCGGCGGAAGGTTGGGGAATGGATTAACCGCGAATAATCGCGTTCGAAGGTGGCACGGTTATTTTCATGTCCGATATTGTCCGGGTATTGGCGGTGCTCCCTTAGTTCCTGGATGTTCATGGCTCTTGCACTCCTTATCGCTTGCTCTCTTTTCTGTTATTGTAGCCGTCCGTAGCCGGAACATAAAGCGCCGGGTCTAAAATTTGTTGAATCACACAAAAACAACCCCGCATCGCGGGGCTATCAGTTCAGCCATTTCCTCCGTATCATTGATAATGATGGTCAATAACAGAGTGGGTAGTATCTTCTCACACCTCCTTTGCACGATTATCCCTTTCGTTCAGAATTGGGGGAATCGAGAGTGAGGCTGTTGCCTGATGCAACGGGATAATCCTCAAAGAAAGGGAACGGATAGATGAAATCAATTAAAGCCGGCCCCCTGAAAGGAGTATCCGGCTTCTTTTTACTATACGATCTATCAGCTCAGTCCCACCCACGCATCATTGGAATAGCCGCGCTGCTCCCAATATCCGACATGCTCCCCTTCGATCAGCTCGATTCGTGTCAACCACTTCACCGACTTGTAGGCGTACATTTTAGGAACGATCAGCCTTACGGGCCCCCCCAAGTCGCTCGGAATCGGCTTACCGTCGTGCATCACCGCTACCATGACATCTTCTAGGTCCGCCTGTTCCAAAGTGAGGGTATCGGTGTATACGCCGTCCCCCGAATAGAACTTCACCGTTTGGGCGCCCGGCTTCACGCCGGCTTTCTTGAGCAGCACTCGCAACGGAATCCCCTCCCAAGTATTCTTGTACACCGACCAGCCTGTGACACAGTGAAAATCACTGACCTGCACCGTACGCTCCAGCTTGAGAAAATCCTCCCAACCCCACTTGAACTTGTTGTTCACCAAACCGTCGATCGTAAACGACCAGTTCTCGTTGGAGAAGGACGGGATATCCGTCACCGTATAGACGCGAAAATGTCCCTGCGCCCCGCCGCCAACAACCTGCGCGGAGGCCGGCAGCGGCACCGGATTCGGAACTAGCCGATTGGCATTCTCCTCTAGCAGCCGGTCGACGGTACTCGTGCCGCCGATGCTGCCGAGAGAGCTGCCCAGCCATTTGAGAAAGGTTGGTCCGACCGTTACCGCCAGCCCGACGCCGATCGCCCCGCGGATAAAAGCTCGGCGGGTGTAGACCGGTTGGGGAGACGTTGGCCCTTGAGGTTGTTTGGCTCCTGTCTCCGCCTCTTTGCCTGCGGCGGCAGGACGCACTTCAGGCTGAATCGACCATCTAGCTGGTTCCTTCAGCCATTTTGTCCGGGTTAAGGAATGGTAGATGATATACGGCAACCCGATCCAGGTCAATAAGTCATGCAAGGTCAGTGCCGCATTGGACACCCTTGGCCCCACCGCTTTGAACTGCCACAGCAGCACGCCCGAGCCAAACCAGCCCAACAGCAATGCGAGGACCATAATCACGTTAAATCGCTGCCAGGGCTTCTGACGCAACTGCTTCCAGTGCTTCCCCGCTAACAGCAGGTAATACAAGACCGGGAGGATCGAGGCGATGCCTACCGCGATATGCAGCCATTTCAGCCAAACCCGACCCTCGCCCAGCAAACCGCGCCAAAACCCGCCGACCAGCAGCAGCCCTGTCAGGGCCAGAATCACGACGATCCAGCCGTTCCAGGCATGCAGGGCGACGAGTTTTTTGCCAAAACCCTTACGCAGGCCTTCCAGGATACCCTTCATTGCTCCACCGCCTCCTCAATTCGTTGAATCCGCCTCGGCATGCCTGCCATCGCCGGCCTCCAGCACCGTGAACCAAAACGCACTGCCCCCCGACTCCGCTTCATCCACGCCGATCTCTCCGCCATATTGTTCCACCAGCCGCTTGGCGATAGACAGCCCCAGGCCGGCGCCTCCGCTATCCCGGCTGCGGGAACGATCGGAGCGGTAAAACCGTTCGAAGATTCGAACCCTCTCTTCAGGAGGGACGCCCGCACCTTGATCCGTAATTGTAAACCGCACCCTCTTACCCTCTTGGCTGCCGGAGATCTCCATCGCCGAGCACGTAATCGTCCCGCCTTGGGGAGAATGCCTTACGGCATTTTCCAGCAGGTTTTGCAGCACTCGTTCTAGGTGCCGGGGCGCCATTCGGAGCTTTAGGGGCCGATCGGGCAACTGCACCGCCAACTGCAGCGACTTCGCTTCGCTAGGCTTGGCGAAACGCGGCAGCAGCTCGACGAGGACGTCCTCCGCGATCGAGAGCTGAAGCTCCTCCGCTTCCAGTCTTGCCGACTCCAGCGTCGACAACTCCAATAAATCCTGGATCAGCTCCCCAAGCCGTACCGTCTCCGTCCGAATGGTGGTCAAGTATCGGCGGAAGGCGGCCTCATCCTGTATGACATCGTCCTCCAGCGCTTCCACGTAGGACTGAACCGAAGCGAGCGGCGTTCTCAAGTCATGAGCCATGTTGGCGACCAATTCGCGTTGTGCAGCCTCCGCCGCCGAAACTCGATTGAAGCTGGCCTCGAGGCTGTCCCCCATGTGGTTGAACTGATCGGCCAACTGGCGGAACTCCTTCAACCCGGTATACTCGACCCGTGCCTTCAAATCGCCTTCAGCAATACGTCTTGCCCCTTCGCCGATCCGCTTAACCGAGGCTTCCAGCGGCCGTACCAACACGAAGTGCAGCAGCGCCGATACCAAACCCGCGCCGATCGAAGCGATCGTCAGCCAGACAAATTGCTCCCTATTCAGCAGCATATATCGATAAAACGCCAGCAGCAGCAGAATGATCATCGCGATGCTGACCAGGTTGGCCAGCAGGAGGTAGGACCGCAGCTTCATCGCTCCTGCCCCCTTGCTTCGAGCTTGTAGCCAATGCCCCACACCGTTTTGATCCAGTCCGGGGCAGAAGGGTTGGCTTCGATTTTTTCCCGCAGCCGCCGGATATGAACGGTCACCGTCGTTGTATCGCCGTCATACGCGACATCCCACACCTGGTTTAGCAGCTGGCTGCGCGAGAACACCTTGCCCGGATACTTCGCGAGCAGATGCAGCAGATCGAATTCCTTCATCGTCAAATCCGCTTCGGCTCCCTTGATCAATACCCGTCGCTCCTGCGGATAAATCTCCAGACCGTCAAACGCGATTACTGGCTCTACTCCCCCTTCGCCGGTGATATTCCGGGGTTCCGCCGCTGCAGTTGCTCCTGCCTGAATGCCGGATCGCCGCAAAATATTCTTGATGCGCAAGACCAGCTCACGGGGACTAAACGGTTTGGTCAGATAATCGTCCGCTCCCATGGTGAGACCCAACAGCCGGTCGGCTTCCTCGCCGCGGGCCGTCAGCATGATGATCGGCGTATCCTCCTGCTGCCGAATCCGGTCGCACACCTCAAGACCGCCAAGCTTCGGCATCATGAGATCCAGCACCAACAAGTCGGGATGATGATGCTCCCAATGTCGCAGCGCTTCGTCCCCGTCAGCGGCAACCCAAACCGTCCAGCCCTCCCGCTCTAGATAACGGCGGCAGACATCCGTAATATTTTGTTCATCGTCGGCAACTACAATTTTGGCGCTCACCCATATTGCCCCCTGGCCTGTGGAAAGTTCTTCCTGTATCATTAATCACATTATATCGCGTTGTTAGCTGGGATACGACCTCTTCCGTTATTTGCCCGTCTCGCTGTCGGTCATCTCCTGATCGGTCATATTCCCATCCTTCATCTCGCCGTCCTTCATCTCATCACCCATCATGTCCTCGCTCATTCCATCGTCCTTCGTCTCTTCTCCCATCGTGCCCTCGCTCATTCCGTCGTCCTTCATTTCGCTATTTCCGGCGGTACCGCTCATTTCCGTCGAGGCATTGGCCCCATCGTTCATGTTCTCCTTGTTCATGTCGTTGTTCTTGGCCCCGCAAGCCGCTAATGTCAGCATAGTTCCAAGCAGCAAGATGACACCGATTTTCTTCATCGTTCCTCTTCCTTTCGTCATTTGGACTCGTTCGCCTCTTATCTTAACGAACAATGCTAACCATCCAAGAACGAACCGCTTGCGAAATTCTTAGAAAAGCCTTACGAAATTGTTACAACACGGCCTTACAAGGAAAAACCCGCCTCAGGCTATGCCTGAAACGGGTTATCATTCACAACATTTATTGGGAACGGCCGGCGATGCCGTACATCAGCAGATCCAAAGTGCGTTCAATTTCTTCCTCTTCGTCAAAAGGGAAATCCGGCACGATCAGCACATGCACCAGAATCATCCCGATCATCACGCTGGCTCCGGTTCTGGCGATCCGCCATGGCGGCGCTTCAACCAACTGACCTTTTTCCTGAAAATGTAAAACAACTCTCTGGATTCGTTGAAAGACAATCTCGGACGCCAGGTTTTTCACCTGCTCCAGCAGCTCTGGCTGAAACGGGACCTCCTGAATCAGTATTTTGATAATCCGCATATTCTCGCGGACGAACTTGAAACGGTCCTTGGCCAACGCGCGAAAAAAGTCCTCCGCCCGCTCGTACGGCAGATCGAGCATTTTGGCAAAATCCCGAAGCAGAAACGGCGCAACTAGCTTGATCACGATCGGCCCGGCGATGGACAACAGCAAATCCTTTTTGGTCTTGTAATGGCGGAAAATCGTTCCTTCCGCGACCCCGGCCTTTTGCGCGATTTCGCTGGTGGAGGTGGCCGCATACCCTTTCTCCGCAAAAATCTCCGTCGCCGCCTCCAAAATTTTGATCTGCTTCTCCGTTTTCTTCTCTGTGTCCTCTTCTTCCGTCAACCGGATCAAGTCCTCCAGCCACTGCTCTTTCTCATTCGACATAGAGGCCTCTCCCCTTTCCCTTCGTATCGTAAGCTTCTTTGTCCAGCGTACTATATTTTGCGGTGCTTACGCAACGCGAGGACATTGGCCAGCATAAATACGAGGGATAGCCCGGCCAGCACATAGACGTCCAGTGCGATCCCGCTCCAGCCCTCGCCGCGGATCATGATACCGCGCAGCGCGTCCGCACCGTACTTCAACGGTGTAATGTGTGTAATCCAGCGCAACCAAGGCGAAATGCTCTCCAGGTCGAACAATCCAGAAAAGAACACCTGCGGCACGATGACGACCGGAATGAATTGAATCATTTGGAATTCCGAGTTTGCGAAAGCCGAGAGCAGCGTGCCGAAACTAAGGGCCGAGAGCGACAACAGCAGCATGATCAGCAAAACGTACCCGAAAGAACCCACCATGAGGCTGCCGAGCACATAGACGGTAAATCCGGCGATGAGCACTGCCTGCAAGCTTGTAAAGATACCGAAGCCGGCCATGTAGCCAGTGACGATTTCCCATCGGCGCAACGGAGTGGCGAGCAGTCGTTCCAACGTGCCGCTCGTTCGCTCGCGCAGAAAGGAAACCCCGGCGATCAAGAACACGAAGAAGAAGGCAAACAAACCAATGAGCACGGGGCTTAAGCTGTCGAAAGAGGACATGTTTGCCCCTCCGTATAAATATTCGAACACCGGCGTCTGCGTCGTTGGCCGTTGCTGCGCCGCGCCCTCCGTATTAGCTGCAGCACCGGTGGCCGGATTCGTGGCTGCTGCGCTGCCAGGATCAACAACGGTACTGCTGCTCTGGTCTGGGGTCATCATACTTGAAGCGCCTGGAACCCCTTGGCCTTGCAGCGTTTTTTGGATCAGCATGATAACTGCCCGGTTCTTGGAGGGATCGCTGCCTTCCAGTAAGATATTCGGCACGCCTTGATCGAAGCGGATCATCGCATCGATCTCTTGATCAGCTAGAGCCGCTTCGGCTGCTGCCGCCGTCATGAAGGCGGTCACTTCAGCATCCGCACTGCTCAATTTATCGGCCAGGGCGGCTGGTACTTGCACCGTACCGATTTTAGGCTGATAGGCGTCGCCGTTAAACACGAGATACATCATGGCTAAAACCAACAGCGGGGCGACGATCAACAAAGCCATTGTCCGTTTATCGTGAATGAATTGGCGAATAATGCGAACAATCAGAGCCCGGATTCTCATGCGCGAACACCTCCGTAATACAGGAAAGCTTCTTCGATCGTAACGCTACCGGTTTCCTGCTTAAGTGCTTCCGGCGTACCTACGGCAATCAGGCTGCCGTCACGCACCATGCCAAGACGATGGCACTTGTCGGCTTCGTCCATGACATGGGTCGTCACCAGAATCGTTGTGCCCTGGCGGCTAAGGCTTTCGAATTCGTCCCAAATCGACTTGCGAAGGACAGGGTCGATGCCAACGGTAGGTTCGTCGAGGATCAGCACTTCAGGTTCGTGCATCAGTGCGATCGCCAGCGACAGCCGTCGCTTCATCCCACCGGAATATGCGCCGACCGGGCGTTTGAGGTGATCCGTCAGATTCACCAGCGCCATGACTTCATCGATCCGCCGCTTCATTTTTGCACCACGCAGACCAAACAACGCTCCGAAAAACTCCAAGTTTTCCTTGGCCGTCAACTCGGCATACATCGCATCGGATTGGGCCATGTAGCCAATGCGGTTCATCATGGTCAGCTTCGGCATCGGCGTGCCCAGCACCTCAACCTCGCCGCGGGTCGCTTCGTCGATTCCGGCGATCATTTTCACGAATGTCGTTTTACCTGAGCCCGACGGCCCCAACAGCCCGAAGATTTCGCTGCGTCGGACTTCGAGGCTGATGCCATGCAGCACCTCCTTACCGTTGAAGGCTCGAGTTACCTCTCGGGTCCGGACACAAACTTCCATTTTATCGTTCATTAGAGTCACTCCTCCATGGGGAGATAGTTAAAAGTGAGTACTTACTCACATATTGCTGATGAGATAAAGATACTCCTGGGGCGGGCGGTGTGTCAAGTGAGTAATCACTCATTTTTTGGGTGTTGGGTCGATCTAACACTTTGCATGCCGCAGTTTCCCCCAGCCGACGGATGAATTGTTGCAAAACCTGCAACATTTCGGCGTTGCAGCGAGCCCTGGGAGCGGAATGTTGCAAAAAGTGCAACATTTTAACCCGTCCCCTGCAAAATCCCGAGAAAATGCTGCAGGAAATGCAACATTTCCCCGGATTCACCACCAATGAAGTCAAAAATTCTACCTTACGCCTATCCCTAAGCCACCCCCTCCCCCTACGCTCTCCCGTCCTCACCGCCAAATGCTTCTCCATAAATGCCTGATGCGCCTGATTAAAGTCCATATCTCAAACCACCTCTCCCTGAAAAATAAAAAACGCCCTTCAACCGCAGCTTGTACGGTCATAAGGACGTTCTTCGTCTAGCTTGAATTAGTTCACCATTCCACCGTCAACGACACCGGACAGTGGTCGCTGCCTAGGATGTGGCAGTCGATCCCTGCGTCCTTCAACTGCGGCTCCAGCCGGGAGGAGGCGAGAAAATAGTCGATCCGCCAACCGACGTTGCGCTCGCGAATCTTCGGCATGTACGACCACCAACTGTACACCCCTTCGCGGTCCGGATAGAAATACCGGAACGTATCGGTGAACCCGGACGCCAGCAGGTCCGTCATTTTGCCGCGCTCCTCCAGCGTGTAGCCGGAGTTGCCTTCGTTCGACTTTGCGTTCTTGATGTCGATGGGCATGTGAGCGACGTTCAGGTCGCCGCAAACAACCACCGGCTTGATCGCATCCAGCCCCGTCAGGTAAGCGCGGAACCGGTCTTCCCACTCCATCCGGTAGTCCAGACGGGAAAGATCGCGTTTCGCATTAGGCGTATATACCGTCACGAGATAGAACTCCTCGAATTCCAGCGTGATGATCCGCCCCTCCGGCTCGGAGTCCTCCTCCATACCATAACGTACGGACAACGGCTTGATCCGCGTGAAGACCGCGGTGCCGGAGTAACCTTTTTTCTCCGCATAATTCCAATACTGCTCGTAATTGCCGCCAAGGTCGAGCTCAATCTGCCCTTCCTGGAGCTTCGTCTCCTGAAGGCAAAAAATGTCCGCATCCGTCTCTTTGAAATAGTCCAAAAACCCTTTGCCCACACCGGCCCGTAGTCCGTTCACATTCCATGAAACCAGCTTCATTTCAGGTCTCCTTGCCTTGAATTAATCGCGAATCGCCACCGGAAGTCTAGCAATCTAGAAATCTCGCGATTCAACTAAAGTGTATCACGTCACACGCCGTTCAAAAAAGCTTTTCCCTTCTTCACAACCTGCGCATCGTACATCTGAACCGTCGTGCTCAGAATGAACGCGGGCGGCTGCTGCCCCCGGCTGTTCTTGTGGCCCTGGATATGCGCGTCGCTCTTCTCCCAGTTCTTCCATGCCTCCTGCGACTCCCAACGAATCACAACGACAACTTCCTCCTGCTCTTGGCTTTTCCGGTTAACCATCACGCTGATGTCCACCAGACCCTCCATCTGATCGAGCGGGCTCTCTCCGCTGAACCTTGCAATCACTTTGTCGCTGTTCCCTTTCTCAATGACCATCGTCCTTGTCATCACAAACATTCCGGTTCCTCCCTACGAAAATAGTACTTCGACTCCTTTACGCCTCCGCCAATACCGGAACCTCATAAACCCCCGGCAACTGGCGGCGCTTCCCGCTCACCACGTCCGGCGGCAGAACGGCCGGTGCCTGCGGATGCAGCAGCCACGACTTCACCGCATGCGTATCCGATACCCGGTACAACGGGGGCTCTTGCTCCAAGTCGATCTTCATCGCATACGAACTTCGCAGCGCGAAGGCATCGCCCTTCGGCGGACGGATCAAATCCGGCGGCGTGCCGGGGATCGCCGACAGCTTCCCGCCGCCGTGGCCATCCAGGCTTGGCATCGAGGCCAGCAGCCCCCAGGTGTACGGGTGCCGGGGATCGTAGAAGATTTCCTCCACCGTCCCCGATTCGACGATTTGCCCGGCATACATCACCGCTACGCGGTCAGCCATTTTAGCCACGACGCCAAGATCATGCGTGATGAAAATAATCGCGGTGCCGATCTTCCGCTGTAGCTCCTTCATCAGCTCCAGAATCTGCGCTTGGATGGTTACGTCCAGCGCCGTCGTCGGCTCGTCCGCAATCAGCAGCTTCGGATTCGCGGCCAACGCGATGGCGATGACCACCCGTTGCCGCATCCCGCCGCTAAACTCATGCGGATACTGGTGGAACCGCCGCTCAGGCGATGGGATTCCGACCAAGCCCAGCAGTTCCACGGCTCGCTGATCCGCAGCGTCCTTGGACATCTGCTCGTGGGTATGGAGCACCTCGGTGATCTGCTTGCCCACCTTCATCGTCGGATTTAGCGAAGTCATCGGGTCTTGAAAAATCATCCCGATCTCCTTGCCGCGTATCCGCTGCATTTGCTTCTCGGTCTTGCCGATCAGTTCTTGACCATCAAACCAAATCTCCCCGCGCTTATAGATGCCTTGCGGTCGGGGAACCAGTTGCATGACAGCTTGAGAGGTAACGCTTTTGCCCGAACCGGATTCCCCAACAATCGCTAGCGTTTCGCCCTTGTCGACGTGGAAGCTAACGCCGCGGATGGCCTGCACCTCTCCCTCGCGGGTGTTAAACGAGATGGCCAAATCTTTCACTTCTAATAGATGTTCCATCGTATCTCGAATCCTCTTTTCTATCCCATCCCGTCATCGGGATCGCTTCTATGAAATAAGACAGCCTCATCCTACTCTCTGAAATGAGCCGTTATTCTACTGATAATGATTATCATTATTAAGTATAGCATGTTTCGCCGCCTAAGCTCAATTGGAAAAAGTCTGTACGCCTTAGCCACGATCATAGCTGCCAACTGCTGCCGTGACATTTTTCCCTATACACTTTCGCAAGTGCTATGCTATAGTGTTAAATATGCAAAGATTCAGAGATATGAATTTTCAGATTTTAAGGAGTTTAGTCGATGGACGCGAACCTACAACAGTTTAAAGCGGAATTTTTCAAAGCTCTCGCCCATCCGATGCGAATTCGTATTCTGGAGGTGCTGAGCGAAGGCGAGCGGAATGTCAACGAGTTGCAAGCGATTCTCGGATCGGAGGGGTCGGCCGTATCCCAGCAATTAGCCGTTCTTCGCGCCAAAAATCTCGTCAATACGGTCAAAGAAGGCACAACGGTCGTTTATTCGCTGCGAGATCCGCTGCTGAAGGATTTGCTCGCAGTAGCCCGGCAAATATTCGATAACCACTTGGTTGAATCGATATCCTTACTGCAAGGGATCCGCAAACAAAAATGAGGAACCCCAAGTTTCCCCGCCGGGCTGCGGGGGATCTTTTTTGTTTACCGGGATGGATCATGCTGCATGAGCAACTGCAGATTTCTAAGAAAAGAAGGGTTTAACGGATGAAGTGGACAGGAAGGTTCAGTAATTATAACGCGGCCTCTTTACGCAAAGATTTGATTTCGGGGTGTATCGTTGGCATCGTCGCCATTCCTCTGGGGATGGCCTTTGCGATCGCGTCCGGCGTTAAGCCGGAATATGGGTTGTATACGACGATTATTGCCGGGATTCTGATTTCGCTGTTGGGAGGATCTCGGTTCCAAATCGGCGGCCCTACGGGGGCCTTTATTCCGATTCTCCTCGCCATCGTGCTGCAATACGGATACGAAAATCTGCTGATCGCCGGCTTCCTAGCCGGGATCTTCCTGGTGCTGATGGGGCTGCTCCGGCTCGGAACGTTGATCAAGTTCATCCCGCGGCCGGTCACCATCGGGTTTACCGCCGGTATCGCGGTGACGATCTTCAGCGGACAGATCGGCAACTTCCTTGGCTTGACGGGCATCAAACGGCATGAGTATTTTCATGAAAACATGAAGGAGATTGCCCTGCAGTTTCATACCTTAAACTTCTACAGTCTCCTGACGGCAGCCATCTGCCTGGCAGCCCTGTTGTTGACGCCGAAGTTCCTGCCGAAAATCCCGGGTTCGCTGGTTGGCATCCTCGTCTCCACACTGGCTGCCGCCTGGCTGTTCCCAGGCAAGGTTACAACGATCGGCTCCGCTTACGGGGCAATTCCCGGCGGCCTGCCCAGCCTCCACCCGCTGACGTTGTCCTGGGGCAGCGTCGTGCCGATGCTGCAGCCGGCGCTCATCATCGCCTTGCTCGGCAGCATCGAATCGCTGCTCTCGGCCGTGGTGGCGGACGGGATGACCGGCACCCGCCACAACAGCAACCGCGAGCTGATCGGGCAAGGCCTCGCCAACATCGCTGCACCGCTGTTCGGCGGCATTCCAGCGACCGGCGCGATTGCCCGGACGGCGACGAACATCAAGAACGGGGCGGTCTCCCCCTTTTCCGGGATCATCCACGGCATCGTCGTGCTCTTGATCGTGGCATTGTTCGCGCCTTACGCGTCCAACATTCCGCTCGCCAGCATGGCGCCGATCCTGATGGTCGTCGCCTGGAACATGAGTGAGCGCAAAGCGTTCGCTCATATGCTGAAGACGCGGACTGGCGATACGCTAGTGCTGCTTGTTACCTTCCTGCTCACGGTGTTCACTACGCTCACGACCGCCGTCGAAGTGGGCCTGGTGCTAGCCGTCGTGCTGTTCGTTAAACGGATGGGCGAGCTGCTCACCGTCGATAAAGTGCTGCCGGACCTGGCCTCCGGCAAGGAGAAGGTTCGACCGCATATGGTAACCGAAGATCACGATTGTCCGCAAGTCTCGATCTTCACCGTCGACGGCCCGCTATTTTTCGGAGCCTCACAGGCGTTTGACCAGTTCGTTTCGCAAATCGAAGACGGCATGCTGCGGGTCGTGTTGATCCGGATGGGCAAAGTACCGTTTATGGATACGACCGGCGAAGCCAATTTCACGGCCCTGGTGAAACGACTGCACAAAGCCGGCATCACGGTTCTGGTCTCCGGCCTTCGCGTACAGCCGCATAAGCTGATGGACAAAACCGGCTGCTACGAGACGATCGGCGAAGCGAACTTCTTCGAGAACACCGGCGAAGCCCTGACCCATGCGCTGGGCATCATCAACGCCGATAAATGCCGGGGCTGCCGTCATTTCGCTTTCCGCGAATGCGCTGGACTTTGCGGCGCAGAACCGGAGCGCAAGCCCTTGCCGGAACTAACCGGCACGCGGGTACGGGATGGGCAGGTTCCGGTGTAAGCCCTGCTCAGCTAATCCCTTCATACAAACCTACAAAAGCCCTTCGGAGCACGGAAGATTCATCATCCGTAGTTCCGAAGGGCTTTGTGCTATTTTATGGCCAGTGCTTCGACGAGAGTGAGGATGCCTTGCCGAATTTCCGTTTTGGTGCTGCCATGCACCTTTTGCTGATACAAATACAAATCGGGGCTTAATACGGCGGTTAAGGCGCTGCCCATAAACGGCGGCTCCACCTCGCGAATCTCCCCGGCCTGGACGGCTTGTCGGAATAGACCCGTCAAGATGCGATTCAGTCTCTCAAAAATCGGATGCTCGAATTGGGTCAGCTGCTTCTTGCCCGTAAACTCGGATTTGATTCGCAGCAGCAACTCGGCGTGCTCATCGGTGAAATCGACGACCTGGGAAATCGCGATCCGCAGATACTCTAGATAAGAGTCTTTCCTTCCTGCGTGCCCCTCCACTTCAATACGCTCCCCCCGCTTCGTCTGCAGGCTCGGTCCATTTGTCAATGCTTCCAGACCGCTCAGCAATTTCTCCGTGTTGTCCCTCAGCAGATCCGACCCAATTTCGCCGATGTCCGCATATCTCCGATAAAGGGAGCCTTGTCCGATCTTCGCCGTGCGGGCGATCATGTACATGCTGACACCGTCCAAGCCATGCTCGTGAAACAACTGCCGAGCCGCTTTCAGGATGCGTTCCCGGTAAAGGTCGGTCTCCCGCCTGTCCTGATTCATCGCTTTCCTTCCCCCCTGCCTGCGCCATTCCAAAAACGCATTTGACTTATCGGACAATTGTCCGTAAACTAGGTATCGTGATTTGAACGGACAATTGTCCGCATCTTATATTCCCATTATACAGAGATACCGGCCGACGGACAATCCGATACGCTTTTCCGTAACGTAGCGAGTGCCCCCTGACCGGCCACTTAGGAGGAGAAAAATCATGGAGCAGACGCTTCCATCCCACGCGAATTTCAAACTAACGGGTATCCTCGTGCCGCTGCTCGCCATCATCGCCGGGGTCTTCGTGGTCGTGCTGGACAATACGGCGATGAACGTCGCCTTGTCGACGCTTGCCACCGACTTCGGCACCGATCTCAAGACCTTACAATGGGTCGTCACCGGCTACATGCTGGCACAAGCTTCCGTCATCCCGCTATCAGGCTGGTTATCCGACCGTTTCGGAGCGAAAACGGTATTTCTCAGCGCCGTCGTATTGTTTACCGTCGGCTCCCTGCTCTGTGCGACACCGAGCCGAGCGGAATGGCTGATCGCCTTCCGGGTCATCCAAGGCTTGGGCGGCGGTTGCGTACTGCCGGTCGCGATGGCTTACGTGTATAAATTAAGCCCAGCCAGCAAAGTGGGCGTCGTCATGGGCATCATGGGGATTCCCGTGCTGTTCGCCCCGGCCATCGGCCCTGTCCTATCGGGGTGGCTGGTAGAGTATCATTCGTGGCGATTGATTTTCCTAATTAACATTCCGGTTGGGATCCTTTGCCTGGCCATCGGGATTTTGAAGTTGCCGAGGGTCGAGCGGAATCCGGTCGCCGGCATCGACAAATGGGGCATGATCCTCGGGCCGCTGGCGTTTGCTTCCCTGTCCTATGGCGTCAGCCAAGGGGCGGAAAGCTGGAGCGCCGATAAAACGATCCTTGGTCTCGCCATCGGCGGCGTTGCCCTGATCGCCTTTGTGATCGCCGAACTGAGAACCCGCACCCCGCTGCTCGAGCTGCGCATATTCCGCTCGGTTGATTTCAGCGCCGGGATTTTCGTCCAATGGGTAGGTCAGTTTGGTTTGTACGGGGCATTGTTCCTCCTGCCCCAGTTCTTGCAGCAAGCCCGCGGATTCGGTGCGTTCGACACCGGCCTAACCTTACTGCCGCAAGCGATTGCCTCGGGGCTAATCATGCCGATCGCCGGGATTCTGTTCGACCGGATCGGCGTACGTTGGCTGGTTGTGCTGGGATTGAGCCTGGTCTCCGGCGCGCTGTTCCAATATTCGCATGTCGACCTGACGACCGAAAGCCATCAGCTGATCTTGCCGCTGATCATGTGCGGTGCGGGGATGGGCATGATGACGATGCCGATGAATAACCATTTGCTCAACAAGGCGCCGAAACCGCTAATCAACCGCGTTACGTCGCTAACGAACTCCATGCAGCAGGTCATCAATTCGCTGGCGATTTCTACGCTGGTGACCCTCTTGACCTCCAGAGCCACGTTCCGCGGAAATGAAATGAAAGCCGCCGCGGCGCAGGCCGCCCAATCCGCTGGCGACTTGACTCAAGCGGCGGCCGGATCGGCCGAGGCCATGCGCCAAGCAGCGGCGACTGCGCTGGCCAAAGGGTTCGACGATACGTTCTTCATCATGATGTTCGTCGCGATGGGCGGCGCCGTGCTGGGACTCCTGCTGCGACGGAATCGTCCGGCCAAGGAAGAACCGCAGGAAGCGGTCCGGCCGATTTCCAACGCAGAAAGCATCAGCCATTAGCGGGACAGCGTAAACTCATCCAGCTTCCTGCCGTCCACGGCATAAGCCGCGTAAGTTAACGTCTGTTCGCTAACCGCGATTCCAGCAAACATCTGTTGATTTGGCTGGGTATGCGCGGCATGATAAATCTTATCTTTTTTCAAAACATTAAATTTGGGACCGGAGGTGTTGGTGACGACATAGACGGTCCCTTTACCGTCTGGGGCGATTTCCCCGTCCCGCAGGGGGTATGACCGGGAATACTCATGGTTGTGGCCTTGCAGCACCAGGTCTACGCTATATTCATCAAATCCCTCGATCCAGTCGCTGATTTTGTCATACTGATTGCCGCCGTAAGCCGGGCGATGCATCGCTACGATCGTCCAAGGCTTGGTATTCTCGCGCAAGTCCTCCTTGAGCCAAACCGTCTGCGACTTGAGGTTGGATTCCGTATTCAGCACGATGAAATGGGCGAATCCATAGTCGAAGGCATACGTAGTTCCGGGCGTTGCTCCATCCGCCCCGTTGTCCGGCAACCGAAAATGGGACGCAAACACCTCCGCGTTCCCGGAAATCTCATCATGATTACCAACTACCGGCTGGAGCGGCACCCGGGTCAGCCATTTCGATGCCGTTCCGAGAAGCCACTTCCAGCCCTTCTCCTCGTCCGGGTTCTCCGTCAGGTCCCCGTTATGCACGATAAACCGGGCGTCCGGAAACGTTTCAAACGCTTTGTCCAGTGTCTGTGCCCACAGCTTAAAATCCGCCTTCTTCTCTCCTTGGGAATCCGATACGTTGATGAATGTAAACGCCAAGGACTCCGCTGGTTCCGTCACGAACTCCGCCGGTTCACTCCAGCCACTCTCCTGCCCATTGCCCACGCGGTAGACGTATGCCGTTCCCGGGCGAAGGCCGCTGGCAAGTGCCTTGTGCACGGTATACCGTCCGCCACTGCCGCTTTCACGGGCCAACTTGATCTCGGCCGATTCCGCCTCGATGGTGAGTACCTTAGAATCGTTCCAGGAGGAGATGGGCCCCGCCCCCTCCGTTAACTGAAGAATCCCTGCTTCCCCAGCCTTCCCTTCCGTCTGCCAGGTGAACGCCCGCGTCGTCCGCGCATCCCCGCCGATCGTCATGACGATCGAGTGGGGTTTCGATGCGGCAGCGGGTTCGTTGGCCTGCTGCATTTTTTGCCAGCCGAAGATCACACCCCCGAGCAGCAAAGCGATGATCAGAATTCCAAGCCAAATCATCTCTCTCCGACCTTTCATGCGATAAACTCCTTCCAGTTCCCCTTAACATAAAGTCTGAGGTGCCCTCTGTCAAATAAGCCACTTACACCATTTTACATTTGTTAACCCTACGTTAAAACTTTCAGTTTATTTTCAGTTTGCGTTAAGTGGACAATCAGCGAGCCTTGATAGGATAGGTAGCGTAATTCATCCGGCCCCCGAGAAAAGAGGTGCAACTTGAACCAAAACCTGAAGTACCGCCATGAACTAAAATTTCTGATCAATCGCCACCAGTATTACGTCCTACGCCAGCGGCTCCGGGGATTGGCCCGTTATGACGAGCATGCGGGCACGAGCGGAGAATACTATATTCGCAGCCTTTACTTCGACGACATCAACAATTCCGCGCTGCACGATAAATTGGGAGGACTCCGCGACCGCCGCAAGTACCGGATCCGGATTTATAACCAGCGGGACGACCTCATCCATTTTGAGAAAAAAATCAAAACCGGCGATAGGATCGCCAAAGTAAAAGAGCGATTAACCCGGGAGACGGTGGACGCCATTCTGGCCGGACAGATCGAAGGGCTGAACGTGCCGGAGAAGCCGTTGCTGCTTGAACTGTACCGTGAAATGAAGCAACAGCTGCTCGCCCCGCGAGTGATCGTCGACTATGTGCGCGAACCGTTTATCTGTCCGAACGGCAACGTGCGGATCACCTTCGACAAAGAGCTGCGAACCGGTCTCCACGCCGTCGACTTGTTCGATCCGGATTTACGGCCCGTCTCGGCCATCGACGATCAGCTCATCATTCTCGAGGTCAAGTACGACGAGTACATTCCCGAAATTCTCCGGGCCGCCTTGCAAATGGAAGGGCTGAAGCAACAATCGGCGTCCAAATACGTCATTTGCCGTAAATTTCTGAAAACTAACGCATGGGAGGATTATTGATTTATGAATGCAACGGAAACTGCAAACCCAACCAATTTTAGTGATATCGTCAAAAATTCGTTTCTAGACAATTTCGCCTCAGATATCAGCATAAGCAAAATGATGATCACGCTGGGAGTTTCTTTTCTCATCGGATTGTTCATCTACATTTTATATAAACGGGTGTTCAGCGGGGTACTATACTCGAAAAGCTTTAACGTCTCGCTCATCGGCATGACGATGGTTACCGCCATGGTTATCATCGCCGTCAATTCCAACCTGGTGCTGTCGCTTGGTATGGTCGGCGCCTTGTCGATCGTCCGCTTTCGTACACCGATCAAAGACCCCACCGACCTGATCTTCCTGTTCTGGGCGGCCGCAGCCGGGATTGTTGCCGGCGCGGGATTTTATGCGCTCGCTGCCATTGGCTCTGCAGTGATTGGCCTGATTCTTTTCCTGTTTATCAAGAGCAGCTCGCTCGAAACGCCTTACTTGCTTGTCGTCAACTGTGAAAGCGACGAAAGCGAACAGCTGGTTCATTCACACGTCGGGCAGATGGTCAAACGTTATAACGTGAAGCAAAAAACCGTGACCTCCGGCAATATCGAGATGACGCTGGAAGTCCGCTTGCGTGACCAGGAAGGGAATTTCGTCAACCAAATAACCGGGCTGGGCGGCGTCAAAAACGCCGTATTGATCAGCTATAACGGCGACTACGTATCCTAACGATATCCGGGGGTGAAGAAGAATGATACGCAAAGGGACCCGGCTGTTGCTTTGGACATGCGTTGGGCTGTTGTTTGTCGGCTTGATCGCCTGCGAGGCGATTCAATCTGGGGGACCCCGTGCGGACGGTCAGACGGACACCGCCGAAGAGCGAGTGGTCTCTGCGGAAGAGAAGAAGTTGGATGAAGAGGTGTTTCCCAAGGACCGGGTGGTCGACGTGAAGATCACGATCGACGAAGCGGATTTCCAGGACATGCTGGACAATGCCAGCGCCGAGGAATACAAGACGGCGTCGGTCGATTACAACGGGCAGCATTTCGACAACGTTGGAATTCGCACCAAGGGTAACTTAAGTCTGCGAAGCGTGGTTCAGATGACCGATTCCGATCGGTACAGCTTTAAGCTGTCTTTTGACGAATATGTAAATCAAACCTTGGACGGCATTCAGAAGATCAACCTGAACAACAACTACAGCGACGCTTCCTACATGCGCGAGTTTCTGACCTATGAGCTGGCAGAGCAGATGGGGCTGCCTACGCCAAAATATTCGTACGTGAATGTGTACGTCAATGACGAGCTTCGGGGGTTCTACCTAGCGGTGGAGCAGATCAGCGACGCCTATCTGGAGCGGCATTTCGGCAACGCCTACGGGGCCTTGTACAAGGGAGAAATGACAGGCAGCGGCAGCGACTTGACCTGGCTGGGCGAGGATCCGGCTGCTTATACCGGATTGGCCTTGAAGTCGGAAACGACGAATGGTGATATTTTGATCGATATGCTGGATGAGCTGAACAACGGCAACGATGTTGAAAAATATATCGATGTGCCGGACGCGCTGGGCTACATTGCGCTGAACGTGCTGACGAACAATATGGACAGCTATCTGGGCAGCAACAAGCAAAACTACTATTTGTATGAAGACGACGGAGTCTTCTCCATCCTGCCGTGGGATTACAACATGGCTTTTGGCGGGATGGGCGGCGGCATGGGGATGGGCTTTGGCGGCGGGTTTGGTCGTGGTGTAGCGAACGACGGTGCTGGCGAGAGCGGCGCTGATGCGGCGGCGGATGCGAGCGGTGCAGACGCGGCACCTGCGGGCGGCGATGCGGCAGGCAGTGCGGCTGGAGGCAGCGCGGCTCCAGACGATCCGGTTGAAGGAGGCGCGGCTCCAGCCGCATCCATCGGCCAGGCCAGCCTGCTAATCGACGAGCCGACGCAAGGCGCGCTGTCTGAACGGCCGCTGGTAGCGAAGCTGCTGGCGGTCGAGGACTACAAGACGCAGTATCATGAAATGCTGCAGCAAGCAATCGACGGCTACCTGGCCGATGGTAGTTTCTCCGCTCGCGTGGCGGAGCTCTCGGAGCTCATCTCGCCTTATGTGAAGGCCGATCCAACGGCCTTTTACACCTATGACGAGTACGAGCAGGCCGTGCCGCAGCTGCTCTCCACCAACGCCGGCCAGGTGGAGAGCATCCGGCAGCAGCTCGACGGCACAATCGCCTCGTCCGGCGACGGCTCGGGCAGCGGCGGTGGCATGGGCGAATGGCGGAACGCCCGCGCGGCCGCGGGCGGCGCAGCCGACGGGCCCCCGGCCCTTCCGGAGGGCTTCCAGCCCCCGGAAGGGTTCCCGGGCGACGCCGGTGCGCCAGGCGATGCCGCCGGAGGCGCAGGCCAAGCCCGCCCGATGGGCGGTGGCCGTACCCAAGGCGGCGGTTTCCCCGGTGGCGGCCCCGGGTTCGGGGCCGCCGCCACGGCCGCAGACAGCGGCGCCAACGAGGCCCTGTTCACCGGCATCTCCTTGCTGGTGCTGCTGGGCGCCGCCGGGTTCGTGGCCTTCTTTCGCCGCAAGCGACTCTAGCTCTGAAATGTATTCGATTTTTCGCATATAAAATGGTGGAAACGGCGAAAAGTCCGAATTCTATTCGATTTTTCGCATACATTTACTTCCTAGCAACGGAGATGGTGAGTCGCTTAATCCCATAACCACAAAAAAACCTGCATCCCATGCAGGTTTTTTTGTCCCCCAGCCGAGCGCCTACGCCCCTACCTCCCGGAACTCCGTTGGCGTCATGCCAGTCACCTTTTTGAACACCTGGGTGAAGTAGCGAGGATCCTGGTAGCCGACCATCGGGGCCACCTGGAACACTTTGACGTGGCTGTTCTTCAGGATGTATTTGGCTTTTTCGATGCGGCATTCCGTCAAATACTCAAGGAACGTGTAGCCGGTCACCTGCTTAAACAGCAAACAAAAGTGGCTGATGCTCAGGTCAGCCCGCTCCGCGACTTCCTCCATGCTTAGATCCTTATGGTAGTTGCTGAGAATGTACTCCTGCGTCTTGGCGATCACCGTCTGCACGTTTTCCTTGAACTGGCTGTCTCGGCTTTCGCTTATCCACCGGCCAAAATTCGTTTTGAGCAGTCCGATCATTTCATGCAGCGTTTCCAAGGACTGCAGCTCCTGGAGCAAGCCCTCCAGCGACCACTCCGACAGCAGGTTCATCTGCTCGTATTGCCGGAACATCACTACCGTCAGTTCCACGATGATTCGCTCGGCGGCTTCCTTCGAGAAGCCCTGTTCCTCAATATACTGTTTTGTTTCATCCAATGCAGACAGCAAACGTTCCCGGTTTAACGTCCGGATGCTGTCCAGGAGCACCGCTTCCAGATGCTTCGGATATTTCGCCTCCCGGTCAACCCCAGACTCCCGGCTCGGCTGATCGACGAACACGCCTGCCCTGTCGCTGTAAAACCGCTGATATAACGCCCTGGCAGCACTTTGGTACGCCTCGCTCAACCGCTCCATTCCGGCAACCGTTTGGCTAAACCCGATCGAGCAGGACAATTTAGTGTAGAGCTGAATTTGCCGGATCACATCGCTGCCCAGTTCCTCCTTTTGGCTCGTAAGCGTGCTCGGAAACAGCAGAACCCACTCCCCGCCATGAAAAGGAAACATCGTCAGCGCCCCCCGCGCCATCGACCATTCTCCAAGAATATTGCGAACCGCAAACAACCACAACCGCCGCTCCTCCGGGGACCACTGCTCATTCAGCTTCATGAAGTGATCCAGTTGGATCACGGCCATGAAATAGTCCTGCATCAACTCGCTGTTCTCCAGCCAACGCATATGCTGCAGATGGCTTTGACTCTGGTTGCCTTCGATAAATTCGGCAAACATGCGCTCCCTCGCCAGAACCGACAACACCTGCACCGAATGCAGCAGCTTGTCGTTCTCCATCTGTTTCTCTAACGTTTTCTTGGCCCGACGGATCATCTCGATCAGCTCGTCGTGGTCGATCGGCTTCAGCAGGTAGTCAAACGCGCCTTCCCGCAACGCCTCGCGTGCGTATTCAAACTCCCCGTAACCGCTGATAAAAATAAACAGCCGATTCGCGTTCTCCGCCAGCACTTCCTTCATCAATGTGATCCCGTCCATCCCCGGCATGCGGATGTCGCTGATAATCATATGAGGCGACAGCTCGTGCACGAGCTGCAGCGCCGCTTCGCCGCCCCGCGCCTCTCCGACGATCTCCAAGTCCAGCTCTTCCCAAGGCACGGCTACTCTCAAGCTTCGCAGAATAACCGGTTCATCATCCACTAGAATAACCCGGTATTTCTCCCCTTTTGCTACCATGTTGCACCTCCCGTCGTTCCGTCAGGCAGTGAGCTCCTCCGCAGTTGCCAGTACTCTGTCGAGGTTTGCTGGATTTGTTCCAGCGCCTCATCGGGCGTCGCCTGCTTGCCGATCATTTCCTCCAACACCTTCAGGAAAGTCTTGTTGACCTCAGGCGGAAGTACGTTGTCATACGGCACGAAGCTTTGGCTGCTTCGCTCCATCATTTCCACGACCTGAGCAAAGACCGGTCCCGTTTTTTCCGAATCGTACGTAATCTTCATCGAAGGGATACGCAAGGCCTCGTAAACGATACGCCGCTGTACCTCCTCGGTATAAAAAGCCTTCAGCAGCTCCTGTGCCGCTTCCCATTTCGTTTCCTCCAAATTAGAGGACAAGCCAATCCCGATCGTGTAACCTCCGGCAATCGATTGATTGCCTCCCTTCGACAGCGAAGGAAACGGGAGGACGCCGACCTGATTCTGAAACCCGGCCGGTGCCTTCTCGTTGTGGAACAGGTTGATATCCCAGCTCCCGTTTAGGTACATCGCGGCTTCGCCGCTGGTGAACCGCTCGATAGCCTCCTCGGTCGACAGGTCGTTGGCCGGCTCATAGAAGGCGCCCTCGTCAATCCAGGTTTTCAATTGCTTAAACGCTTTCCAATAATAAGGATTTTGGAAGCTTAACGACTCGTCGCCTTGCACCAGTTCTTCGATCAGCCCCGGACCTGCATAGCGGTCCATTAAATAATGCGCGAAGATGGCCGCCGGCCAACGTTCCTCATTCCCGAGCGCAAACGGCGTGATCTGGTGGGCGGTCAAAACGCGAATGGCTTCGTTTAAATCCTCCAGCGTTTGCGGCGGTTCTAACCCCAGTTCACGGAATATTTCCTTGTTATAGAATAAAGGTTCGGCGTTCCCCTCAATCGGTAAGCCGTAAATATGGTTGTCGAAGGTCCACAAGTGTAAGTCCTGGAATTCCTGCTTCAGCCCGTTTTTCTCCACGAAATCGGTCAGATCCATCAACCGGTTGGAACGGACATACGGCTCGATTTCCGCGCCCCCAAACAACACGAACATGTCGGGAGGTGTCCCGGTCACCATCTCGCTCTTCAGCTTTTGCTCACGATGGACAGTCTGGTCCATTCCCTCAAAATTCACCTTCACGTTGGGATGCGTCTCTTGAAATTTGGCGACGACGTCCTCAACGATATCTAGCATCTGCCGGTCATGCTCCTTGATCCAGAAGTGACGAAAGGTTATCGTGACCTTCTCCGCCTGTTTCTCCTCGATCGGCTCGTGTCCGTCGGCAGCGATGATCAGCACGGAAATCGCCAGCACTACAGCATAAACGGCGATCCAACCCCAGTTTAAGAACCATTTTTTCATGTTGTCCGCCTCCTTTGTCCGCCTTTATCGTTTGGCCGCTCCTGGTTCGTGGAGAATTTTCGGAATGCGGATGCGAATGGTGGAGCCGTATCCGGGAGAAGAGCAAATCAAGATGCCGTAGCGGGCGCCAAATCGGATGCGCAGCCGTTCGTGCACATTTTTGAGCCCGACGCCGGTCCCCCGGTAATTCTTCGGGCTCCCGTCCTTGCTCCACAGATTCATCAGCGTATCCGAACTGAAGCCCGGCCCGTTATCCGTCACATCAATCATAATATCCCGATCGTCCTCCTTGGCCGTGATCGAGATCAGCCCTTTCTCCTGCATCGGTTCGATCGCATGGTACAACGCATTTTCTACGATCGGCTGTACAATGAGCTTCTGGGTCAAGAAGTATTTAAGCGATTCGGGGATTCCAATATGATAGTCGAATTGATCCTCAAAGCGAAATTTCTGAATGTCCAGATAGTGCCGCACATGCTCCATTTCCATTGAAAGCGTGATCAGTTGCTGATTTTCACTTATACTGATTCGCAGCAGCTTGCCGAGCGAGACCACCATTTTACTAATATCCTTATTTCCCTGCAAGACGGCCAGCGAATTGATCGACTCCAGCGAATTGTAAATAAAATGCGGATTGATTTGGGCGACAAGCGCCTGAAGCTCAAATTCTTTCTTACGCGCCTGCTCGGTCTGCACCTGCTCGATCAATTCGGAAATTTGCGTACTCATCCGGTTGAAGCCATCGACCAGCAAATCCGTCTCGTCTTCGCTGCGGACCGCGGACGTGATCGGTACGAATATCCCCTGCTGCACTCGTTTCATCCCGTTCACCGCCCCGATAATGCTGCGCACCAGGCGGCGGACGAAAAAACGGTCGAACAGGAAAGCCGAGATCAATGATACCAGAACCAACACAATCGCGATGTTGCGGATGGAGTTCGATTCCGAAGCGATCAGCTTGCTTGGTGTAATGGCCACCAGGTACCAATCCTTGTTATGCGAAGGCAAGTAGGTAATCAGCGACTTTTCTCCTTGATATTTGGCCGTATAGTAGCCCTTTCCTTCCGGCTCGTCATGGGTCAGGAAGGGAAATTCCGTGCGTTCTCCGATATGGGTGCCGGACTTGTCGAACACGATGTTCCCCAGCTTGTTGACGAGTAGAATATCCCCTTGCTTTAAGGTCGCGGCATCCCAAAAAACCTGGTCCAAAATATCGGGTTTCACATAAATAATTAAAGCACCGATATCCTCTAGCGAATAGTAATCCTTAATCAGGCGGGCTTGGATCAGAACTGGCTTCCCCGTCGCCGCGGAGCCGTTCTCGCCTGGACCTACCCATACCGGGCGACCTTCGGCGGCTTCCATGGCTCCATACCAGCTTTGCTGCTTCAAATCCCTGACGGACATCGCCTCATTATATTGATACTGCAGCTTGTCCTTGGAATACAACCCGAAGGAGGTGATCATCGGGTGGTTAATCAGATTGTTGATGTCTTGTTTCTGCTCATAGGTCACCGTGAAATTCGGCTGCTTCACCAGCTTCTGAATCACCGGCTGCGCGATCGCCGAGTTGGATACGGTCGTCACTTCGTTCAGTGCAAACTTCAGCTTACGGTCGGTTTCGAGCAAGGAGACCCAATAGAAATTGTTGGATTTGTTCTCCATGGCGCGTGAGAAGCTGTAGTACGATATCGAGCCCATCAGAATGACGGGAATAAAGACGAGAAGAATAATAGCCAGCAAGATTTTTCGACGAAGCTTCATTTCGTTCCTCCTATGCATCTCCTACTCTATTATTCTTCATGGCACGACAGATTCCTTTGCTTCTTAACAAAGAGAAAATCGCAAGAGGGCTAGCCCCTTGCGAATCAGGTTTATCGTATCCATTCAAAATCTATGATTAAGCCGCGTCTGCGACCCGTTTCATGGCGTCATCCCATTCACTTTGCGGGTCCGTCTTGTTCTCAAATACATTTCGGAGCGCATGCTTAATCAACGTATCAACTTGCTCAAAACGTGGCCCGTAATAAACCGGCTTTACGCGTTGTGCCGATCGTGCGTAGGCTTCCGAAATGACCTGGCCACCAAAAAATTCGTCTTGATCGGCTTTGAATGCCGGTTCGTTATATACCGCCGGGATCGATGGCAACTGACCACTTGCTTGAAACGACTTCAACTGATTGTCCTTGTTTGTCAGCCAGGTGATGAAATCGTAAGCTTCCTTCGGATGTTTTCCTTGCTTCGGCAGCGTCAAAAAGGTGCCTCCCCAACTGCCGGAGCCCTCCGGAATTTGGGCAATCCGCCACTTCCCTGCAGTCTCGTTCGCGCTACGGATCGTTTCTTCCATCCAGGTCGGGCCGAGGATGACGCCAACGTCACCCTCGCGGATCGCATTTTCCCATTCCGGAGACCCCAATGTCCAGTTGCCGATCCACCCTTCCCGAATGCCTTTTACCGTATAGTCATACGCCTTTTTCACCTGCGGATTCGTATCTCCGATAAAGGACCCGTCGACTTTATTGAAATAAATCCGGTCTGTCGATTGATCCCGAAGTCCGTTGTATACCAAATCTGTCGAATCCGCAAACGGGAGTCCGGTTTCTTCCGTGAACCGCTTCGCCACCGCGGCAAATTTGTCCCATTTGTTAATCGCGGCGCTAAATTCCTCTGGATCGGCCGGAAGACCCGCCCGCTCCATTAAATCTGCGCGGTAGTATACAACGGTCGGACTGATACCGGCCGGCAAGCCCAATTGAAAAGAGCCATCCACCAAAGTCGCCTGTTTCCAGGCCCAATACAGATAGTCCACTTCGATGCCTTTTGCTCCGAAATCATATAGGTTATAAAATTGGTCCTGTGCGTTCACGAACCGTTCCATAAACTCCCGATCCAGCATGAAGATATCCGGTGCGCCCGATCCAGAAGACAAGGCTGACTCCATGCGGTCATGGTGCGCGAATGTATCGGTTTGGATACTAATGTTGATCTTAATATTTGGATGCTCCGCCATATACTCTTGAGCCAGGGTCGCGTAATGGGTATTCCCCAACGCCCAGAAAGTCAGCTCAATGGGATAACCTTGACTGCCTTCGGACATGCCCGGAACTTGATTCTCCTCGTTATTCGCCGCATTGATTACGCCATAAGCGCCTAGCAAAGAAATCATCATGGCGGCAAGCGGTAGAACAGCCAACCATTGTCTTCTCTTCATTGCGGGTAAATCCTTTCCTGCATCCGAATTTATACTATTAGTCTAGCTAAAACGGACTCGGTTTTTGAGGAGGTAAAATTGCGATTTCAGGTTGGAATTTTTCTGATCGAAAACAAAAAAAGCCGATCCCCCACTTGAAGAAGTGGGGAATCGACCGAAAATGCCAATCATGTGATTTTAAAAAAAGTCCAGTAATGCCGTTTGGCTCAAGGGAATCAACCGTTCAAGCGTTTCCGCATCGGTTCCCGGGCCGCTTAATTTGCCGCAGGCGAACATCTCCCGCGGCCGCTTATAGCCGAGCAGCATGGCTGTCAGCGTTTGGATGTCACAAGCCAACCCGGATTCTGCAGGATTCGCCGGCGTCAGGCTCCCCTTCCCTTCCGAGGACACCTCCAGCAGCCAATCCCCTTCGTTCCAGGGCGCAGCCGCGTCTTCAATTCGCAGGCCAAGGCGAATCGGGCTGGTGGAAGCCGGTGGAATAAACGAATAGTCGCCAACGAACGCCGCCGCATTGACAATCCGAGCCATAAAATACGGCACGGTTTCCTGCTTGCAGCGCGGGTCGCGCAGCAGAAACGGCAGCAGGTCATCCGCCGGCACGCGGTCAAAGATCACCTGGGTTACCATGGAGTCGTGGTTGGCCAGATAGGTCCACAAGCCTTGACGGGCCGTCTCGTTCAGGAATACGAATTCGTCAATAACAAGCTCCTTGTTCTTCACCTGGTAGAGCACGTACCCTTCCGGTTGCCCCGATTCAGCATAATAAACGGCAGTATGGTCCTCCTCGCCTAATACCATACGCCTCCACCACTCTTCGTCCCGGACAAGCATTCCGTTGTATCGCTGGGCAAAAGAATGATAGATCCCGTTCAACAGCTCAATATCCTTTACGCCCCGCTTAACGTTCCCCGTAACCAGCGTTTTGGAGGGGAAACTATCGATGTTAACGGTATATTTCTTGTAATCTGTGTAGACCTCCCAGCCGAATTTCCGGTAAAAAGGGATCGAGAAAGGATGAAGGCAAGAAAGGATTTGCCCTTGCTCATTCATACGGCGAAGCGCGGTAGCCAGCAGCTCCCTCACAAGTCCGCTCCGCCGATGCTCCGGCCAGGTGGCCACGCCGGCGATGCCTCCCATAGAGACGGGGCGTCCCTGTACGTACAGATGCAAGGGTAGAAGCATGAGCTTGGCGAGCAGCTCGCCGCCCTCAAACGCTCCCCAGGAACGTTCGGGAATAAAGGATTTTCGCCGTTCTTCTCTGTCCTCCGGCTTCACCTTATATTGAAAAGCATATTCGGACAAGCTCAGGCTGGCATCAAACTCAACCGCTCGCAATGGCCTGATTTCCACAAAACCACCTCGTTTCATCGATTGACTACTCTCTAAACTCTAATCTTTATGTAGAGTCTGTCAGAAGATACCTGAAGTGTCAAATGCCCATGATTACTTGGCTACAACAAACCTGCAACTTCTCCGTGCTCGTCCAAATGGATCCGCTCCGCCGCCGGCACCTTCGGCAGTCCGGGCATCGTGACAATATTGCCGGTATGAACGACGACGAAGCCGGCTCCTGCGGATAAGGTGATATCCTTGATTTGTACCGTGAACCCTTCGGGAGCTCCCAGCAGATTCGCCTGGTCGGAGAACGAATACGGCGTCTTCGCCATGCACACCGGTAGCCGGCCGTAGCCTTGCCGTTCAAGTTCCTCCAGTCGGGCCGCGGCTTTAGCGCTCAACTTGATGCCAACCCCACGGTAAATCTCTCCTACGACCGTCTCCATTTTAGTCTTAAGGTCCAGATCGTCCGCATAGAGCGGTGAGTAGCGTGCGGTTTCCTGTTGCAGGATGCCGAGCAGGGTTGTCGCCAATTCTTTGCCGCCTTCGCTGCCTTTGGCCCAAACATCGGATAGCTCTGCCTTTACTCCCCAGTGGGCACATGCCTCTTTCACGATCGAGATCTCTTCTTCCGCATCGCTGGTAAAATGATTTAACGCAACCATCACCGGTACCCCAAATTTCCGGAGATTCTCCAGATGCCGTTTCATGTTGGGAAGTCCGGCCCGCAGCGCTTCCAAATTCGGTTGATCCAGCTCCGTCTTGGCCGCTCCGCCGTTATATTTCAATGCCTTTATCGTGACGACTAACACCGCCGCATCCGGCTTTAAACCCGCTTGCCGGCATTTAATGTCAAAGAATTTCTCCGCGCCCAGGTCGGCGCCGAAGCCCGCTTCGGTTACGACGATCTCTGCCAGTTTGAGCGCAGTTTTCGTTCCGATAACACTGCTGCAGCCGTGGGCGATATTGGCAAACGGTCCGCCGTGAACGATCGCTGGGGTTCCTTCGGCTGTTTGCACAAGGTTCGGCTTGATCGCCTCTTTCAAAAGAACGGTCATCGCATCCACGGCGCCGATTTGCGCCGCGGTGATCGCTTCACCGTTCATATTGTAGGCTACGACGATCCGGCCCAAACGCTGCTTGAGATCTAGTGCATCTTCGCTCAGGCACAGCACCGCCATGACTTCAGAGGCGGTCGTGATCATAAACCCGGATTCATGTACGCTCCCGTTTCCTTCGCCGAGTCCAACAACGATTTGTCGCAAGCTCCGGTCGTTCATATCCATCGCGCGTTTCCATAAGATTCGATTCGTATCGATTTGCAGTGCATTCCCATGAAAAATATGATTATCCAGCATCGCCGCAAGTAAATTATGTGCCGATGTAATGGCATGCAAATCACCGGTGAAATGCAGGTTGATATCTTCGGAAGGTAGCAGCTGTGCTTTATTGCTACCCGTAGCACCACCCTTCATGCCAAAGCAAGGCCCGAGCGATGGCTCCCGCAGCGCCGCGATCGTCGGCGCACCGATGGCGTTCAGCGATTGCGCCAGGCCAATCGTGGTTAGCGTTTTTCCTTCGCCGGCCGGCGTCGGATTCATCGCGGTCACCAGCACCAATTTTCCGTCGGGCCGGCCACCTAGCTTCTCCCGTAAGCTAGGATCCAATTTGCTTTTGTAACGTCCGTACAACTCTACAAACTCCTCGGCAATGCCGAATGTTGCAGCCACTTCCAATATCGGCTTCATTCCCCTCAGCGACCTCCATCTATCTCATTCTTGTAAAACCTCGTGCAAGTTCCACTTAAAAATTTCATTTCTTATTGTACATGAAATAGATGGAAATATGCGTGACGGAATTCGCCTCGATTTGCTCAACAACAAAAAAACACTACCGAATAAACGGTAGTGCTCTTTCCTC